>JAUSID010000104.1 GCA_030648295.1 Opitutaceae bacterium | reverse complement strand
TCGCGCTGATTCCGGTTTTCTACGTGCTGGCCGAGGTTGTCCAGTCGAGCCGGAACGTGGTCTATTGGGACGAATTCGACACCGCCCTGGCCTTCGTGCTGCGACTCGAAGAGGGCGTGACGATTCCGCAGTTCTTCCAGCAACTCTTCGCGATCAACAACGAGCACCGGATGCTGACCAGCCGCTTCGAGATCGCCCTGACCTACTGGCTGACGGGCACGCTCGACTTTCGGGCGCTGAGCGCGCTGGGCAACGCTTCGCTGATTGGATTGTGCATCCTGCTCGTGCGGGAAACCGGCACGATGGCGCGGCGCTTGCGGTTTGCCGTCGTGATCGGGTTTGTCGTTTTCAACTTCGAGCATTACGAGAATTTCCTCTGGTCCGGCTCGTCGATTGAGCATTTCCAAATCCTGCTTCTCGTCGGGATTTCGATCATTGGCATCGCGCGGGGAACGACCGGCGGGCTGATCACCGGAGCGGTGTTCGCCGCGCTCGCGACGTTCACCCTGGCGCATGGCGTGGTGGTCTGGCCGGTGGGAGCGGCGATGTTGTGGCAGGCGCGGCGGCGGCGTGAGCTCGCCGGCTGGGGCATCGTCGCTGCGTTGGTGTTGGCCGGCTTCTTCCTTGGCTTTCGGGTCAATGCCAGCCACGAGTTCGCCGGCTTCTCTTTCGCCGGGATTGTTGCCATCGCGCATTTTTGGCTGACCCTGCTCGGGTCCGTGCCCGCGCTCAATGATACCACGGCCGGTCCCTGGGTCGGCGTGATCCTCGTCGCGCTGGTCGGGTGGGCGGCTTGGACCGGCAGTGCGCGGCGGGAGCGGGTCCTTTTCCCCCTGACGTGTTTCGCGATCGGCGCGATGGCGTTGATTGCGGTTGGGCGGGCGCAAAACGCCGGCGGCCTGGTGCATTCACGGTATTTGATCCTGAGTGCGCTGGCGTGGGCATCGACGGTATTCATGCTCCTCGAGCGGTACTCGCATCCGCGGCGGCCACTTAAGCTTTTGTACGCCGCCCTGCCGGTGTTGATTGGGTTCAACATTGCGGCGAACATCTCTTTTGCCGACGAGGCCGATTCGTGGGTCGAATGCCGCGACCGCGCCGCCGTGCGCTTCAAGCAACACGGCGCGGATGGTCACGGCTCCTTCACCTTGCACCCGCAGCCGTCGCACGCGACGCGGCTGCTCCACGAGGCGGAGCGTCGCGGCGTCTACCGGATGGCGTCCATCTGCGAGCCGCGCTCGTTTCCGCACGCGAAACCAAGTTCGCGGATCTCGTACTATATCGAGGAGATGGAGGTGAACCGGCATGCCGCCTTCGTGGGCGGCTGGGCTGCCATTCAGGGCGAGGACATGGAGAGGGGCGATTTGCACCTCGTCTTGCGCTCGGAACACCGGATGTACGTCTACTCCACGGTGTCGGTCAGCCGGCCCGACGTGGTCAAAATCCACCAGCAGCCCGGCTGGCTCCTGGGCGGGTTTCGTTTTGCGCGGACGCGCGACAAACTCCCGGCGGGCGAATATCAGATCGGCGTACTGATCGATGACGGCGCCGACGGCGAATACATCATGACCGCGCATCGCATCGTCCTGGACGGCGAGGGCAAGGCGCTGCTTGCCACGGCGGAGTGAGCGCGGCGAGCATCCGGCCGTGTTGACGAAGTCGGAGTTGCTGCGCTTGCGTTCGTTGCGCGAAAAAAAACACCGCGAGGAACTCGGCTTGTTTGTCGTCGAGGGCGAGAAGGTCGTGGCCGAGCTGCTGGCGGCGAAGTTTCCATTCGTCGAGCTGTACGCGACGGAAGGCTGGGAGCAAAAGCGGGTACCCGCCGAATCGGCGCCGCCGACCCTTGCCGCGCGGACGATCGCCACTTCGGAGATGGAGCGGATCAGTCATTTCCCGACGCCGTCGCCGGTGCTTGCCGTCGGCCGAATCGTGCGTGAGCCGCTGGCGCCGGATGATTTGCGGCAGGGGCTGACGCTCGCGCTCGATCGCGTGCAGGACGCGGGGAATGTTGGCACGCTGCTGCGCATCGCTGACTGGTTTGCCTGTGACCGCGTGGTGCTTTCGCCCGATTGCGCGGATCTTTTCCACCAAAAGGTGATCAATGCCAGCATGGGCTCCTTCGCGCACGTGCGAACGCACACCGCCGAACTCGCGCCGCTGCTCGGCTCGGTGCGCGCGCATATTCCCGTACTCGGGTGCGATTTGGATGGTGACGATGTGCATGAACTGTCGCGGCTGGAAAACGCGGTGGTGGTGATCGGCAGCGAGGGCCGCGGGCTTTCACCCGGGGTGGCCGCGCAGGTGACGCGGCGCGTGAGCATCCCGAAGTTTGGCCGTGCCGAATCGCTGAACGCCGCTATCGCCGCTGCCATCGTGTGCGACAATCTGCGGCGAATCTCACGCGCCCCCGCGTCCTAACCCCTGCGCTTCGAGCCCCGTGCGGTTCGAACCCGCCGTGCCTCGTGATCGCAGCCTCCAACATGCTTCGGGCCGCTTGCCGATTCGGTGAAGCACCTGCTTCACCGAATCGGCAAGCAACGTCCGGGCGGGGAGCGAGCGGCGCTGAGTCGGCGTCGTGCGGTGAGTTGGGCGATCGATCGGCCATATTTCTGGCGCGTCGGCGAGGTAAAGCTGCAAGGCGACTTGCCTCGGGGTTGCTCGCTCCTACGTTCCCCGTTCCCCATGACCTGTTCGCCCTTCGTCCGTACCGCGCTGCTTGCCGTCCTTGTCCTCTCGACCCCCATCAGCCGGGCCGCCGAACCCAGCGACGACGACGACGATGAGAAGCCGGTTGCCACCGGCCGCGTGCGCGATGCCGGCACGCGGAAGCGGACACCGGAAATCGCGCCCGCCTCGGATGAGCCGGTGCAGGCACTGAAGCGCATGAAGCTGCCGCCCGGACTCGAGGTGAAGCTGTGGGCGGCCGAGCCGATGCTCGCCAACCCGGTCGCGTTCAACTTCGACGAGCGCGGCCGGATTTTCGTGGCCGAGACGTACCGCTACCGCAGCAGTGTCCTCGATATCCGCGACTACATGTGGATGCTCGAGGACGAACTCGCCTGCCGGACCGTCGCGGATCGCGCCGCGCTGATTAAGAAGGCGTTCGGATCGGCCGGCGAAAAAGAACTGTCGATCGAGGGCGAGATCCTGCGGCTGGTGGAGGACACGGACGGTGACGGTGTTGCCGACAAGAGCCATGTTTACGCCGATGGGTTCAACACCGCGCTCGATGGCATCGCTTCCGGCGTGCTCGCCCGCCGCGGCAAGGTGTGGTTCACGAACATCCCGAATGTCTGGCAGTTCACCGGCGACACGAAGGCCGCCACGCGAAACGCGATCAGCACCGGCTACGGCGTGAGGTTCAATTTCACCGGCCATGATCTGCACGGGCTCGTCTTCGGCCCCGACGGGGAACTCTATTTCAGCAACGGTGATCGCGGCGCCACGGTGAAAACGAAGGAGGGCCGCACCATCGACACGGCCGACATGGGCGCAGTGTTCCGCTGCAACCCCGACGGCACGGAAATGGAGCTGTTCGCGACTGGGCTGCGCAATCCGCAATCACTCGTGTTCAACGAATACGGCGACCTGCTTACGGGCGACAACGACTGCGACAATGGTGACGAGGAACGGCTCGTGCATGTGGTTGAAAACGGGGATAGCGGCTGGCGAATCGGGTATCAGTTTGCGCCGCTCGAGAAGGCCGGTCCCTGGAACACCGAAAAACTCTGGTGGCCGCGGCACGAGGGCCAGCTCACGTATCATCTCGCGCCCATTTGCAACATCGAGGACGGCCCCTCCGGCATCGAGTACAACCCCGGCACCGGCCTGAGCCCGGATTATTCGGGCACGCTGTTCATCACGCACTTCAAGGGTTCGATCGCGCGCAGCGGCATCTACACCTACAACCTCAAGCAGAAGGGCGCATCCTACGAGGTCGCGGACGCGAAGCCGTTTCTCACCTCGGCCTTGCCGACGGACGTGAAGTTCGGTCCCGACGGACGGTTGTACACCTCGGATTGGGCGGAAGGCTGGCCGAAGTCGAAGCGCGGCCGAATTTACGCGATGTCCGATCCGAAGCACGAGAAGAGCGCGCTCACGCGGGAAACGCAGCAGCTGATTGGGGGCGACTGGACGAAGCGACCGGCCGCCGAACTCGCCAGGCTGCTCGGCCATCCCGACTGGCGCGTCCGGCTCGAGGCGCAGTTCACGCTGGTCGAGCGCGGCGGCGCGAGCGTCGCGACGCTCGCCGATATTGCGACCAAAGCGGATGCGCCCGCTCTCGCGCGCCGGCATGCAAGCTGGGGACTCGGCCAGCTCGCGCCGAAGAATCGCTCCGCGTTTGCTCCGCTCCGCCTTCTCGTTCGCGATCGCGATCCCGAGATGCGCGCGCAGGCGGTGAAGCTGCTCGGCAACCACGGCGCGCACGACATGGCCGAGCCACTGATCGGATCACTGCTGGACGAGAACAACCGCGTGAAATTTTTCGCGGCGCAAAGCCTGGGCAGGCTCAGCGCCACCGACCCGGCGCTCGCGCGACGGGCCGCCCCCGCGTTGATCGCCGCCATCCGGGCCAACAACGACGATGATTATTATCTTCGGCATGCGCTGGTGATGGGGCTCGTGGGCGGAAAGAACCTCGGCGCCCTGGAGGCCGCCTCGACCGACTCATCACGCGCCGTCAGGCTCGCGGTGGTGCTCGCCTATCGACGGCTGGGTCGCGCGGAAATCGCGAAATTCCTTTCCGATTCGGATCCGCTGATTGCGCGCGAGGCGGCGGTTGCGATCAACGATGCGCCGATTCCGGCCGCGATGCCGGCATTGGCGGCGCTGATCGAACAGCCGCTCACGGACGAGCCGACGCTCTTCCGCGTCATCAATGCGCACTTCCGGCTGGGCAAGCCCGATAACGCACGCGCGCTGGCAGCGTATGCGGTGCGGGCAGAGGCGCCGGCAAGGGGCCGCGCGGAAGCGCTGGCGCAGCTCGCACTGTGGCCGAAGCCGCCGCAACGCGACCGGCTCGTCGGTATTTTCCGGCCGCTCCCGGACAAGACGCGGCCGCGCAAGATCGCGGTGGCGGCGCTCGAACCGATGCTGGCACAGCTGCTCGCACCCTCGTCACCATCGGTCGTCCAGGTCGCGGCGCTGAAAGCGCTGCAAACGCTCGAGATTGCCGGCGCGACCGATGCGCTGCTCGCGGCCGTCTCCGACGAGAAGCAGCTGGGCCCGACACGCGCCGCGGCACTGGCGGCACTGGACAAGATCAAGCACCCGCGGCTCCAGGAGGCGGTGAATACCGCGAGCACATCGTCTTCGCCGGAGCTGCGACTCGCCGCGCTGCCGATAACCGCGCGGCTTTCGCCGGATGCGGCGGCACCCGTGCTGGCCAACCTGGTGCGCCACGGCGACGTCGCGGAGCAGAAGGCGGCATTGCGCGCGCTGGGCCACTTGCGTCATCCGACCGCAGACGCGGTACTCGCAGAGCAACTACAGCTTCTGGCCGACGGCAAGGTGGCGCCGGCGGTGCAGCTCGAGCTGCTGACTGCGGCCGGCCGTCGCCGTGATCCAAAAATCACGCAGTTGCTCGCGCAGCGCGAGGTCGCGTCGGCGTCGTCGAGCGCCGATCCGCTGGCGCCCTATCGCGTGGCGCTCGCCGGCGGCAACCCGACGATCGGCAAACGGATTTTCGAAACCCAGCCGGTGATGGCCTGCATTCGCTGTCACCGCGCGGGGGAGGACGGTGGCGACGCGGGCCCGGATCTAGCCGATGCGGGCGCAAAATATTCCCGCGAATATCTGCTCGAGTCGATCGTGAAGCCGAACGTGAAAATCGCGCCCGGCTTCGACACCATCGTGCTCACGTTGAAGACCGGCGGAGTCGTGGCCGGAATCGTGACGCGCGAAACCGACGACATGATCGCCCTGCGCGATCCGGACAACAAGGTGGTCGAGGTGAAAAAGGAAAACATCACGAAGCGCGAGGGCGCGCCCTCGTCGATGCCGGAAATCTACGCCACGATTCTCACCAAGTCCCAGCTGCGCGACGTCGTCGAATATGTCGCCTCGTTGAAGGAGCGGACAACGCGCGTCGACGAAACGAAGCCCAGGGCGCTGCGCGGTCTGCCGACACCGAAGCCGGCGGAGTAAGGTTGACCTCCGCTCGTGGCTGAAGCTCCTACGAGGTGATTCTTCGACGGCGTAATTTTGGAAATTTCGGCGGTTCGTCCTGGGAGCGCGGGCGTCCCGCCCGCAACGGCGGAATGCGGGCGAGACGCCCGCGCTCCCAGGGCAGCCAGTTTTGCCAGGGCGCAATCCGCGATGGCGATACCGGACGAACATACCCCGGCGCTTCCACCTTCGCTCTTCGAGCTACGGCGGACAAGTCGGCCACCCTTTGCGACAGTGAATCTTTCCTTCCGGCCGCGGCTCCATTCACCGGAAGGTGAGCCGGGTTTCCAGCCTCGTTACCTCGGCTGCTACGAAGCCGAAGACCCCTTACGGTACTTCGTAGATCTCGAGCAGCGCCGTCGCGGTGATGTCCGACTTCGTGCTGACTTGGATCGTGTACGCGCCGGGTGGAAGCGTCGCGATGACCGCGGCGTCCTTGCTGCCGGGCTCCAGCGCGAAAGCGCCGGCGCTGAGCGCGGCCGTCGTGATCTGCGCCACACCTGAAACCCAGTTGTCGTTCGAGCCGAGCGACACGCCCAGGCTGTTGTAGAGCGAAAGCGACGGGTCGGCGACGACCGCGCCGGCGCCGAATTGCGCGAGGGTCGGACCGACGGCCCGCAGCAGCACGCGTTTCGGTGCGTCACCGGAAATCACGAATCCGCTGATCAACGCGGCGTCACCGGCGCCGGCGCCGCCGCGACTGGAAACGTTCACCAGTCGTGAGCCGGAACCATTGCCAGCATCGTAGATCTCCGCCAGCGCCACACCGCCCGTGCCACGCGTGTCGACGACCTGCATGGTGTAGATTCCGGGGTTGAGGGTTACGACGGCGGCGCTGTCCGCGCTGCCCGCCGCCAGCGGGAACGCGCCGGTTCGCGCCGTCGCGTTGACCAAATCATCCGCGGCGGTCCAGCTCTCGTTCGACGTCACCAGTGCGCCGGTCGAGTCGTAGACCTGCAGCCGCGTACCGCGAAGCGCATCGCTCACGCCGAAATCGGTGAGCGCCGGCCCGACCGCGCGCATCAGCACCGGACGCGATTCGGTGCCGGTGATGGCAAACCCAAGAATCAGCGGATTTGCCGCCGACACCCGGCCGCGCGTCGAAAGGTTGGTGAGCTGAGCCGTGCCGCCGGACGTCGCGCTGGCCACCACGATTTCGATCGTGTCACCGCTCGCGCTGACAATCGATGCCGCGCCCGGCGGGCGGACGGGACTTGGAAGCGTGCCGCTGATGATTCCGGTGAATGGATTGATCGAGAAGCCGCCCGTCGGGGTGCCACCGCTGCCGCCGGCCACGGGCGCAAACGACGCACTGGCCAGGTTGAACTCGCGCACAAGTTCGAACACACCCGAGGACGTGCCGCCCGACGCCACGGCGATCCCGCGCGCGCGGACGTAAAACACCTCGCGCGCCGGAAGTGACAGCCCGCTCAACGTCCACGTGCCAGCCGATGGAATCGCCAGCCCAAGCGTTGTCCACGTTGCGCCATCCGTCGACAGTTCGAAAATCACCGCGCTGACTTCACCGGCGGTTCCCGTCCGCACCCACGTGGCGGCGCGACCATCCGAGGTGACGCCGAGCGCCTGCGTCGCCGGACCAGCGGGTGCCAGCCGGGCGATACCATGACGAATCTCACCGCCGATGGTGGTGAACGCGCCGCCGACCACGACGCGACCGTCCGATTGAATGGCCACCGCCGTGACCGCGCCGTTCGGCGCCGGAGTAAACGAAAGGTCCATCCTGCCGTCGGCGCCAATCCGCGCGAGGAACGGCCGCGACGAACTTCCGCTGCCCGTCGCGCTGATCGTCCCGTTGCCACCGACGATGATGCTGCCATCGCCCTGGACCGAGAGGGTTTGGAACGCGCCGTCTCCAGGCGCGACGGCGATGGCTGGATCAGCGGCTGCGCCGGTCGAGTTCAGCGCCGCGAGGGTCGTGCGGTTGGTGACGTAGAAGATCTTGCCGTTGTGGTGGGCGGCCACGGCGGTGACGGGTCCCGGGGCGGTCGCGGCAAATGCGGCATCGGCGGAGCCGTCGGCGTTGAGCCGCACGAGGGAACTCGCGCCCGTGAACGCGCCGCCGACCAGCAGCTTTCCGTCCGGCTGCAGCGCGAGCGCGTTGACCGTGCCGGTGAGAGTGGGGTTGAACGCGGTGTCGATCGTGCCGTCGGCATTGAACCGCGCGAGCCGGTTGCGCGTGGCGCCGGCGATCGAGGTGAACGCGCCGGCAACGACAATCTTGCCGTCGGGCTGGGCGAGCAGCGCGTTCACCGCGCCGTTCGGATTGGGCTGGAATGACGTCGTAACCGAGCCGTTGTAGGTCAGCGCCGCGAGATTCCGGACGGTGATGCCACCGAGCGTCGCGAAATCTCCGCCCACAAAAATCGAGCCGTTGAGCTGCAGGCCGGTGAAATCACCGCTGACGAGGACGGTGCCGTCGGCGAGCGCGGCCAGCCCGAAGACATTGCCGGTCACATCGGGATTGAACCCCGCGTCGAGCGAACCGTCGCTGTTCACGCGTGCGAGGTGATGCCGCGCGATCGAGGCGGGGGCGCTGGCCGGCTGCAAGGTGGTGAATTCGCCCGCGAGCAGCACGCTGCCGTCCGGCTGTACTGCGAGCGCCCGCACCGGGCGATTGGCGTTCGGATCGAAATCGGCATCGACGGAGCCATCGCTGTTGATGCGCGCGATGTTGTTGCGCGTGACAAAACTGCTCGAACCGCCGGGCAGCGTCGGCTGGAACCCGGAGAAGGAGCCGCCGGCGACCAGCTGGCTGTTCGGTTGCATCGCGAGTGCGTAGACCGGGCCGGTCGAATTCGGATCGAAATTCGTGTCGAGCGTGCCGTCGGTGTTGAACCGCGCGAGGCCGTTGCGGGTCACCGCCGTCGTCGTCGTGTTCGGCTGCGTGGTGGTGAACGTGCCGCCGGCGAAGACCTTGCCGTCGCCCTGGAGGACGAGCGCGAACACCGCGGCGTTCACGTTCGGGTTGTAGTTCGCATCCACGGTGCCGTCGCTGTTCAGCCGTGCGATGAAGTTGCGCGTGACGGGCGTGGTGGTCGCATTCGGCGTGAAGGTGGTGAACGCGCCACCGACAATCATCCGGCCGTCGGCCTCGAGCACGAGGGCGTTGATGTTCCCGCCGGCGTTCGGATCGAAGCCGGTGTCGAGCGAGCCATCGGCATTGAGCCGCGCGATCCGGTTTCGCGCCACGCCGTGGACGACCGAGAACGAGCCGGCGATGAGAATCCGGCCGTCGGGCTGAATCGCAATCACGGATACCGCGCCGTTGGGGCTCGGGTTGAAGTTGGCGTCCAGCGAGCCGTCGCGGTTGAACCGGACGAGGTTTCCGCCGGTGGTGTTCGCCAGGTTCGTGAAGGCGCCGCCGAGCAGGAGCCCGCCATTGGGGTGGACCACGGCGGCGCTGATCTGGCCGCCCAGCCGCGCGCCGCGCCCGGAGAACGCGGTGCGGAGGGTCCCGTCGCGATTCAGCCACGCGAAGCCGGCGACCGGCGCCGGCACGGGCGACGCGTTCGGCAGGGTGGCCACGGCGTGGATCGGTCCGTCGCTGGCCGCACTCGAACTGAATGTCGGGTCGGCCGAACCTTCCGCGTTGAAGCGCGCGATGTTCGTCGTCTTCGCGCCCCCGAGATCCGAGAAGGAGCCGACCGCGATGATTTTGTTGTCGGGCTGGACCGCGACCGCGTTGATCTGGCCGCGCGATGTGCCGCCGGCGCCGGCGTTGAACGCCGTGTCGACGGTGCCGTTGGCATTGATCCGCGCGAAGTTCTTGCGAGCGATCCGCGACGGCGTGTTCGTCGGCTGGAGCGACGTGAAACTTCCGCCGATCAGCAGCCGGCCGTCGGCCAGCAGCCGCAACGAATCGACGCGGTTGCCCGGCGCCTCGCTGAGGTCGAGGTCGAACGTGGAATCCACGGTGCCATCGGTGTTCAGCCGCGCCGCATATTTCCGGAGGATCCAGTCAGGCGCGCCCGGCTCTCGAAGCGTCGTGAAGGATCCGCCGATGATCAACCTGCCGTCGGGCTGGAGCGCGAGGGCGAGCACGTTGTCGTTCGCGTTGGGATCGTAGCCGGCATCGAGCGTACCGTCGCCGTTCAACCGCGCGATGTGGTTGCGGACAATGGTGTCAGTCGTGTCGGTGGCGCGGAAGGCGGTGAATGCGCCCGCGAGCACGATCTTGCCGTCGGATTGCACCGCGAGCGCGCTGACCCGGGCGTTGATCGTCGGGCTGAAGGCGGCGTCGAGCGTGCCGTCCGAGTTGATGCGGGCGATAAAGCTTCGCTGCGTCGGTGAGTTCGCGCCAGTTGGCGTCAGCGTGCTGAACGCGCCGCCGAGCAGGATTTTTCCATCCGACTGCACGACCATCGCGGCGACGCTCGAGTTGGGCGACGGATTGAAAGTGTCGTCGAGCGCGCCCGCGGCGGTGAGCCGGAGCAGGTTCGGCCGGCTCACAGGGGTGGCGGCGCCGACCGCCTGCACGCCGGTGAACGTGCCGCCAACCAGAATCCGGCCGTCCGGCTGGAGCGCGATCACGCCGACCTGGCCGTCGATGCTCGGATTGAACGCCGAATCGATGGTGCCGTTCGGGTTCAGCCGCGCGATGTGGTTCCGGGTTTCGCCCCCAATGGTGGTGAAGCTGCCGCCGACGATCGCCTTGCCGTCGGACTGGATCGCGATCGTGAAAACGCGTTCGTTGAAGTCCGGATTGTAGGTGGCATCCACCGAGCCGTCGGCATTGAGCCGGGCGAAATAATTGTGCGTGGCGCCGCCGACGTTGGTGAAGCTGCCGGCGATCAGGATTTTTCCATCCGACTGCACGGCGCTGGCGAGCACGCGACCCCCGGCATCGATTTCGAAACTGGAGTCGACCGAGCCGTCTGGGGTGAGCCGCGCCAGCCGGTTGCGGACGATCGCGCTGACGGCACCCGGAGGCAGCACGCGGGTGAAGTAACCGCCGACGAGGATCCGGCCGTCGGCTTGGAATGCGAGGGCGTCGACTTGGGCGTTGAAGTTCAGATTGAAATTGGAATCGAGCGAGCCGTCGGTGGTGAACCGCGCGAGATTGTTGCGCGTCGCCGAGGCGGCGCCCCGGCCCCACGCCGTGTTGAAGGTGCCACCGACGAGAATTCCACCGTCGGGCTGCACCGCTATTTCGGCGACCGCCCCGTTGACGTTCGCGACGAATTCGTAATCAAGCGTGCCATCGGATTGCACTCTTCCGAGGTGGGTGCGGGTGCTGGGGTTATCGTCGCCGATGGGGTGAAGCGTGGTGAAGTGGCCGCCGAGGACGATCTTGCCGTCGCGCTGGACGGCGATGGCGGTCACGCCGTTGTTGGCGTTGGGATCGAATTCGGAATCGACGGTGCCGTTCGGGTTCAGCCGCGCGATCCGGTTGCGGCTGGTGGGACTCGCGTCGTTGGCGGAATGCAGCGTGGTGAAGCCGCCGCCGACGAGGATCTTTCCATCCACGTGGAGCGCGAGGGCGAGGACCATGCCGTTCGCGTTCGGGTCGAACCCGGTGTCGAGCGTGCCGTTGGCGTTGAACCGCGCGATCCGGTTGCGCGTCACCGAGGCCGTGCCGCTCTGGACGGTGGTAAAGGTGCCGCCAGCGACGATCCGGCCGTCGGGCTGGAGCAGAAGTGCGTGGACTTGGGACTGCAATGCGACCTGTGGCGGCAAGGCGCCGCCAAGCCCCAAGGTGAACGTGCTGTCGATCGCGCCGCTGGGTTCCAGGCGCGCGATCCGGTTGCGAGTCACGGCGGTTGCGCCCGGCTGGAGGGCGGTGAAGTCGCCGCCAATGACGATCCGGCCGTCCGGCTGGATGACGGCCGCGCGGACGACACCATTGGGATTCGGGTTGAAGGCGGTGTCGAGCGAACCGTCGGCGTTCAGCCGGGCGAGATTGTTGCGATACTCCCCCCGGATGGTCGTGAACTGGCCGCCGACGAGGACCTTTCCGTCGGCTTGGGTGACCAGGACGTAAACGTTGCCGTCGACATCGGGGTTAAACCCATCGGCCGCGGAGGGCGTCTGCGAGAAAACGAGGGACGCGAGGCCGGACAGGAGGCTGCAGGCGATGAGTGCGCGACGTGCGGCCAGCCGGAGGGGCAAAACGAGGAACATGGAGGGAAAGTGGTCCGAAAAAAGGGTGAGTAGGAAGGAACGGAACTTGGAGACCGGCGAGGTTGAGGTTCGCCTGGGCGCAAGGCAAGCGGTGCGTCACGAGGAAGGACGCGGGGACGAAAAGAAGGTTTGGTGAACCGGAATCGCAGCGTGTGAGCGGACCTGCCCGGCCGCGGTTCCCGCAAAATGCAGGGTCGTTGGTTCGACCCTTGGGAGCGCGACCGCCCCCGGTCGCTCCGGCTCTCACGTTTCGTCTCGTCGCGCGCTCGCGTCGTTGGTCTGAACCATTCGAACGGGTGGTCGATGGTAATTGCGACCGGGGGCGGTCGCGGTCCCAAGGCTAAGTTTTTCGGCATTGGACCGTCGTTCAGGTCGTGCACACTGCTGCCGCCCTCATGAAACGCTCCAGCCCGCAGGCGCGCGCGAGCGCCGCAATCTTACTCCTCGCGCTAGCCATGTTATCCGGCGGCGCCCAGGCGGCGCCGCTGTCCGCCGATTCGAAACAACAATCGGACGACCGGGCGTGTGGTCGTCAGCGATCAGGTGCCGGTTTCGCGGCACGAGAAGATCGCCGTGAAACAGCTGTCCCCCGCGGAGAAGGAGGCCAAGCCCTCTCCGGAGGGGATGCTCAAGTGGACGCTCGATCTCAAGCCGGGCGAGAAGCGGGAGCTGACGGTGAAGTTCAGCGTAGATTATCCGAATGAACTCCCGGTGACCGGCGTCGAGACCTGAGTTTCGCGCGCCAGGGCGCGAAACTTTTAATACCGCCGCTGGACGCCGAGGGAGTATTCGATGTTGTGATCCTCGTCCACCTGGATGGCCAGGGTGCCGCTCCAGTTGCGGTGCATGCGGTAGCCGAGTTTGCCCCCAAAACTCCAGGCGCGAGCGCGGAAATGCGGCGCTTCCTCGAACCGGAAATACGGGGTCGCGGTGAGCGTGGCGTTGATTGGCAACTCGACGCCGACGGTGCCCTGATAGGCGAACGAGTCGTCCGTCATCGCGCCGTTCTTGAGCCACGCCCAGCCCGCCTGCACATCGAGGAATGGCTTGGCGTTGCCATGCGACAGGAACTTGGTGAAGCCCATCCGTACATCGTGACGCGCCATCGTGATGCCGCCGGTGCTGCCGCGGGTGTATTCGTAGTGGAACGCCCCATCGAGGTTGACCATCTCGGGCAGCGGTGCCTGCGAGACGACCGCGTAGCGGTTCAGCGAGTGGGGCGGACCATCGACGTGATGGGTGTATCCGTATTCGAGGCCGGAGAACTTCTGGCCGAGCAATCCCGCGCCGCTGTCGTGTGCCATCATGCCCGATTGGGCCAAGGCGGTGCCCACGGCGGCGAGGGCAGCGAGGGTGGCGAGCTTGAGTGAGGTAGTCGTCTTCATGGTTGGGTATTGGTTGAGGTGCAGCCCGGACAAACGCCGGGACGGTAATGGTCTGACACATTTTCCGCCCGCTGACGGCAGCAAAAAGCCGTAAAACACTGCCCGCTTGCGAACCGCACCGCCCCAGCTACGGTGCGTCCGCCATGAAACTTCCCCACACCCTCGCCCTCATGTCCCTGTTCTCACTTCTCCTTGGCACCGCCCACGCGGACGCACTCAAGATTGGTGACAAAGCCCCGGTGATCTCCGCCACCACCGACGAAGGCAAGACGCTGAACCTCGGCGACGTATACAAGAAAAACAACTACACGCTGGTGTGGTTCTATCCGAAGGCGCTGACCGGCGGCTGCACCAAGCAGGGTTGCTCGCTGCGCGACGCAAGCGCCGAGCTGAAGAAGAAGGGCGTCGCCGTCGTCGGCGTCAGCACCGATCCGGTCGAGAAACAGAAGGAGTTCAAGCAGGTGAACAATTTCCCGTTCCCGCTGCTGGCGGACACGGACAAGAAGGTCGTGAAGGCGTTCGGCCAGTCCGGCACCGCCATGGCGGCGCGCGAGGCATACCTCATCGATCGCCAGGGCCGCGTCGTGTATCACGACGAAAAGCAGACGGAAAAGCAGGCGGAGAAGGTCCTGGACTTCCTCAACACGCAAAAGAGCTAAGTTCGGAAATCAGTTTCGCGAGCGAAGCCGCGTGGAATAACGCGGCTTTCCGGCTTACAGTTCCTCATCCGGCGCGCTGCGCAGCACCGGGGCGCCGGGATCGGCACGAACGCGCGCGAGCCACCCGGCGATCAGCGGATCCCGGCTGGAGTCGGCCGGCCAGGGTGCCGCGACGAGATCGATGACGTGCAGTGCGCCGTCGATGCCGCGGACAAAGTTTCGCGCGTGCAAATCGGCGACGAGCCATGTGGTCGACGCGGTGGAATTCGGGAGGAAGAATAATCTCGGGTGATCGCGGTTGGCGCGGAGAAAGCGCGACGGGATTTCGATCAGTCCTCCGGGAAGAACGCCCGAAACATCATCGCCCTGCGGCAGCGGTTCACCCAGCGTTTGCTTGGCCACGAGGATGCCTTCGGGCGTGACCGCCACGACCTCGGTGGCCATGCCGCCGAGCGCGTGGATCAGCAGGAGTTTCTCGAGCAGCCCGCGATAGTCGCCGAGTGTCGCCTCGGCCAGGAGGGTCGCTTCATCGCCGCGGCGGAAGCCGAACACGCTGCCGATCCGCTTTTCCTCGCGCGGCAGATAAAACTTGTAGACCGAGCCTTCGGATTCGGCGGCCAGCGCCCATGCCTCGACGCCGCCGCCGATCCGCCGCAGTTTCGCGTTTGGTTCCTCCAGTGGATTTTCGGCGTCGGCTGCGAAACCGAAATCGTCCAGCCGCAGGAGCGGCACCAGGGCGCGCCAGCCGCGAATCGCCCGGCCGAATGCGGCCCATTCCGGACCCGTCGGCTCGAGCAATGCTACTTCGTCTTCTGCGAGGACGACGAGATCGCGGTCCGAATCTGCGCGGAGACCGCATTTTTCTGCCGCCGCGCGGAGGCCAGCGAGCGCCGCCAGTCGTCGCTCGTGATCGTCTTGAAGAGCGGCTCGCTCGCCGGCAGGCGGGAGGCTGCGGCCGTGGATGCGGGTGGGTTTTCTGGTGAAGGCATCGAGCATGGGTCCGCCATGGGGCAACCGTCGATAACGCCTCACTCGAAGGCAAAGCCATTTTTCCGTTGGCCATGGCGCGAACCTCGCGCATACACGTTCCCCTCCGCGTGAACGACATCTTCACCCCTCCCGCTGCCCCCATCCCGAACGTTCTGGCCGAACGATATGCCTCCGCCGGCATGAAGGATGTCTGGTCCCAACACGGCCGCGTCGCCCTCGAGCGCGATTTCTGGATCGCGGTGATGAAAGCCCAGCGCGATCTCGGCGTGCCGATTCCCGCCGAGGCGATCAAGGATTACGAAAAGGTGAAGGGCCAGATCGACCTCGCCTCAATCGCGAAACGCGAGCGCATCACGCTGCACGATGTGAAGGCGCGGATCGAGGAGTTCTCCGATCTCGCGAAACGCCAGTTCATCCACCTTGGGCTCACCAGCCGCGATCTCACCGAAAACGTCGAGCAGCTGCAGGTGTATCGGTCGCTGAAGCTCGTGTATTTCAAATCGGCGGCGGCGCTGCTCGCGCTGGGCCAGCAGGCGGAGGCGCACCGCGACCTGATGATCACGGGCCGGACGCACAACGTGCCGGCGCAGCCGACGACGTTCGGCAAACGGCTCTCGATGTTCGGCCAGGAGATGCTCGTCGCGTTCGCCCGGCTGGAGGAATTGCTCGGCCGCTACCCGGTGCGCGGACTCAAGGGTGCGGTCGGAACCCAGCTCGACCAGTTGACGCTGCTCGGCGGCGATAGCAACAAGGTCGATCAACTGGAGTCGCGCGTGCTCAAGCATCTGGGTTTCCATGCCTCGCTTTCGGCCGTGGGGCAGGTGTATCCGCGAAGTCTGGACTTCGAGGTGGTGAGCGCGCTGCACCAGATTGGCGGCGCCGCGGCGAGCTGCGCCACCACGCTGCGGCTGATGGCGGGCGCCGGCCTGCTCACGGAGGGTTTTCAGGAAGGCCAGGTTGGATCGTCGGCCATGCCGCACAAGGTCAACGCCCGCAATTGCGAGCGCATCTGCGGGTTTTCGACGCTGCTCAGCGGCTATGTGACCATGACGGGCGCACTCGCGGGCCACCAGTGGAACGAAGGCGATGTTTCGTGCTCCGTGGTCCGCCGGGTCGCGCTGCCGGATGCGTTTTTCGCCATCGATGGACTGCTCGAGACGTTTCTCACCGTGCTGCGCCAGATGGAGGTTTTTCCTGCGGCCGTCGCGGCCGAGAACGAGCGCAACCTGCCGTTCCTCGCGACCACGACGATCCTGATGGAAGCGGTGAAGCAGGGCGCCGGCCGCGAGACCGCGCACGAGGCGATCAAGGAACACGCGCTCGCCGCGGCGAAGGCGCTGCGTACTGGCAATGGCGACGCCGATCTGCTGGCGCGGCTCGCGAGCGACAAGCGGGTCGGGCTCGGCAAGAAGGCGCTCCAGGCGATCCTCAGCGAGAACGCGCGGTTCGTGGGCGCGGCGCCGCACCAGGTCGACGCGTTCCTGGCCGAAATCAAACCGCTGGTAAAGAAGCACCGCGGCGCCGCGGATTATCAACCCGCCCGACTGCTCTAGCCCGAGCCCGTCGGGCTGCCGGTGCCCCGCGGCACGCGGCCGGTGCTCGCTGCGCAAATCAGGCGTGGGTCACGGGCACGATTTTATCCTGATGCCCACCGGGTTGCCATCCGGGCATCTCCCGATGGCCGCGTCCAGAGTTGTCGGTAATATCGGCTGGGCAGTTGACCCCAATTGTCTCGCGCGGGTCGGGCGCGCCCGGACCAATTCGTTCGGATTACGCAACGGCATGACGCTGTGAGGGAAATTTGAGTTTGCCACCGGTTGGCGCGGTGCGCTTTCTTTGCCCTTCACGTTCTCTCAAACCTTTATCTCTTCCTGTCATGGCTGAACTCGTAGGCAATGTCTTGGTGGGCCAGTCCGGCGGCCCCACTGCTGTCACCAACGCCAGCGTCGCGGGCATCATCTCGGAGGCGCTGAACCATGAATGCATCGAGGAAATCTACGGCGCGCTGAACGGGGTCCTGGGTATTTTGCAGGAAGATCTGATCGATCTCGCCTCCGAATCGCAGCAGCAGATTCGTGCCTTGCGCCATACGCCCGGTGCCGCGCTTGGCACCTGCCGTTACAAGCTGAAGAAACAGCAGGATTTCGAGCGGGTACTCGAGGTCTTCAAGGCCCATAACATCCGCTATTTCTTTTATATCGGCGGCAACGATTCCCAGGATACAGCCGATAAAATCTCCAAACTGGCGCAGCAACAGGCCTACGAACTGCGTGTGATCGGCGTGCCGAAGACGATCGACAACGATCTGTCGGTCACGGACCACTGCCCGGGCTACGCCAGCGCGGTCAAGTACATCGCGAGCGCGATCCGCGAGATCGCCTGCGACAACGAGGCGATGGGGCAGGGTGATCTCGTTTCCGTCGTCGAGGTCATGGGCCGCAGCGCCGGCTGGATCGCCGCGGGCGCGTCACTCGCAAAACGGCGCGACCATCCGCACGATCCCCCGCACATCATTTTGCTGCCGGAAGTCTCCTTCAACCAGGAGAAGGTGATGGAAGACATCCGCCGCGTGCTGAAGCGCGAGAAGTACTGCCTCGTCGTCGTCGCGGAAGGACTGGTCGACGCCGACGGCAATTACGTGGCGGCTGAGGGCAACACCGACGCTTTTGGCCACGCCCAGCTCGGTGGCGCCGGCGATGCGCTGGCGGATATCATTGGCCAGGCGATTCCCGGCGTGAAGGTCCGAGTGGCGAAGCCCGGTTTGTTGCAGCGGTGTGCCGCGCATGCGGTGTCGAAGACCGACGCCGACGAGGCGTTTCTCGCCGGCCAGGCGGCGGTCGAGGCGGCGATCGAGGGCGAGACCGACAAGATGGTCACGTTGGTTCGCGGCGATCAGGAGCATTACACTTCCGAGACCGGGCTGGCGCCGCTCGCGGATGTGGCGAATTCGGTAAAGAAGCTCCCGCGCGAGTGGATCAACGAGGACGGTGTGAGCATGAACTTCCAGTTCCTGCGTTATGCCCAGCCCCTGTTGCAGGGTGAGGTCACAATCCCGCACGACATGGGCGTGCCGATTTTCGCGCGGCTCGATCGCGTGCGGGTCGACAAGCAGTTGCCCGCGTACGAAACCTGAGTTTTTGGCGGAGCCAAAAACTAGGCTACGCCAGACATGCGGCGAGCAACCGATCGTGAACCGCGGTCGCCGCGATCGGCATGCCCGATGTGCCGGTGCCGATGAGCACCGGCCATTCGGCTGAATCGGCCGGGCGGGTGCCATGCGATCCCTTCACCAGCGAGGGCTCGAGCGGGATCAAATCCATCAGCATCCGGAAGCCGAGCTGCTGGCGCAGGAGTTTCGCCGCCGCGCGCAACTTCGGCGCCGCGAGCGCCGGGTCGAGAAAGAGCTCGACCGGATCGTAGCCGTATTTGCGGTGGATATCGACGCAGCGCGCAAAGTCCGGCGCTTTCGCATCGTCCTCCCAATAATAATACGTGAACCACGCGTCCTCGTCCGAAAACGCCACGAGGTCGCCGGACCGCGCGTGATCCAGCCCCGCTTCGCGCTGGGCAACACGGTCGAGGACGCGCGCCACTCCGCCGGTCGCCTCGAGCGCGGCCCGGACCGAAGACAGAATCGCCGGATCGTTCACGTAAATGTGCGCGACCTGGTGGTCCGCGATGGCAAACGCCTTGCTGGCGCCGCAATCGAGCAGCTCGCGCCCCAACTCCTCCTTGATCGTGATCCAACCGTGGGTACGAAACACGCGGTTCAACGCGATCGAGCGGGTGACCGACGTGATGCCGTATTCAGAAAGTATGAACGTCTGGACTCCACGTTTGGCGTAGAAATCCATCAGTCCGCCCGCGAGCCGGTCGATTGCGCGGCAGTCGTCCGCCAGCCTCGGATCATCGGGGCCCAGCCGCTGGAGGTTGTAATCGAGATGCGGCAGATACACGAGGGACAGGTCGGGCTGGTGCCTTTGCTCAATCCACTCGGCCGAGCGCGCAATCCAGTCCGCGGACGCGATGCCGGCCGTGGGACCCCAGAACGCGGGAAACGGAAAGGGCCCAAGGTCGCGCTTGATCTCGTCGCGCACGGACAGCGGGTGCGTGTAGATATCGAACACCTTGCGTCCATCGGCCGGATACATCGGCCGTGGCGTGATCGACCAGTCGGCGGTCGAGTACATGTTGTACCACCAGAAGAGTTTGGCGCAGGTGAAGCCGGGCCGCGCCGCGCGGCATTTTTCCCACAGCTTCGGGCCGTGCACGAGGTGGTTCGACTGCTTCCAGAAATGGTGTTCGGCCAGCTCGCGATCATACCAGCCGTTCGCCACGCAACCGTGGCCGGCGGGCGGCAAGCCGGTGAGATACGTGCTCTGCGCCGTGCAGGTGACGGCCGGCAGCACGGGATTGATCCTCGTGAGTCCGCCAGCCTCCGCCGCCTGCTGCAGCCGCGGCATGTTCGGCCCGAGCAGCCGCGGCGTCAGCCCGACGACGTTAAGGATGGCGGTGCGGGTGTGTTCGATCGAAACCATCAAGCACCGGGATTCCGTCCGTCACCATATCGCGTCCGCAATTCGTCGAATGCGGCTTTGACCACCGCGCCGTCGATCTCGTGTACCTCGAGCCGGTCCCCCGGCGCGCGGATCATGGGGATCGAGAGCCGGCCACCGAGGTGCTCGCGGAACTCCTCCAGTCCATCGAGCATGTCCTGGCGGCCCGTCGGGGTGCGAATCTCCTTCACCGGCGCGAACAGCTCGAAACCCAGCCGTTGAATCACGTCGAGGATCCGCTCCGCCACCGGCTCCGGCAGCAGGCCGATGCGCCGCGCATAAATGATGTCGATCGCCATTCCCACCGCGACGGCCTCGCCATGGCTGACACGAAACTCGGAAAGCTGCTCGAGCTTGTGTGCGGCCCAATGCCCGAAATCCAGCGGGCGCGCCGACCCACGTTCGAACGGATCGCCCGCGGTCGCGATGTGTTCGATGTGCTGGCGCGCGCTCTCGCGAATCACGGCCTCGAAGGCCGCGGGTTCGAAGCGCGCGAGCAGCTCGACGCGCTGCGCAATGAACTCGAAGAACTTCGCGTCGCGAATGAGCGCGACCTTCACCGCTTCGATCAACCCGCAACGGCGGGCCCGAACCGGGAGCGCGTGCAGGAACACGAAGTCGTTCACGATCGCGTGCGGCACCACGAACGCGCCGAGCCAGTTCTTTTTGCCGAAGTAATTGATCCCGTTTTTGACGCCGACGCCGCCATCCCCCTGGCTGAGGCTGGTGGTCGGCACGCGAACCAGCGGAATGCCGCGATGCGCCGTCGCGGCGGCGAAGCCGACCATGTCGAGCATCGCGCCACCGCCCACCGCGATGATGTAGGAGTGGCGGCACATTGCCGCGTGGTTGATCGCGGACCAGACCTGTTCGAGTTGGTGAAAGTCGTTCTTCACCGCCTCACCGCCGGCGACGGCGATGGGTGCCGCGGCGAGTCGCACCCGATCACTGCGGCCGGCGAACCACATCGAGATCTTTTCCGCGATCTCCGGGAACGCCGCCGCCAACCCCGCATCCCAGAAGACCATGGCCGCGACATTTTCGCCCGGCTCGCGGGGGCTCAGCAGCTCGGCCAGGGTCGGATTGTCCGGCGCAAAGACATCGCGCGTGAAAATCACGCGGTGCTCATACCGAAGGGTAATGGGAAAAGTGACGTTGTCAGGGCGGTCGGGCATCTAGTTTGAGGCGGCCAGGCGTTGCGCCCAGCGTCCGGCGGGAACGGCTAATGCGCAAGCCAGAGCCGGGCCCCAGAGGCCCATCAGCAACAATGCGACCGCGTCGATCAAGGGGATAAATGCGAGCAGCCGGCCGACCATCCGTCCCAAGCGCGCCGCGCGGCCAGCGCTCACGTTCGTGTTGCCGGCCGTCACGGGTGACACGGCAACCTGGTATTCCCGGCGCGCGATCAAGCTCAGCGTGACGATGTAGATGAAGAGCGCTGCCGCCCACGCCAGGAACGGCGTGGTCAGCTCGTGGCCGGGCAGCGATGCGAGTGTGACCGCGAGGAGCACCCGGCATCCGGCCATGAGGATCACCGCTCCGCTCCATCTTTTGTGAATCCAGTCGTAGAGCAGGATGGTGGCCGCGAGCGCGGCTGCCCAAACCGCGGAGGCACCGGCGGCGATCAACAGCGCAAGCCCGGCGGCCATTTCCGCCGCGGCGACTCCGGCAGCGGTGCCGCGCGACACGAGCCCTCGCGGAATCGCGCGCTCCGGCCGATGACGGCGGTCGAATTCGGCGTCCGCCACATCGTTGAACGTGGCGCCGCCCGCGTAGACGAGAATTCCCGCGAGCACGGCGATCGCCAGGGTGCCGGCGGGCGGAATGGCATCGCCGGTTGATGAAAGCGCGAGTGACGCGAGCACATTGCTCCCCACCGAGGGAAAGTTGCCTGCGCGCGCAAGGTCGAACCATCCGCGCACGCCCAAGCCCGAAGGTGCCGCCGGGGCTGCGATCACACCGTCAGCTCCCGCGCGCACGCCGCCAGGGCCGGATCGGCGAGGCCGCGCTGTGCCAGCGCCTCGAGCGTCCACCCATACTCGCGCACCAGCTGGTCCTCGATCGGCAGCCGCATCGCGGGCGGGAGGACCTCCCAGGTGTAGGTTTCCATCTCGAGGTGCGTGCAGGCCCCGGGATGATTCGCCAGCCAGTCCAGCGCGCCAACGAGGTGGTCGCGGGTGTCGGCGAACGGCGCGCCGGGCGCCGCATGCAGCGGAACATGAAAGTGGATACGCCACTCGTCGCCCGCGGCATTCGGGGCACCGTCGGCGAGCGCCTCCGGCAGATCCACGAAACGCCGGCGCACCTCGTGTCCGTGACCGACGACCACCTGGTGCAAATAGACGGGTTCGACGAACGCGGCGAGGGCCGCGCGGCCGGCGGCATCGGGCCGCACCCGGAGGGCGGAGCTGAGGTGCAGTTTGCTCAACCGCAGCCCGGCCGCGGTGATTCGATCCAGCGCCACGGGCGCGGATTCGAACTCCACCGCGAGATGGCAGCAATCGTAGTTCACGCCGATGTGGCAAAGCAGCGAATCACGATCGATGGCATGATCGCTGGCCCGCCAGGCGTTGAAAAACGCCACCGTCTCCTCACTGGTTTCGATCAGGCACAGCGGCTCCGGCTCGAGTCCGAGGTGCAGATCGCGTCCGGTTTTTTCCGCGAGTTCCGCGAGGTGGCGGCCGCAGGCGGTGAGATTCGCGAAGATGGCGGCGCGGCGCGCCGGTTCGGCGGCGACGAACGCCTTGAAGGACGCCGGCACGGTGCTGACGCTGCACGCTTCGCCCGGCGGGGCGATTTGCACGAGCAATTCGAACAGCTGGCGCGTATAAGCGAGCCGCTCCGGCGTCGACCAGTCCGGCGCGTACACCTGTTCCTTCACGCGCGTGCCATGAAAGCTCCCGTATGGAAATCCGTTAATCGTGAAGATATAGCAGTCGTGCTTTTCCAGCCAGAGCTGGAACGCGAGCAACGCGGCCGGCTGTGCCAGTTCCGACGCGGCGCGCTGGCCGAGTCGCAGTCCGATCGCGCAGGCGCGGCCTGGGGCAACGCGCCGGCGGACGGGAAGTACATGGCGCTCGAGCGCGGTGAAGGTCTCCGCCCAGTTTTCGCCCCGGTGAACGTTGGTGCAGTACGCGAGATGGAGCCCGTGGTTGAGTTTCATCAGGTTTTTGCGCGCAAAAACCTAATCCGGCTTTCCGCCCAGGGCGGAAAACTTCGGGCACTGCGAGAGGAAGCGGTGGGGATTCTGGAACAGCACGGCGTCGATGAAGTCCTCGCCGTGGCCGCGGCGGCGCATCTCGAGCGCCGTCTTCGGCACGGCCAGCGGATCGCTCACGCCCCAGTCGCAGGCGGAATTGAGCCAGATCCGCTCGCGGCCGGAGATTTCCAGCATGTCGACGGCGCGCGGCGGCGACGACTTGGAATCCGGATACAGCGTGATGCCCGCCCAAAAACCGAGATCGAGCACGCGCTGAATCGTGTGCTCCTCGACGTGATCGATGATCACGCGGCCCGGCTTGATCCCGCGGTTCGACCGCAGCACGTCGAGAATCAGGTTCGTTCCCTTCAGCTTGTCCTCGAGATGCGGGGTGTGGACGAGGATCAACTGGTGGTGTTTCACCGCGAGCTCCACGTGCTGTTCGAGCACGGCGAGTTCGTTGCGCGTATTCCGGTTCAGTCCGATTTCACCAATGCCGAGTACGTTCGGGCGATCGAGGAACTCGGGAATCATCGACAGCACATCACGCGCGAGGCTGAGATCCTCCGCCTCTTTTGGGTTCAAACAGAGCCAGCAGAAGTGCGGCAGCATGAACTTGGCCGCCCGGGCCGGTTCATACTCCGTCAGCTGCCGGAAATAATCGCGAAAACCGTCCACCGAACCGCGGTCGAATCCCGCCCAGAACGCCGGCTCGCACACCGCAGCGCAGCCCGCCGCCACCATCGCCTGATAGTCGTCGGTGGTGCGGCTGACCATATGGCCGTGCGGTTCGATGTATCGCATTTCGGAGTGAGAGTGAAAGTGAAAGTGAGAGTGAAAGTGAAAGCAGAGGGAGTGGCGGAGTGGCGGAGGGGCGGAGGGGCGGAGGGGCGGAGGGGCGGAGGGGCGGAGGGGCGGAGGGGC
>JAUSID010000089.1 GCA_030648295.1 Opitutaceae bacterium | reverse complement strand
TGGGTGCGCTCGTCGGAACGGATGTAGTCGGCGACATGGCGGAGGACCTCGTCGTTGCGGTCGGCGGCGGCATCAATGAGCTGGTTGATGGTCTTGAGGACGCCGACTTCGCCGAAGAGGTTGATTTCGGCCATGGCGAAGGCCGGGTCCATCGGGCCGCGGCAGGTGGAACCGATGAGTCGGTTGCGTAGTTCGAAGGGGTCGTAGCCGACGATGAGCATGGCGCGGTGGCCGATCTCGGTGTGGCGGGCCTCGTCCCACGTGATGCGGGCGAGGTCGTATTCGGCGTCGAAGTCCTTGAAGCGGATGTCCCAGATGAAGGTGCCAAAGGCCTCAATCGCGTCCACCTCGTCGCGCTGGGTGCGAATAAAGCGCAGGCGGAGGGATTCGTAGGAATCAGCTGGAAAGCGCTCGCCACCGTCGGCCTCATCGTAGTTACCGGTGTTCTTGAAGGTGTCGAAGCGCACATCGCGATTGGGCACGGTGCCGCGTTCGAAAGGTTTCCCGTCGATGCGCAGGGGCTTGGGCGCCTCAGCGCGCGGGTCGGCGCCGGAGACACCGCCAATGGAGCGGAGCAGCCGGTCGAGGTGCCAGCGCCATTGCGCGAGACCGGCCTCGTCTACGCCGCCCTCGATATAGGCGGCGATCGCGGCCTCGGCCCAGGCGAGCATGGGCTCCTGGTCGGAGAGAATGCGACGCAGGCAGCGGATGGTGGGGGTGTCGGTGACCTGGTCGGTGAGGTCGCAGTGATGGCGGTAGGCCGTGGTGAGGGCGCGGCCGGCGACCTGGTGTACGCCAACAAGGAACTCAGCGGCGGAATTTGCGCTCAGCATTTCCTCGATGAAACGGTCGACCTCGGCGTCACGGAAGGCGTCGATGGCCTTGGGACGCATCTCCTGCTCGGTGAGGCGTTCGCGGAGGAAGCGGGCGGCGTCGGCGTGCCAGAAGATGTGGCGGCCGGTCTCGAGTTTCACCTCGAACTCGGGGATGGTGAGCGTCCACGCGCCGAGGGCCTGCATGAGGCGGCGTTCGAAGTAGAAGTAGCGGAGGAGGCGGCGGGAGTTTTCCTTGACCGTGAACTGGCCGCCGAGGGAGCGGGCGTCGCGGGGGAACTTGAACGGGTAGCAGGCTTTGCGCTTGAGGGCGGCCTCGAGTTGGCCGGCGACGCGGACGGCGGGAATGACTGACTTGGAGACGTTCTGGCTGAGGTTATCGGTGATTTTCATGTGACGTGGGAGAAAGCGGGGAGGCATGTCGCGTGGCGGGGTTTGGTTGCAACCGGCCGAATGGACCACGCGTCAGGAGCATCGGGACCGCGGATGACACCACATTGACGTTAGCGCAAGTTACGGCGGATTGTCTTCTCGCTCTTTCGCAAAAAGCTCTCATTTTTTGTGCAAATGCTGGAAAACCTCAAGCTCGAGCCGATCTACGACGGTTTCCTCTACCTCGCGGAATCTACGCGGAATCTGCCCTCCTTGAAGAGTCATCACCACATCGAGTTGGAGCTAAACCTAGTCGTACGGGGTGGGATCAGCTATGTGGTGAGCGGACGGCGATTCACCTTCGAGAGACGCACGTTACTGTGGCTGTTCCCGTCGCAGGAGCACCAACTCGTGGACCGCACAAGCGACGCGCAGTGTTACGTCGCAGTTTTCACGCCAGGGCTGATCGCGCGCTCTTGTCACAGCACCATCTATGAGGGGCTAAAGCGCGACAACGCTGGCATGGACGGCGTCCTGCACACGCGACTCGAGCCGGAAACCTTCGATCTTGTGCGCAAGACAATGGACGCGCTAATGAAGGGCGCGCCCGACCCCGACGTGCTTAACCGCGAGGCGGGATTCGGTGTCCGATCAGATTTTCGGTTTAAGCATGATGATCCAGATGGGTTGAATGCGGGCCTGCATCATCTGTTGCTCCTCGCTTGGCGCGTCCAACGCCCGGACAATGAACTGGGCGGCGCGGTGCCATTGCTCCCCGCCGTGCGCGAGGCGCTGGATCTGCTGAGCGAGACCACCTGCGAGCACGATCTCGGGCAGCTCGCGCGACGCTGCGGCGCGAGCGGAGCGCACCTCAGCCGGATGTTTGCACGGCAGGTTGGTGTGCCAATGAGCCGCTACCGAAACTCGGTGCGGCTCGGGCGGTTCTTCGAGCACTTCCGCGGACCGGAGCGCAAGACCGTTACGGAGGCGGCGTATATGGCGGGCTTCGGCAGCTACGCGCAGTTCCATCGCGTGTTCACCCGAGCCTATGGTCGCGGGCCTCGAGAATGCCTACAAGCCAGAGCCTGCTCGGAGGCCAGGGCATAAAAACCATGCGCCAAATCGGATATTGCCGCGTGTCGAGAGAGCAGCTGATCGCGAGGCCGGTGCGGGTGCGGGTGGTGCGAATGAGACGCAGCACAGTGGGATAGTTGGCCAGCGGCTGGCCAGCCCATTGCTTGCTGATCTCGGCAAACAGCCGGTGTTCGATGGGATTCCATTTAGAGGCGCCGGTGGGATAGTGGCAGACGGTGACGAACAATCCGAAGGGGTCGACGAGCTTTTGCTGCAAGGCGTGTTTCCAAAGGAAAGTATCCGCACCGTTGCTACCGCCGTTGTCGGCTAGGATGAGCAGCCGGGAGGCTTCGGGATAACGATGGCGACCATGGTGGAGCCACCAGTCGCTGATCGACGCCGCGGCAAAGGCAGGCGTGTTGCGGGAGGTGCCTACTGTCACGCAGCCGCGGTTGGCTTGAACATCGTATACGCCATAGGGGATGGCCACGCCCTGGCCCAGCGAGGGGAAATCGTGATCGTGGACTTGGATCGGCTCCCGGCTCCAGACCTGCCCCGGGTTTTTGAAGTAGCCGACGAGTTCGCGTTTCTTGGTGTCGACGCTGATGATGGATGGGCGCCTGCTCTTGGCTGAAGCGGCGTCGCTGGATGTTGATGTAAAGAAACTGCCGATTGCGTTCGGGACACGACGAACAAAGGCTCTTGCGGTTGGCGTGCAGGGCAAAGTCGAGTTTGTCGAGCAGGCGGCGCACGGTATACGGGTCCGCGTGCAGACCCAGGCGCTGCAGTTGCCCGCTGATTTGCCGCAAACGAAGCCCCGTCCACAGCCCGCGGCCCCCATGGGATCGCCGACGATATTCGATTCGAGCAGGCGGCGCAAAGCGCTGATTATTTTGGTCGTTTTTTTTCCACGGGCTTGCGTCCACCGCCCTCCCGCCGGATCCGCTCGCGCAGCACCTCGCCGGCGAGCAACTCGCGTCTTCCTCGCGCGACCGTCGCCGCGTCCAACCCCAGTAGTTCGGCCATGCGTCGGTCCCCGCCGTGGCCATGCTGAAGGCTTTCCAAGCCGGCGAAGAGCCGGCGCTGCTGCTCGTCGAGCAGGCCGTAGAACAACGCGATCTCGGCGGGCAACTCGTCGGACTGCGCCTGCCGTGCCGCCCACTGTTCCTGCCAGCGCGCACGCTCGGCGGCCCCGTAAAGATAGCGATCAGGGGAGGGTCGCCGTTGCAGCCGGCCGCGCTCAACCAACTGGCGCAAGGCGTCCTTGGCCGGCACCTGCACGACCGCCTCCAGCTCCTCGGTGAAGTATCCGGCCGGCGCACGGCTGGTCAGCTCGGCCGCGGTCTCAAGCAGCGTACCATAGCGCGAAAAATGCACATCCTGATGCGACCACAGTCCCTGGGCATCATAGCGGGCGACCGAATTGAGGGTATAATAGGCGCCGCGATGCGAATAACTGGTCGTGTAATCCAGCGCAGCCAGCTTGCGGAAGACAGTGAGATCAACCTCGGTGCCCATCGCCGCCTTGAGTTCGGGCAGGGTGGCGATTGGCTGACGGTGGAAGACTTCACGGAGTCGGTCGGGGTCATAGTGAATCCGATTCATAATGTTATCTTAACGCCCTCGTGGGACCCGTCGAGCGTTAATCTAACACCGTTCAGATTTTCACCTACACATTGCCATTGGCTCCGACTTACCACTAACCTCGGGCTACAATGGACCTCTGCCCCCACTTCGTCCTTTGGAAGTAATTGATTTCTTAATGCCTATCAGAATCAAGTTATTATTGCACGTTTCCTAAGTGGTGGGCGTATCGAAGACGGTCATGCCCGTTGTCGGGTGATCGAACCTTCCTTGATCTCAAGCAAGGCCTTTCCGCTGTCCTTGGCCGGTGCCCAGCCCTTGAGTTCCTTATTATTACCGCTGAATAGGTCGGTCCAGGGGACGTTGGGATATGGCTCATCCTGGCTCCAGGCCGTGCCCAGGGCAAAGATGGCCAGCAGACATACAATGAGTTTTTTCCGATACGGTTTCATAATCCTCTCTGGTTCGATTTGGGTTGCCGGTCTTTCGCCGGCGGATTTTCTGCGGCGATCATCAATCATCATTGCTTGCTCGTCGCGGACGCCGCTCGCTCCGGCAATGGCAGCGTGTTCGTCTTGGGCAGCCACTTCGCCAACGCTGCCTTCTGGGCGGCATGCTTCGGGT
>JAUSID010000088.1 GCA_030648295.1 Opitutaceae bacterium | reverse complement strand
ACCCGAAGCATGCCGCCCAGAAGGCAGCGTTGGCGAAGTGGCTGCCCAAGACGAACACGCTGCCATTGCCGGAGCGAGCGGCGTCCGCGACGAGCAAGCAATGATGATTGATGATCGCCGCAGAAAATCCGCCGGCGAAAGGCCGGCATCCCAACACGAAGGAGAGAAAATTATGAAACCGTGTTGCAGAATGTTCATTGTATGCTTGCTGGCCATCTTTGCCCTGGGCACGGCCTGGAGCCAGGATGAGCCGTATCCCAACGTCCCCTGGACCGACCTGTTCAGTGGCCTGGGCTTTGAAGGCTGGGCGTTGGCCAAGGGTAACGGTAAGGCCGAATTCAAAGCCAAGAATGGCATGATCGTCGGCACGACCGTGGTCGACACGCCCAACAGTTTCCTGAAATCGGACCGGATGTACGGTGATTTCGTCTTGGAGTATGAATTTAAAGTCGACGAGGGGCTGAATTCGGGCGTCCAGGTTCGCTCGCACAATTTTCCCGCCTACAAGGACAACCGCGTCCACGGCTACCAAGTCGAGATCGACCCCTCGGAGCGGGGCTCCACCGCCGGCGTCTATGATGAAGCGCGTCGCGCCGTATTCATTTACGACCCGAAGGACGATCCGCAAAAGCATGCCGCCTTCAAACATAACGACTGGAACAAAGTCCTTGTCATATTCGTCGGCGATCGCGTCCAGACTTGCCTTAACGGCGTCGCCATCACTGACGTGAAGGATTTGATGACTCCGGCCGGTTACCTTTACCTGCAGGTTCATAAAATCTACAAGCCCGAGTTTGCCGGCATGAAGGTCGCCTGGCGTAACATGCGCATCAAGGATCTGGACCGCGCCGGCCGGACCCCCGGCATCCAGGGACCGTGGAAGGGCGCCACGAGCGATGCATCTAACGGCATCTATGCCAATGTCGAGAAGGTCGACGACGAGGTCGTCGCCAAAATTTACGACACGCCCGAGATGCAGGGCGCTCCCCTAGCCGAGCTGATGGGCAAGGCCGAGAAAGGGGTCACCAAGCTGAGCGGCGACGAGTGGTCCGGCCAGATCGGCCATGGCGTCTTCGCCGGCAAGGGCAAGGTCAAGGCCATCAAGGTTGGCCTAAATGGGGCACGCAACAAGATGACCGATCAGGACATCGAGGTTAACTTCGAAATGATAAAGGGGGCCATCTTACCCACCACGCAGTAGAGAGGCGGTTGTGCGAACCAGTCAGCCAGCGTCCGCATCGGATCGAGATGGTTAACCTGGGGCGTGAACCGGAAACACTATATACTCAAAAACTATTTGAAACCATAACAGGCAAACACACCGTCCAATTCTCTTATGCAAGAAGACATATCAACCATTTCTCCGACTATCTCTCGTCGTCAATTTCTTCGCACCACGGCGTCCGCGGCTGCGACGTTCACGATCGTCCCCCGACATGTGCTCGGTGGCACCGGATTCGTTCCGCCCAGCGAGAGGGTCAACGTTGCCTTAGTCGGGGCGGGAGGCAAAGGCCTGGAGAACATGCGCAGCCTGTTCCAAGTTCCCGGTGTCCAAGTTACCGCGTTGGCTGACCCTTTCGAGGAGACCGACCTGAGGGCCATGTATTACCGGCGCCTGGCCGGCCGAAATCCTGGCCGGGCCATGATGGAAGAGCATTATCAGGCCAAAAATTCCAAATATAGGTGCGCCGTATATGAGGACTTCCGAGTCATGCTCGAGAAGGAGAAAGACATTGACGCCATCCTCTGCGCGACGCCCGACCACTTGCACGGATATGTGAGCATCGTCGCTATGAAGGCCGGCAAGCACGTCTACTGCGAAAAACCACTTGGCCATAACCTCTGGGAGGTCCAGCAGATGGCACGCGTTGCCAAGGAAACCGGGGTGGCCACTCAAATGGGCAACCAAGGCCACTCCCGCGAGGGTTTGCGCCAGACGATCGAGTGGCTGCGGGACGGCGTCATCGGGACGGTTCGCGAGGTACATGTCTGGTCTTACTTCAGCCGGTGGAATCCAACCCTGACTACTCGTCCCGAAGGGAGCATGACAGTTCCCAAGGGTGCCAACTGGGATCTCTGGCTCGGCCCGCGTAAAGAACGCGCCTATAACTCCGCATATGCTCCAGTCAAATGGCGTGACTTTTGGGACTTTGGGGGAGGGCCTTTCGCCGATTTCGGCTGCCACGATTTCGATTCCTCGCTTTGGGGGCTTAATTTGGGCACTCCCAGTTGCGTAGAGGCATTCCCCGCCGGTATAACCGATGAATATATCGTTCCCTATGGCTCGATTATTTATTACGATTTCCCGGCCCGCACCGGCAATTCCTTCTGCGACGCCCCCGTCCGCATCACTTGGTACAACGGCGGCTTGAAGCCCCCGACGCCCAAGGAATTCGGCGCCAAACTCAACCTCCCCGAGCGTGGCGTCCTTTTTATCGGCGACAAAGGGAAGCTGCTGGAGGAGGCCACCGGAGGCCCTCCCCGCCTTCTGCCGTACGAGGCCACCCGTCGCTATCAGAAGCCTGCCCCGACCCTTCCACGTTCCAAGGGCCACCACTACGACTGGATCGCCGCCTGCAAGCGAGGTGAACCCGCCAGTTCCAATTTCGAATACGGCGCCCGGCTCACCGAACTGATCCTGTTAGGCAGCCTTGCCCAGCGTACCCGCAAGCGCATCTACTGGGACGCCGAAAACATGAAGGCCAGCGGGGTTCCCGAGGCTGATGCCATCATCAGAGAAGACTACCGTAAGGGCTGGGAGATTGTGTAGACCCGCTTGTGGCGGAGGGCTCCGGCCCACACTCAAGCCGATCGTCGAGGAATTGTGGCACCGCGGATACCAGACGCTGTTTTATGCCGAGGGGAACTGGAATTTTGAAAGGAAGTTCGGATGAATAAAATGCTCGCATTAATCGTCACCATGCTGCTGGCAGGCATCTTGGGAGAGGTCCACGCCGACGCAGCCACTCGCAACGGGGCGGATGGGGTGGCCAGTGGCACCCGCCGGAAAATTGCCCCTAATATCCCGCATGACGATCCACACGTGCTTTTCGATTTCAAAGACGGACGGTCTCCGGCCGATTATGAGAGTCTTCAAGGTGCCACCCTCGACATGGTTTCTCGCGACGGTAACACCGTTGTCAAGGTCACGGCCGGGACAGACAACAACGGATCGGGCATCCGTTTCAAGGGCAAATGGAATTTTTCGTATTTCTCTTATCTGGCCGCCGATGTCGAGAATCTGCAAGATACGAGCGTCATTCTGCGGATCCTTTACCGTGGCTATACATTCGCGGGTGAAGCGCGAGACATGTTTGTCGATCGCACCTTGGGACCCAGACAGCGTGACATTATTCGCTGCCCAATCAACCTGATTGAGGGGTACGAAGCCGATGGCACCCCCATTCGGCTCAATGGTCCGCTCTGGTGGCCATGGGGAATGCCGGTGAATAAGCAAATTATTCCCCGTGCCTTGAATCCCGCCACGGTTTTTCAGATCCAAGTCTCCACCCTTCCAAGCAAAGCGCCTACCGCTTTCGCCGTGAAAAATATCCAACTGGAGGAATCGCGCGTCCATCCCAATACGGGTTCCCACCTGGCGGCCAGTCCCATTGCCCCGAATTTTTATCCCTTCATCGACCAGTTTGGCCAGTATAAGCATTGGGATTGGCCGCGCAAGACGCACAATGAGGCCGAACTGAGAGCAAGCATCCAAACAGAACGGAAAGACCTGGACGCGCATCCCCGACCGGCAATTTTCACCAAGTATGGCGGTTATCGCGACGGCGGTCGCTTTAAGGCCACGGGGCATTTTCGGACCCAGAAGATCGACGGCAAATGGTGGATCATCGATCCGGAAGGTTACAAGTTCATTTCCTGGGGGATCGATTATGTGATGATCACCGATGCCGGCACGGCCATCGCGCCGGTCGATCGCCACCTCACCGGCCCCCAATACGATCGGCTGCATTGGTTCGACTGGCTACCGTCGTGGGACGATCCGGCCTATAAGGCGTTCTACAGCAAGGAAGTGGTTCCTTTCTGGAACTACGCGATAGGCTGGAATTTCGATATCCATGCCTACAACCAATTACGTAAATATGGCGCCGACTACAAGACCCAGGCCGTCGATATGATGTTCCACCGCCTGGCAAGTTGGGGAATGAATACCATGAGCCGGCCGGAAAAATCCGCGAGGGATAAGGGAGGGATCCCTTATACCGTCTTTATCACTTCATTTAATGACGATACGCGCCGGATCGGCGATTCCGGTCGGGAGATGATCGATCCCTACGATCCGGGGTTTGCCGCTTCCCTTCAATCGGCCTGTGCCGTGTTGACCAACTTGGCGGACGATCCCTGGTTTTTCGGCTATTTCGTCGATAACGAACTGAGCTGGTGGGGACCCAAAGGATGGCTTGTGCCGAACGGCGCGCTCCAGGCGCAGGCCGATGAGCCGGCCAAAATGGCCTTCAAGGAGGAGTTGGCCACCAGGTACAAGACAATCGGCGCGTTAAACCACGCTTGGAAAACGCACTATACCGCATGGGAGGACTTTATGTCGTCGACGTCGTTGCCCCAGATGAACGACGCCGTGAAGGCGGATTTCAGCCAATTCTTTCTGACGTTCGCGCGCCAGTACTATTCCACGGTCCGCGCAGTGGCCAAGGCACGGGCGCCAAACATTCTTTATCTGGGCAGCCGCATCCACACGCCTCATGCCAAACCCGAGATTGTCCGGGCGGCCAGCGAATATTGCGATATTGCCAGTTACAACCTATACCATAAGCCGGCTCTGCTTCATCGTAAGTTTCAGGAATTGTTCAAGACGAACCCCATGAACGATACGCCGTTCCTGATCAGCGAATTCGACTTTCTGGCGCGCGATCGCGGCATGTGGGGAGTCTATTCCGCGGCAGTTCAGGCCTCCAATCAGGCCGACCGCGCGGCCAATATGATCGCCTATGTAAAGACCGCCTTGGACGAGCCGCTGTGTGTCGGACTGCACTGGCTCAGCTATCGCGATCGCACGCTGACCGGGCATAGCAAATCCGGTAATAATCCCCAGACCGGATTCCTCGACGTCTGTGACCGGCCCTACATCGAGTCCGTGGGCGCCTCCCGCGAGATTGGCCGGAACCTGTATCAGTACCGCGAAAAAGGCCAATGGACCCATTGAAAATTTGTTCCCCCAAAGCGTCGGCGATGTCGGCCGCGACCCGGCAATGCATGATCGAGCGATCCGTTGGATGGCGAAATTATAAATTAAATGATTCATAAAGGAGGATTTGATGCGCCGATTTTCTCTGTTGATGATTTCAATTCTTTGGGCGGGCGTCGTGGCCGCGGTCCATGCCAATTCGATTGAGGTGAAGGAGCAAGCGGCTGCAGTGCCGCATGATGATCCGTATCCATTAATCGTATTTGAAAGCACGCGCCTTCCGGCCGACTGCGAAAGTTGGCAAGGCGCGACGCTGGCCATGGTTTCCGACGCAGGCCTCACGGCCCTAAAGGTCACGGCCGCGCCAGACAGCAAGGGCTCGGGCATCCTCTTCAAGGGCCAGTGGAATTTTTCCAATTACTCCTATTTGGCCGCCGATGTGAAAAATCTCCAGGGCACCACCCTCACTCTGCGCATCCTTTATCGTGGCCATGATTTTTCAGGCGAGAAGAGGTACGCCTATGACGATTGCACGTTGAGCCCGGGTCGGGTCTGCACTATTCGCTGCCCGATCAATCTGATCGAGGGCTATGATTCCGATGGCACGCCCATCCAGTTCAACGGTCCGATGTGGTGGCCGTGGGGACGACCGGTCAATCCCCAAAAAAGTCCTCGCGCCTTGGATCCGACCACGGTTTATGAGTTCCAACTCGCCGCCTTGCCGAGCAAGACGCCTATCTCCTATAGCGTAAAAAATATTCGCTTGGAGGAATCGCGAGTCCATCCCAACACCGGCCGCCACTTGGCCCCCGATCCCGTGCGTCCGCGCTTTTATCCGTTCGTCGATCAATTCGGCCAGTACATGCATTGGGAATGGCCGGGCAAAACCCACAATGAGGCCGAATTGATTGCGAGCATTAAACAAGAGAAACAAGACTTGGAGGCCCATCCCCGGCCCGCGAATTTCACCCGGTATGGCGGCGATCGCGATGGCGGACGCTTCAAGGCCACGGGACATTTTCGGACCCAAAAAATAGACGGGAAATGGTGGATCATCGACCCGGAGGGCTACAAGTTCATTTCCTGGGGCATGAATGGTGTGCGCGTCAAGGATCTGGGCACGGCGGTCGCGCCCGTCAACCCTCGGCTCGTTGGTCCCCAATACGACCGGCGGCGCTGGTTCGCATGGTTGCCATCGTGGGACGATCCAGCTTATACCGCCTTCTACAAGCAGGAACCCGTTCATTTTTGGGATAGGCAGTTGGGCTGGAATTTTGATTTCCATGAGTACAACCAGTTTCGCAAATACGGCAGGGACTACCGGACGCAATCCATCGACATGATGTGTCCGCGCCTTGAGAGTTGGGGTATGAACACGATCGGTTCCTATTCGGTCCTCGGCGGGCTCCGCGGCATGGTTCGCGGAGCGGATCTGGCGGCCAAGAAGCAAGTCCCTTATACACTGAACATCGCCTATTCGGGGCAATCATCATATATCGCCCGCTACCTGCCATCCAGCAATCAAGACATCCCTGACCCCTACGACCCGCGATTCGCGGCCAACCTTGACTCGGCCTGCGCAAAACTCGGCGATTCGGCCACGGATCCCTGGTGCCTTGGCTACTTCGTGGACACCGAGCTACGGTGGTGGGGACCGTATGGTTGGGCCGTGCCCAGGGGCGTTATCCAGGCTCCGGCCGATCAGCCGGCCAAGATAGCCTTCAAAAAAATCCTGTCCGACAATTACAAGGCGATCGACGCGTTGAACGCCGCATGGAACATGCGTTACGCCAGTTGGGACGACTTCTTATCCACGACCACCCTGCCCACGGTGAACGACGCCGTCCAGCGTGATCACAGTCGATTCTTTTTGGAATTGGCGCGCAAGTACTATTCGATGGTACGCGCGGCGATCAAAGCCCATGCGCCGAACAAATTGTATCTCGGCAGCCGGACTAACACCCCCAATGCTCGCCCCGAGGTCATCCAGGCCGCCGGCGAGTTCTGCGACATCGCCAGTTACAACCTCTACTTGCCCCCATCCCGGCTCAAGGAATTCTTTGCCGGCTACCAGTCGCATGTCGGGCAAGGCGCCCCCATGTTGATCGGTGAATTCGATTTCTGCGCGCGCGACCGGGGCATGTGGGGGGTATTTGCCACGATGTTGGAAACTCCAACTCAGGCCAAGCGCGCGGCCAAGACGATCGAGTATGTCAAAGTCGCCCTGGCCGATCCCATGTGCGTGGGATTCCATTGGTTCAGCTATCGTGATCGCATGTTGACCGGGAAAAGCACGACGGGCAATAATCCCCAAGCTGGGTTCCTTGACGTTTGCGATCGGCCGTATGCCGAAATCGTTGCCGCGTCACGCGCGATCGGGGAAAACCTTTACCCATATCGTGAAAAGGGCACATGGACCCATTAATGAGTCCAGAACGGTGTCTGTGACGACAATATAGTTCCGCGCCCGCGTGCCCGCCAATGTAGTTTGCTGCCACGCAGAAGCGCGAAAGTCGGCCGCAAGCTCGTCAAAACACTTTGGAATCAGTGCCGACGAGGTCGCCAGCTGGAAAGTTTTCTCAGCATATGCCTTTATAGCCACGCAAACACCCCTACAGCGCATTATCTCGGCGTGGGGTGCCCGACGCCACCGTACTCGCCCCCGGTCACGGCCCTCTGACCACGCTCGGCGAGGAAAAAGCCCACAACCCCTTCTTCTCCACTTAATACAAACCCAGCCCTTCACCTTATCGCCATGACGTTCAAAAGCACCCCGCCCCACCTCGTCCAAATCGCCGCGCTCTGGTCCCTGTGGGATTATCCCACTGCACGGACCGAATTGTCGCTCGAGAAAAAACTTACGGCCGTAAAAGCCTCCGGCTTTGACGGCGTCGCCGGTGCCATGACGCCCAAGATCGGCCGCCTCGTCGAAAAACACGGCCTATGCGCCGTTGGCTACATTTCCTCCGGCAAGGCCGCCGACTTCCGCCGCCTCATTCTGGAAAATCGCGACGGCGGCGCCCGCCGCATCAACGTCCAACTCGCCGACCACGACACCCCCGTGGATAAGGCCACGGCTCTCGCCCTCCGGATCGTCGGCTTAGGTGAGCAACTCGGCTGTCCCTGCGACATCGAGGTCCACCGCGATACCTGCACCGAGACCCCGGAGAAAGCCTACGCGATCGCCGCCGCCTTCCAAAAGGCGACCGGCAAGCTCCTCCCGATGACCTGGGACTTTTCCCACTTCTCCGTGGTCAAGCATCTGGCCCAGCCCTACTGGGAGCGGCTGCTCATCGCTCCCGGGCTCGTCCAGCACTCCCGTCATTTTCACTTTCGCCCCTTCAATGGCCACCACTGCCAGATCCCCGTCACCGACGGCACGGGCCAACTCTCCCTCGAACTCAGGCAATGGCTGCCCTTCTTGGAGAAAACCATCGGGCTGATCCTCTCCGCCAGGACCGCCTGCGGCGACTACTTCGTTTGCCCCGAGATGGGTCCCGTGCGTGGCGGCTACAATTTCGCCCAGCTCCCGAACAGCTGGGAAGACGCCCAAGTCCTCCGTCCGCTCATCGAGAAAACTTGGGGAAAAGCTCTCGCCATGAAAACCAGATAACCATCTCGTTTTCATCTCCACCGGCCTTCATCCATCTCCTTCCTACTCATGAAACCCACCCTCGCCTTTGTCGGAGTCGGCCGCATGGGGGCCAACATGGCCCGCCGCCTCAAGGAGCAAGGTTACGCCGTCACCGCCGTGTATGACCGCCACACGCCGTCTGCGCAGGAACTCGCCACCGAAATCGGCGCCAAGGCCTGCCCGGAGCTCGCCGCCGTCACCGCCGCCGCTGACATCATCTTCACCGTCGTCACCGACGATGCCGCCCAGCGCGCCGTGTTCGCCGCCAGCGACAGCCTCCTGGCCGGCGCCGCCGGCAAGACTTTCGTCAATTGCGCCACGATCAGCCCCGCCGTGCACGTCGAGATCGAGGCCGCCGCGGCCCGGGCCGGCGCGCATTCGCTCGAAGCCTGCATGGCATCGAGCATTCCCCAAGCCCGCAACGGGACCCTCTACCTCATGTGCGGCGGCCACCGGGCCGTGTTCGACACCCTGCGCCCGGTTCTCACCGAATTGAGTGATGCGGGAAAGCTGCTCCGGTATATCGGCCCGGCCGGCACCGCCGGCCAGGTGAAGGCGCTGGTCAACATGGTCATGAACATCAACACTGCCGGGCTCGCCGAGGGGCTTGGCCTCGGTGCCGCGCTCGGTCTCGACCCTGCCATGCTGCTTGAAGTCTTCGCACAGACGGGGGCCAATTCTCGGGTCGTCGCCACCGACGGTCAGGACATGATCAACCGCGACCACGCCTGTTACTTCTCCGCTGCCCACGCCGCGAAGGACAGCGGTATCGCCCTGTCCCTCGGCACCGAAAAAGGCCTCAGCCTGCCGCTCGCCGCCGCGACCAAGGCGCAATACGACCGTCTCGTCACCCTCGGCCTCGGCCTGATCGACAAGAGCGGCATCGCCGAGCTGACCTTCCCCGGCCGCGCCGGCACCAGCGGGAAATGAGCCTGTCGTCCGCTCACTTCGTGCAGCGTTTTTGACCACCAGCCAGTTCCGGATCATTTGATCATTTTCTCCTCCCCCACGACACGCTAATCCCTGATTACGGGTTCGGTTCTAGCCCGACTTCGCCGATTCAGATCTCCGGCGGAACTTTTCGCGACACAAGTTCTTGATTCATCGCGCGGGCTTCGGCCAAAACGGGCCAAAACCCGCTGTAGTGAAAACCCAACCTCTTCCCAGCGCTAGCGGTGCCGCTATACTGTCCGGCCAGGATGTTCTTGCGCTGCATCACGCGAAAGAGAAACGGCAAGCTACACCGCTATTGGAACGTGGTCGAAAACAAGCGTGTTCCGCATCACGCTATTCCAGGAACTATTCATCATGATGTTTTCGGCGCCGCGTCACGCTCTTCACGCCGGGTCGTGCGCAGCGTGACCTTTCAGCAAGCGGTGATTGACGACACCACGGTAATTGCGACGACCCTCAGAACAACGACAGCTGACGGCCGTCGCTCTTCTGCCGTTTTTCACGCTGCGCCCGGATCAGGCGATGGGCGGAAGCGAGCAGCTCGACGTACCGCGCGTCACGCTGCTCCGCGACAGCGAAGCGGGCCGATGCGAGCACCTGGTCGAGCGCGTTGCGGATGTGCTTGAGTTCGTCGTAAAGCTCGTCGCCATGGTTCTGGAACCATTCCTGGAGGCATTTCAGCAGGTAGGTGGGGAAGTATGCACCATAACACGCCGGATCGCCGTGCAACGCGATTTCTGCGAGCCGATCAGCGAGCAAGGCATGATAGCGCATCGCCGAGCACGTGAGCCCGCGGCGTTCGAGCCACACCGCGGGCCACGTGAGTGCGTACAGCAACATCCGTCTGTCGCGGTGGAAGCTTGCCCGTCCTTCGGCGTGGTCGCGTGGAGATTGCGCGGCATAAAACCGGCGCTGCACTGCGCCGAGCAGCTGCCGCACCGTGTCTGCGATCGAAGCGATGTTGCCACTCGACATGGCGGCGTCATCCCGTCGGTCGTGCGCGCGCCAGCCACGGCAGCGTGTCCAACGCGAGCTGAACGTCGGCCGGCCTCATCCAGCGGGTGCTGGCGATACCGAACAAACGCTGCCAGCGCCCATTGATTGGGTTCCTGACTCGAACGGAAATCGAAGGACTACTTGCGGCGGTGGACTGCACCACATGGATAGGCCGGCGTGACTACCCGTTCTTGCTGGTCGCGATGCAAACCGGACTGCGCCTATCGGAGCTTACCGGTGTTCGTCGCGAAGATGTCACGCTGGGAGCCGGCAGTGTTCATCGACGCATTCGGCGATGCCGAGCGGTATCGACTCCTCGAATTTGCGGTAGTGGAAAATCGTGTCGGTGAGCGCGACGCGGCCGGCGCCGGTCGGCACGACAAAACACATGCTGGAGCAGTGGTGCGCATCGCAAAACCAAGCGCACACACCGGGCAGCGGATCGCTCAGCTCGTCGGTGAGCAAATAGATGCTCGCGCCGCAGCCGACAGCGTCAATCCGCGCGCGTGGCGCCACATTTGCCCGCCAAGAACAATTGCGAGGTTGTCCGGAGCTGCAGCCATGAAGCGGAAACAGTTGGACGCCGAACCAGGCCTTACCGCTCCACCAGCTTCACCCACTTGCTGCCGCGGCGGGCGCTGCGCACCACCGTTTCGATGAACGCCATACCGGCCACGCCATCGTCGATCGTTGGAAAACTCACGTCGCGCGGCGGAAGTTTGCCGGCTACTTCGGCGCGGATCGCGCGAAACGCATCCCGGTAGAGGTTGCCAAATGCTTCGAGATAACCCTCGGGGTGGCCGCCCGGAATGCGCGTGTTTCGCGCGGCGTCGGCACAAACGTATCCATTGCCGCGGCGCCAGACTTGGCGCGGACGGTCCGCGAATTTTACAATGAGCTCATTCGGGTGCTCCTGGTGCCATTCGAGCGCCGCTTTGGTGCCATAGACGCGGAAATTGAGCGCGTTCTCCTCGCCCACGCAGATCGACGAGGTGTGCAGCACCCCACGCGCACCCCCTTTGAAACGCAGCAGAATGTTTCCGTCATCGTCGAGTCGCCGGCCTGCCACGAACGTCGTCAAGTCAGCGCAGAGCTCTTCGATGTGGAGTCCGGTGACAAATCGGATCAGGTTCTCGGCGTGCGTGCCAATGTCACCGATGCACCCGGTGGCGCCGCTGCACTTCGGATCGGTCCTCCATGCCGCCTGCTTCTGCTGCGTCGCCTCCAACCGCGTCGCGAGCCACCCTACGGAATACTCGGCCAGAACCTTGCGAATCGTGCCGAGCGCCCCCGTGCGCACGAACTCGCGCGCCTGGCGCACCATTGCGTTGCCCGTGTAATTGTGGGTAAGGACGAAGATTTTTTTCGTCTTCGCGACGAGCGCGCGCAGCGCCTTCGCCTCGGCGAGATCGAAGGTCACCGGTTTGTCGCAGACGACGTTGAAGCCGCGCTCGAGGAAAAGTTTCGCTGGCGAAAAGTGCTGGTGGTTCGGCGTGACGATGACGACGAAATCGAGGCGCCGCTCCCGCGGCATCGCGGCCTCCGCCTCTGCCATCTCGGCATAACTGCCGTGAGTGCGTGCGGGATCGAGAAACAGATCACGGCCTGACACGCGTGAGCGTTCGGGATTGGAGGAGAACGCACCCGCAACCAGTTCGGCCTGGCCGTCCATCTGCGCGGCTATCCGATGCACCGCGCCGATGAACGCGCCACGACCGCCGCCGATCATGCCAAAACGTAGTTTGCGATTCATAGTGGAAAATCGAAGCGCTCGCGATGGATGCGGTTGAACCAGATCGACTCCGGACGATTCAGGCCGGCGCGCGTCATGCGCGCCCGGCCCTTTGCGGTTTCTTCTGATCGAAGGCCGAATCGAACACGAGGGCGCTCGGCGCAAAGTCGAGCCGGCGCAGAAACGCGGCGGCTTCGGTCGCGCCGTTTAGCCGATCCATCCGTGCGTCCTCCCACTCGACACTCAACGGGGCGCGTAGAAGAGGAGAGGATGGTGGAGTTTGACATAGAGCGCGAAGTGCGTTCAGGCCGGCTGGCGGGTAGGGGCTACGCTGCGAACGAGTTTGCGCGCGCATGCAAGCGCACCGACGGGCACGACATTTTCACCGAGCGCGGAGAGGCGCACCGGCGGACCGGGTTGAAACGCCGTCATGAGGTAGCGAGGGAGCGCGCGCGCGATCGCCGCGCGCCACGGCTCGCCGATCAGCGAGACTCCACCGCCGAGGATCACGACCTGCGGATGGAAAAGATGGACGACATGCGAGAGCGCGAACGCGAGGTCGTCGGCAGCGCCGGTGAGAATCGCTTCGGCGATGGGGTCGCCCTGCATGATCGCGGCGGAGAGCTGTCGGGCCTCGCCGCCACCGGTCCCGGGAGGCACCAGATCAGAGAGTACGGAGCCGCCGGCCACCGCGGCGGCTCGGACACGACGGTCGAGCGCCCAGCCCGAGCACCGGTCCTCCACGATGGTTCCGGATTTGTCGAAGCGCAAATGGCCGAACTCGGCCTCACCGGGTGTGGCGCCGTGGTAAATGCGGCCATCGACGACCAACCCGCCGCCGACACCGCTGCCGGAATTGGTGTAGAAGACGGGATTGGCGTCGCAGCCCGCGCCGAAGATGCTTTCGCCGAGCGCGGCGGCATTGGTGTCGTTTTCGACGATCACCGGAGCGTTGGTCAGCTTGGCGAGCCAGTCGCCGAGTGGGAAGTCGTCCCAGCCTTCAATGTGGCAGGAGCGGGCAATACGGCCGGTCTTGCCATCGACCGGTCCGCCGAAACCGACCCCGACGGCCTGCCACTCGAAACTCATGCGCCACTGCGCGATTACCTGGGCGATCTGCTCGCGGATACCGGCGGCGGCGCGCGATCGATCCACCGTTCGGCGTTCACGCTGGTGGATCCGCCCGGTGGCATCGCCGATGACGAGTTGAAGCTTCGTCGCGCCAACTTCAATACCAAGCAACCGTGATGCAGCCATCGGCGTGTTAGCGAACCGACTCGACTGCGGTTGCGTTAGACGGTGCGGCAATCAAACGTGGGTAAGTCATGAAAGGGAACGCATGCGGGAAGATCGCCGTATCAGATCACGTTCGACCCAAACTCGGGCAGCTCCATAAACGCATAGCACAGCAGGTGGAGCACCGTCATCTGCGCATCCTCGACCCGGCCGTAGTGGGTGTCGGGAATTTCGATGACGAGCTGTGCGAGTTCGGCGGTGCGGCCTCGTTTCGCGCCGACGAGGGCAATCGTGGCGAGGCCGTGCGCCTGAGCCCATGAGAGGGCTTTCACGCAATTCGGCGAGTCGCCGCTCACGCTGACGGAGATGGCAAGATCGCCTGGTTCGGCGTAATTTTCCATCTGGCGCACGAAGACATCCTCGTAGGCGTAGTCGTTGCCGATGGCGGTGAGCCAAGCGACGTTGTCGGTGAGCGACAGAACCTTGAATCGGCGGCCAAGCGCGTCGGAGGCGCCTTTGCCAAGATCGGTCGCGAAGTGAGATGCGTTGGCGGCGCTGCCGCCATTACCGAAGATGAAGATCCGCCGGTTCGCGGCATGCGCCGCGTGCAGGAGTTCGGCCGCGCCGGCAATCTGCGCGAGCGGCAGACTTTGCAGATCGCGGATATGTGCCGCGACGTACATTTCCGCAAACGGGGCGACGAGCAGTCGGGTAACTGCGGGGCCGGGAGCGTTGGAGGGTGATGGAACGTCAGGAACGGACGGTGGGAAGCTTGCCATACTCCTTGCCATGGTAACCGTTCCGGGCAGAAGTAGTGACGACAAAGGTTATGCGTTTTGCGACCATGCTTCATCCGAAGCTGCACCGGCGCCGGCGGTCCGCAGCCTTGATTCGACAATGGCAGCTGCGCCGCAACGCGTGGCTGCGCGGGCTGCAGCCGGAAAGTCTGTTTTACCGACTCTTCGACCATATCCCGAACATGCATTTTTTCGCGAAAGATGCGGAGGGCTGCACCATGTTTGTGAGCCGTGGCATTCTAGAGCGCTTCCACATGACGGACGAATCGGAGATAGTGGGGTTGACCGACTTTCACCTCGTTCCGGCCAGTATGGCGCACGCTTATGTGGAGGATGATCGACGGCTGCTCGGCGCCCAAGTGGAGCGAATCGAGCGGCTCGAATTGTGGTTTGACGAACAGGGGACGCCGGACTGGTTCGTCGTGACGAAACTTCCCTTGTTCGACCGCCGGGGAAAGACGCGGGGCGTGATGGGTGTGATCCGCCGACCGGAGCAGCAGGAGCGCCGATTGCCGGTGTTTCAAACTGTCGCGCGCGCGGTTGAGCAAATCCGCAAGAACTACGCGTCACCGCTCCTGATAGCCACCGTGGCCCGGGACTGCGGGCAATCCTTGCGGCAGTTGCAGCGGCGATTTCAGGCGGCGTTCGGGTTCACGCCGCAGGATTTCCTGCTGAGAACGCGCGTGGTAGCGGCGGCGCGACTGTTGCAGGATACAAATTTCAGCATTGCCCAAATCGCCAGCCGCTGCGGTTTCGTGGACCAGAGCGCGTTTTCGCAGCAGTTTCGTAAACGCACGGGTTCCACGCCGACCGACTATCGGCGGGCATGCGCGATGCTGCCGCAGATGAGCCCGCGGCCGAAGAGGGCCGGGCGAGCGAGCGGACGCGAAAGGTGACGACAGCGTGTCTTTACGACGACGCGTTACGTCGCGGTGCCGGTGGGCTCCTCCACGAGGTGCACCCTCTGATAGCCGCCCTTCGCCTTGACGTAGAGAAACAGCAGGAGAAAAACCACCGCCATCGTCGCCGGGATGAACGAGTCGGCTTTCAACGTCCGGCGATCGCCCGTCTGGTCGGCGTCATGCACCATTTTTTGTTTCTCATCGGCCTTGCCGGCCGTGACGGCCGCCTTCGCCTCCTCAAGCTTCTTACCATCGATCGCCGCAACCGGTTTGAAGATCAGCCAGCCCTTGGGCTCGGCCACCTTGTATTCGGCATAGACCGCGGGGTTCTCTTGTGCTAGGGCCTCACTGGCGAAACGATCCTTCGCATAACCCAGGCCCGGTGAGCCGACGAGGCCTGCGGACATCATGCCGAGGCCACCCATGATCGAGATGGCGACCGCGCCGGTCCGCGGAAAGCGGTCGGATGTCACGGCAAGCATCGTCGGCCAGAAAAACGTCTTGCCCACCGCGTAGATGCCCAGGGCCAGCAGCGCCCCGCCAAACGTCGTGATTCCGCTGGCCAGGTTGAGACCGACGCACGCGAGGATGGCACATGCCAGCAAGATGCCGACCGGAGAAAGGCCGATCCGCCGCTCGATGAAGCCGGCGCAAAACCGCAGCGTGAACATCGTCGCCGAGGTGAACACGAAGAGAATCTTGCCCTGCTCGGACGTCAGGATGTTGCCGGTGATATTCTGAATCCAGCCGTCCGTCCCCAGTTCCACCGCGCCGACCAGCACATGCGTGGCGAACAGCACGAGCAGCAGGAGCGAGCCGAACGCCCAGCCACTCATCCCGCTGAACCACAGCCACACGGCCGCGCCGATCGCCATCGCCACATACCCCCACGACGGGCCGGTGAAAAAAACCGCTCCGGTCAGGCCACCCAACATCGGCCCGAGCGCATCGCGGGAAAACAGCCAGATGAAGAGCGCGATGAGCGCGGCTCCCATCATGCCGACCTCCTTGAGCATTTCGCCAAGCTTGAGTCCCTTGACGGAAGCCTCGGACTTGGGCATGTGCTGCCCGAGGAACATCACGCCGTACACCACCGTCGGGATCAAATAGAGTGAGAGCTGCCATTTCCACGGCAGGTTCATCTTGTCATCGAGCACCCAGCCGAGCACGCCGCCGATGACCAACCCGGCCGGCCAGCTCGCGTGCAGGATGTTGAGATAGTGCGTGCGATTGCTGGGAAAGAGCGTGGCCACCATTGGATTCGCCACCGCCTCAAGGGTGCCGTTCGCGTAGGCGAAAATAAACATTCCCCAATAGAGGCTGTTGTATGCGGTGTCGCCTCCCGCCGTGAAAGTCACGATCGCGGAGAGTACGTGCAGCGCGAAAGCCAGCATTACAAGCTTCCCGTAGCCAACCTTGTCGCAGATGACCCCACCAATGATGATGCCAAAGCAGGAGCCGGAGAATCCCGCACCGCCGATCGCGCCGAGCTGCGCTCCGGTGAAGCCGAATTCCCTGGCCCAGTTGTCGAAGATTGCGCCGCGCAGGGCGAAGCCGACGCCGGCGGCCAGGATAGCCATAAAGCCCGCCCACAACAGCCGCTTGGTGTTGGGGGCGATGGCAACGTTACTGACTTGTTCGTTACTCATGGACTATTCACAATATACGAAGCTGAACGTTCGTTAACGTTCCGCTGACGGGTCCGGAGTGACCTGAGCGAATGCAAATGTTAGGGTGTGCGTGCTTTCCCGCGCGCTACATGCATGCAGCCGGCGGAAGCTGTGGGCGACAGAACCTTGAATCGGCGGCCAAGCGCGTCGGAAGCGCCTTTGCCAAGGTCGGTAGCGAAGTGGAATGCGTTGGTGGCGCTGCCGCCATTACCGAAGATGAAGATTCGCCGGTTCGCGGCATGCGCCGCGCGAAGGCGTTCGAGCGCGCAGGCAATCTTTGTGAGCGGCAGACTTTGGAGATCGCGGATGTGTGCCGCGACACACTTCTCGGCAAACGTGGCGACAAGAGGCTGGGTAGTCGCAGGGACGTTGGGTGGGGGACGGAGAAACGACGGGAACGGTCGGCATGCTTACCATATTAACCATTCGGGCCGGAAAGAGTGACGACAAAGATTATGCGTTTTGCGACCAAGCATCACTCAAATCTCCTTCCGCCCCGCCGGCCATCCGCGGTTCTCCGCGATTGGCATGATGTCTGTACGAAAAGGATATTCCAGGACGAGTTGGTGCGCGCGGTTCGGGAGCGTTACCGGTGCCGCGACTGGCGACGAAGGGAAGCAGATGTTGAGCGAGGTTATCGCAGTAAGTAGCCCCCGAGTAAGTAGAGCCTGTCCGCAAAACCGGCGTTGGATATCCCGCTCTTAGAACTCCGATATCGGGGTTACCCGCTCGGCTTGGTCATTGTCGAATGGGACGTTGAAGTCGGTAAGGAAAGCCAAGACTTGTGAACGGTACTTGTCGAGGCGTTCGAGCAGGTTTCTGGGGCTTGATTTTCTTGCTCGGTCCGCGCTTGCTCCCCTTGGAACGAGGTCGGCGGACTCAGCCGCCGGCGGCGTTGAAGTCGCGCACGGCGTCGAGCATGGCGAGAATATTGGCGAGCGGCGTGCGCGCCTGGATGTTGTGGATCGAATTGAAGACAAAACCGCCCTGGCGGCTGAAAATGCGGCACCGCACGGTGACTTCGGCGTAAACCTGCTCAGGGGTGCCGAACGGTAGCGTGTGCTGCGTGTCCACGCCGCCGCCCCAGAAAACGAGATCGTGGCCGTAGGACTGTTTGAGATGCGCCGCATCCATTCCCGCAGCGGAGCATTGCACCGGATTGATGATATCGAAACCGGACTTGATTAACCCCGGTAACAGAGGATCGATGGCGCCGCAGGAATGCTTGAATGTTTTCCACGTGGTGTGACGGTGAATCCAGTCATTCAGCCTCGAATAGTAGGGCCGGTAGAGTTCCTCGAAAGTGGCGGTGGAGCAAAATTGAGAAATCTGGGTGCCGAAATCCGTTCCGCAAACGAACAAGACGTCCACCCCCGAACCGACGATCGCATGAAATTGCTCCAAGTTTTGCAGCGCGATGGCGCATTGCTGCTCGAAGATCGCGTGAACGTAATCGCGCCGGGCGACCAGCGACACATACCACTCGCTGATATCGCGAATGCCTTTGGGCTGCCTTAGGAACGGACCGGGAACAAGGGCGATGTCCCCGAAGGCGGTGCCGCCCATGTTGGCGACGACCGCGCGTGACGAGTTCCTCATCTTGGTCGCCAGCGCCTGCCAGTAGGCGACGTCTTCAGCCGAGAGGGGGACGAATTCCTCCAGGTTGTCGGCAGGATCGAGCTTGTCCTCGTCGATCGGCTCCTGGCGGACGATCGCGTCAAAGAAATAGCCGGTAGCGGGCATTTGCCCACTGGCAGGCGCTTCAACGTCCCCGGCCGGATGGATGAAGATGTCTCCGCCCGGTGCCGCGACCGTCTGGAAGCCATCCGAAACAAGCACCACTTGACCCCACGGGCAGCGCCACTCGCGCCACGGTCCCGCCAGGGGGAAACCGAAAATTGTCATCCGCGCGGGTGCGCCCACGCAGTTTGCTCCCAAGGCGTCGAGCAGGTCGTCCGCGACCTCGCCCAGCATTTGATAGGGTTCGATGATCCTGACGGGACCGGGCTTCAATCCAAAGTGGTCGCGCAAGGCGGCCACCACGCTGACATGAATGCCCGTGACAGGCGTGCTGCCAAAGTCGATCGGCATGCGCCCCGCGTGGTGCGCGAGGGCCTGCCGGAGGGTTTCGCGAGAATTCATGACGAGACAGCGCAGCAGCCGTGCATGGCCTCGATCGCCTCGGCTTGGCTGAAGGCGCCAAACACGCCGGCAAGGCCGAAGGCGCCAAAGCTAAGGCGGGAAACGGGTTCGCCGGGGATGCGGAAAGTGGAGGTCTGCATCTCAGAATTCGTCGTAAGCGATCTGGTGGGCGGGCACGCCGAGGCTGGCGAGCATCTGGGTGCAGGCCTTGATCATCATCGGCGGACCGCAGAGGTAATATTCGACAGACTTGGGACTGGCGTGGCGCTGCAGGTATTTTTCCAAGACGACTTCGTGAATGAAGCCGGTTGGGCCGGTCCACGCGTCCGCGGGCAGCGGCGAAGAGAGCGCAGGGTAAAAGGTGAAGTTCGTGTGCGCGCTGGCGAGCTCGGCGAAATAGTCGTCATAGAAAATTTCCTGCCGTGATCGCGCGCCATACCAGAAACTGACGCGGCGAGCGGTGTGCTGGGTCTCGAAGAGATGTGAAAGGTGCGCCCGCAGCGGGGCCATCCCGGCGCCGCCACCAATGTAAACCATTTCCTTTTGCGTCGGCTTGATATGGAAATCACCAAAGGGGCCGATTGCGGTGACCATGTCGCCGGGCCTGAGGCAGAAAATGTAGGAGGAGCCGATGCCAGGAGGGCAGTCCTGGCCGGGTGGCGGTGTGGCAATGCGTACGTTAATCCGCAAGGCACGTTCGGTGGCCTGGTTGCTCGCGAGCGAGTAGTTGTTGCGGCGGCCGGGAGAGGGGTTGTGCGCAACGAGATCGAAGACGTGCTGCGCCTTCCAGACGGCCATGTAGGGGGCTGGGATGTCAAAATCGCGGAAGCTAATTTGCGGGTAGGCAGGGATGTCGAATTGGAGGTAATCGCCGGGGATGAAGGAGATTTTCTCCGCAGAATCAACCGGCTCGAGCACGAGCTCTTTAATGAATGTGGCCACGCAACGGTTGGAAACGACTCGGAGATGGAAAGTCTTCTGCGCGCGGGCCCCGTCGCCGCCAGGACGGGAGAGGTTGAGGTAAAGGCGGCCGGCACGCTGTTCGAGCGGATAGGTGGCGAGGCCACGGCAGATCGGCGCGCGGGAGGGGGAGCCGTCGGTAAGGTGAAAGCGACCGTTGTGCTTAGGGCATTCGATGTCATTTCCCATCACGAGGCCGTCAGCGAGATGGGTATTGCCGTGGGTGCAGATACCGTCGGTCGCGTAAAGCCGACCGTCGGCATCGCGGCAGAGGACATAGGTCTTTTTTGCGTGATCGAAGCGTATGACATCCTTTAGGCCGAGGTCAGCGGCGGCGCAGACTTCGATCCAGCCCTCGCCATCGGGCTTGGCGTTAGCGACGGGCCGGAACTCAGGCTGTCGGGGCTTCGGGGGGGGGAGGCGGCGCTTGACGTGGTAGGCCGGGTCTTTGACTTGGCGTAATATCGTGGGAATGATCTCGCGGAAAGCCTCGAATAGGCCGTTGTATGGCGTGGGCATGTCGTCCATCACAATGCCGTGCAAGCGAGGTAGTGCATGGTAGGGCACGAGGGGAAACATATGGTGCTCCACATGGTAGTTCATATTCCAATAAAGATACCGGTGGATTGCATTCATGTAGACCGTCCGGCAGTTGAGCCGGTGATCAAGGACGTTTTCTGCGAGACCCGCGTGTTGGGTAAGCCCATAGATGGGCAAAAGCCAGGTGCCGTAGAAGTTGGTCAGACCTACGTAAAGCAGCGGCAGAATGCTGCGCGTGGTGAAAGCCAAGCCGATAACCCCGGCGTAGATGAAAACGTAAATACGGGCACTAAAATAGATCTTTGGGAACTCGCTCTCGGGAATAAAGGTTTGTTCGGCGGCCGACATCCGGCCGAAAGCGTGCGTAAAAATTTGCCTGAAGTACTTCGGATATGCACTGAGGTTGAAGAAGCCCATCACGATGCCCTTGATGTCGGGCGGGCGCGGTACGGCGATCTCAGGATCGCGGCCGACGATGATCGTGTCGCTGTGGTGGCGGTTGTGGCTCCAGCGCCAGACGGTCGACTCCCGCATGACCATGAAGGACGCAATCTCGTAAAGCGCATTGTTCATCCAATCGGTTTTGAAGGCGGTGCCGTGGCCGGCCTCGTGCCACCGGGAGTCGGACGTGGAGGCATAGAGCACACCGTAAAGCGCGAAAGGGATAACCGCCCACCACGTGCCCCACAGTGCGTAACCAGACCAACCTGTGCCAAGTATGAGGGCGAACCACAGCAGCGTGTCGCGCAGTGCGGGGCCATCGCGTCTTTCCATGAGCTTGCGCAGCGTTGCGCGCGGGACGGAGCACTGGTACCAGTCCGCCTCGGCAAAGCCCTTCTCGACAGCGAGGTTCGCGTTTACCCCGGTGAGCCGATAGTCGAGATGGATCGGGGGTTCGGACAAGACAGCCGTGCCGTGGTCGTGGTTCATGGTCAAGCGGAGCCGAGTGGAAATGTAGAAAAACTCGCCGCGGGGGCACGTATCAGCCGCGAAGGTCGTTCAGACGCATCAGGCGGTCGGTCTCCCGGTAAGCCTCCTCGACCCATTCCACGATGCGGGTTGGGTCGGGCGAGTATTCAAGCTCGATGGACACGACGCCGTCGATGGCGAGCGCTTTGATCGCTTGCAAGTAGGGGGAGAACTTCACCACCCCCCGGCCGGGAGGCAGATCGCCGTGTACTTTGCCGTCGCAGTCGCTGATGTGCACGTGGATCGCTTTCCCATTGAGCTTTTGCAGGTCGGCGGGACTGGAGTCGGACAAGACCAAGTGGCTGATGTCGATATTAGCGCGGACGCGGGGGTGGGCGCATTCCTCGATGAAGAGCGCCATAGCATCGATAGAATTAAGCAGGCTCAGGCGGAACGGCTCGAGCTCGAGCGCGATGTCGACGTCCTTTTTATCCGCGTAGTCGCCGAGAACACGACACGTCTCAAGCGCCCACCCCCATTGGGCGGCTGGTGGGATGACCTCCCGTTGCCAGATGTATTCGCCGAGGACGAGGAGGATGTTTCGTGCGCCAAATTCAGCCGCCAGATCGATGAACTTCTTACAGCGGGCGACGTGAAAATCCCGCACGGGATCGTTGAAATCGACCAAGCCTGTGGCGACGACGCCGACGGATACGATGGGGAGTTTTTCCTGTTTGCAGGTGCGGATGATGAGCAGTTTTTCCTCTCCGGTGATTGTCATTGCCTCGGTGAAGATATCCACGCAATCGAAGCCGATGCGCGCAATGTGACGGAGACCAGTGGCGGTCTCCACGCCTGCTTGTGCGAATGCGCTGTTGATGATGCCTAATTTCATGGTTTTTTCGGGGGGTTACGGGAAATGATCTCGTGGGGCGTCACAGGGCGGTGCTCGACGACACTGAGGGCGGCGGCCTCCACCAAGGCCATCGTCCCGAGGTTGTCTCGTCCGGCGATTGCGGGTGGGTGACCTGTCTCAAGCGCGATCAGGAGCTGGCCCATTGTGCCCGCGAAGGCGTCGGGAAACCAACTTTCGGTCCATACCGGCTGGTGAAACGTCGCGTCTCCTTTGGCTGCGTAGCGGATTGTGGAGGGTGTCGTGTAGGGATTCTTACACCATCCGATGTCGCCGATTGCCAGCCCGTTGAGTCCCTCGATCCGCCATTCGATGCCGATGTCGCCGGGGCAACCTTCCCGGACAGGGCCGGTCCAGACATCGTCGACTACCACACCGCGCAGGCCGTTGGCAAATTCTAGGACGAAGGAGCAGATACCGTCGGTATGGGAGAAACGAGTGCGGGGATCTGGGCGGGTGCTGCAGTAGATGTATGCCGGATCGCCGAACCAGTAACGCATGCAGTCGAGATGGTGGATCGACATGACACGGAGGGTGGCCGAGCCGAATTCTTCTTGCCATGGCTGCCAGTGCGGCACGCTGCGCATATCGATGGTAGCGAAAACCGGCGCGCCGATGACGCCGTTTTCGAGCAGACGCTTGCCCGCGCGAACAGAGTGATCATAGCGCATGTTCTGATTCACTGCGAGAACAATGCCGGCTCGGTCGCAAAAATGCACCACATCCACGGCTTCGGCTTAGGTCAATGCGAGAGGCTTTTGCGCCAGTATGCCTTTCGCTGTCCCGCGTGCGCACACGGCCTCGATTAGCGCCGGCTGGTACTGAGGCGGTACCGCGATGTCAATGACTTCGATTGTCGGATCGTCCAAAAGCTGTTCGTAGGTGTCGTAAACGTGCGGGATGGAGTGACGTGCAGCGACTGTAACGGCATTGGTCCGGGTGCGAGAGGCGATGGCCACCGGGTTGAAGCCTACGCGGCGATAGCTGACGAGATGGCATTCGTTGACGATGAATCCGCTGCCCAGAACACCGATGCGGTGGTCGTTTCTTGCAGGTGCGGGCGGGGTTATGTCCAGGTTCATGGAGTGCGGCATTGCGATAGGAATGGCATTCTTATGGAGAGCCCATCGAGGGAAAGGCATACACGGTCCTCGTCCGCTGCGGTCGGCCGGGGCGAATGACGATGTCGCCAAAGCCGGGAGTGTTAACGGCATCGGGGTAACCTTCGCATTCAAGGCAGAGGCCCGCGTAAGGGCCATAGGGTCTGCCGGATTTCCCGACGAGGGAGCTGTCAAGCGCAACACCGGTATAAAATTGAAGACAGGGCTCGGTCGTGCTCACGGTAAGCACACGGCCGCTGCGGGGCTCTGAGACGCGGGCGATGTGAACGAGTGTGCGGGCATCGTCGCCGAGGTCGGTCGGCCGACGGACAAGGTAAAGATCACCGTGGTGCTGGAAGAGGTGAGGCAAGGCGTCCCCGATGCGGCGGCCTTGGTTAAAGTCATTGGGCCGGCCGGCAACGGACACGCGCCGGCCAAGGAGCGTCATGTGTTCGTCGGTAGACGCGAATGCATCGGCACAGATTTGGAGCGTGTGGTCGGCGATAGTCCCGGCGGCCTCGCCTGCTAGATTGAAATAGGAGTGGTTCGTAAGACTGAACGGCGTGGCGCGGTCAGTAGTCGCCTCGGTGTCGATTATGAACTCGTTGGTTGCCGTGAGAGTGTAGGTTACAGTGACATCGACCGCGCCGGGATAGCCCTCTTCGCCGTCCGGGCTGTGATAAGTGAGGCGCAGGGACGCTGCGCCGTCGGCTCGGTCGCAAGGATGCGCGTCCCATAGTCGTTTGTCGAAACCGACGCGACCACCGTGTAAGTGGTTCGGCGGATGATTGCACGCGAGTCTGTAGGTGCGGCCCTCAAGTGTGAAACAAGCGCCGGTAATGCGGCCGGCGACGCGCCCAGTTATAGCGCCGAAAAACGCATGCCCAGCGAGGTAACGACTGAGCGTGTCGAACCCTAGAACGACATCCCCGATGCAGCCATGGCAGTCGGGCACGCGTAGCGCAGCGACGACACCGCCATAGGTGAGGATCTCCGCCGACGCACCACAGGAGTTGGCGAGGGTGAAAGCCTCGACCAGTTCTCCGGTCGGCAACCGTCCGAATGGACGTGTCAGGACCTTCGGGACCACGGATGACACACTTCGACGTTAACGCAAGTTGCGGCGGATTGGCTTCTCGCTCTTTAGCAAAAAGCTCTCATTTTTTGTGCAAATGCTGGAAAACCTCAAGCTCGAGCCGATCTACGACGGTTTCCTCTACCTCGCGGAATCTACGCGGAATCTCCCCCTCCTTCTCAGGAGCCAGCGGCGCGTCAGGCCGCGGCCGCGAGTTTTGGTTTCGCGGCGCGTTGCGGCAATCGTGCGAGCACCCAGAGATTGTGGGTCAGCACACCCCAGCCGACCGCGAACTGGCGATGGGCAAAGCCCTTGGCGCGGAGCGGCTCGCCCAGAAAGTTGTGCAGGAAGATCCCGATGCGCGCTTCGGTTTGAGAACGGCGCCGCTGCAGTCCAAGAAATTTCCACGAGCGCAGGCGCTCTTGCAATCGATGCGGATCGCGCGGGCAGATGCCATTGTAGATTTTCCTTTCGGCTAATTGCTCCTGGTTGGAGGCGCTGTCGAATCCGCGATCGGCGCCCACTTCCTTGAGCTTGATAGGGAGATTTTGTTCGATGCGCTCGACCCGCGCGGTGACTAGGCGCGAGTCCTGCGGGGCGGTTTGCTGGAACAGCTCCCAGTCCAGGAGCAGGCCCTGCCGGCTCTCGGCGATGAGCAGCGAATTGCCAAACTCCACCTCGGCGCCGGCCTTGTGCCGGACGATGACGCGCACGTCCGCATCGTAGAGGCTGAGAATCTTGTCTGCATTGTCGACGGGCTGCTCAGCGATGATGCGCTGGTGGGCTTGCTCCCGGGCGGCGGGCAGTTGTTGCAGCACCCCGTCGATGCGCCGCAGCACCTGCTCGGTTTGCGGCCGGGTCCATGCGGTGCGCTGCCACGCTTCGTCGAGCAACTGCCGGTAGCGTCGGGCGTGGGCGCGCACCGTGCCGACCAGACGGTCCATTTTACGCAGGACTTTCTTGCGGTGGCGCTTGCCGTCGGCCCTTTTCGGCGTGTGGGTCATCTCAATACACAGGCGGTTCATGCGCTTGATGAACACCGCCGGCGGGTCCATGCGGTGCCGCAGGCCCTGGTCGCGAATCAGCGTGATGGCCTTCATCAAGGTGCGGGTGGCATCGCGCAACAGCACCCAATCGACGGGATAGTGGACGTTGGCCTCGACGCAGGTCGTATCCAGGAAGCAAGCGTCAAGGTCGATCGCCTCTTTCAGCCGCAGGGCCTTGGGCTGAGTGTGCGCTTGCCCGAGCAGTTCGTGGATGAGCCGATCGAGCGTGGGCTGGTCGGTCCAGTGGGCATAGCGTTGCAGGGTGCTCTTGTTGGGGACAACGACGCGGTCGAGCTCGGCTGTCCCGCAGAAGTATTGGAAGAGGGGGCTGTCGGCGAGGCGGACAGCGAAGCCGCGAAAGTCTTACTGCAGGAGCGTGCGCAGGAGATTGCAACGCAGAGCGCGGCGGGTGTGGAGCTGGAAGTTCAATTGGACACGGGCGCTGATCGGCGAGTGACCCTGCGCCCAGGCTTCGAGGCAGTGGGCGACGAAACGAGCTTCGCCGCCGGTGAGCCGCAACAGTTCGTCGATGCGCAGGAGCTGGTCGCGCATCTGGCGGTAATCGACATTGCCCTCGATCGTGGGCAGGGGTGGGCGCAGGGCTTCGGGGAAAGGAATAAGGGGGACCGGCATTATAGCTTATAAGATAGCATGTTGTATGCCAACTATGGAGACGAACACACCGCCGCACACGCCCGCCACCTATCCGTTGAAGGTCCAGGTGATCCGCTCGCAAGGTCAACAGCCGCGTTTGTATGTCTCGTTTCCCCTGGCGCTGGCGGCGGCCATCGGCCTGGAGCTAGGCGAAGCGAATGCCAGCAAGCTCACGGCCGCCGCCCGGGCGGTGCAATGGAATCCCCACGCGGTCGAAGGGACGCCGGTCAGACGCTTACGATTCACGGAGCCACACTTGCTGAACTTGACCGACACAACTGCGGTCGGCGACAACCATGGGGGCCGGTGCGGCAGAAGTACCCAAACGCGGCACCCAGCCCTCACGTTTCTCTCCCCAACCGCCAAGGCCAGTATCGGCCTCGGAAGTTTACTCCTCACTTCGGCGCTTCGCGCCCGGAAATTTACGGCGAAGCCGGGTTCGTTTCTCTTCCCTCTTTTTAAGGGTCCACGTTGCCAAAAAGTCTTTCACGGAGGTCGCTCCCCCAGCCTGTTTATTGAGGTCGGCGAAAGCCTGCTCGGGGTCGATGGCCCAACCTCCCCCATTTTTTTTGGCCCGCAGCTTCCCGGCCTTAATCCAATCCCGGACGGTCGACTCGCTGCGCGCCCCGGGCGGCATGTGGGGAACCATGGCACGAACCGACAACCAGCCTGCCATGGAGTCGGCCGGGCCGCGTCGATCCAGTTCCGCCCGAACCGCGCGGGCGATCTCCTCCCGAATTTGCGCCGAAAGCGCGGGGGAACCGTTGCCAATTGCCGCCGGGTCGGGCGGTCGCTGGTCGCGTTCCAACGGCGTTGGGTCGGGCGCGGGGATGTCACCCGCGCCCGGCCTGGCCACCAACAAATCAGCTTCCGCCAGCGGCTGAGCCGCAGGTGCAGAAACTGATGAGTTGGCGTGAAAACTGTCCACATTTCAGGCTAACTCCAGATCGTGCGATTGTTATCAATTTCTAAATCTTGGTAATAAGCGGATTCTGAAAGAAGGTGAAGATTTTGCTTACATTCGAAAAATCGCCGGCACGATCGAAACACGTCATTTTTGCGTTCTGGCGCTTGCTGATGCCCTTCGATGGGGCTCAAAACTCGCCGCCGCACCGACGGGGGGACGGTGACGAACGACCGCAGCCACCCCGATTCAGGGACGTGATGGGGTTGGGGAACCCCCCGCCACCAATGTGTCCCCACAATATGTCCCCTCCGACGGCAGGATGCAATTGGACTCAGAACGCCCCAGCGGGAAGTTCGCTCTCCCGCTTTGATGGCCGCGTCCAATCGGATTTGAGAATGAACCCGGCAAGTTGTGTTCCGCGCACAGGCAGGTAACGCTGCGTCGCGGTCACCGACCGGTGCCCGAGCCCGTCACGAACCAACATGATGTCGTGACCGCTTTCCACGAACAGGCGCACGGCCCAGCTTTTGCGCAACGTATGCGTGGATAAACCATGCGGCTCCATGCAAATATTGAGCAGGGCCCGCTTGATGATACGCTCAGCGGTCGAACGATGAAGCGCCTTCGCTGCTCCACCCGCTCCGGACTCCCGACTCAGGAAAAGAGGCTCACTCGGCTGCAGGTTTTCCTTCCGGGTTCTTGCTCGCAAATAGCAATCGAGGGCACGGTGCAGTTCCGGACCGACCGGGATGACGCGCGTCGGGCCGTGCCCGCCCTTGAGAAATCGTGGCGCAAGCGCCACGAGCGGGCGGATCCGTCCCTGGTGCATCACGTGGCCGATGGTGAGGGCGAGGATTTCTGAGATGCGGAAGCCGAGGAAAAGTTGCGCACAGATCAGCGCCCGGTCGCGCGGGTTTAGCTTGCGACTGCAGCGGACGAGGAGTCGTTCTTCCCGGGGCGTTAGAGATCGTGAACCGGCCATGTTTCGACGTTTTTGTCGTTTTTTTGTTCTCGCGATGGCGCCCGCTACCAGTCGCAGGTTCGGATTCTCGACGCGTTTCGTCGTTGTCCCGCCGGATTGACCAACACACGTCCGACGACGTCGACGAACGTGGATTCGATGATGGAATAGTTTGATCGAAACGACGGGATCTCATCGCCACTGGAAGTGATCGGCGGTCGGCGCCGTGTCGTGGCGCCAGTGGTGACTTCGAAGTCGCACGGGGGGACGGGAAGCCAAATGCGCCATCAACGAAAGTGATAGCTCACATGCTTCGCGCGATCGCTGTCGCCGGTGACATCGCGGGGACAAGCGGCCCGGTGACGGTCCCCTGATCCGAGACACGCACCAAGATGGGCAGCGCCCTCACCTTCTCTCTATATAGTGTCTGGCGGGAAACTCCTCCCGAGGCCACGGCCCAGAGGTGAGAGTGCAATTGTTCTGTGCGGGGTGCCGCGCGAATGTGAGCGGCACAGTTGGTGCTCTACGAGGGAAACCCGCGTTTCCACCCCGCACATTCGCCATGCGCCAACGCTATTCGCCCCAGCCCGCTCTCGATGTGGTGCCCATTGAAAAAATCGTTCTGCCCGTCAACAGCCGCGACGAACTACCGCCGATCCTCGCCGGGCTGAAGTGGATTTGGACGGACCCGGCACTCAAAGCCGAGGTCTTCGCCCTGCTCGAAGCGAAGATCCTCGCCGGCAAAAAAGCCACCGGCCGCACCGGCATGGACCTGTGGCAAATCCTCGTGTTGGGCGTCGTGCGCCTCGGCCTCGACGCCGATTACGACCGGCTCGAAGACCTCGCCAACCACCACGCGCTCGTGCGCCAGATGCTCGGCGTGGCGATGACGCCGTGGGGCGCCGACGCGCGCGTGTTCGCCCACCAGACGCTGCGCGACAACGTCGCCCTGCTCGACGACGCGGTGCTGCGCGAGATCAACGCCCGCGTGGCCGCCGCCGGCCGCGCCGTCTTCAAAAAAAAAGACGCCGCGCCCGCTGAGCCGCTCGCGATCAAAGTCGACACCTACGTCCTGGAGACCGACGTGCACTTTCCCACCGACTTGAACCTGCTCTGGGACGCCGGGCGCAAGTGCGTGGACCTGATCGCAAAATACCGCGACCAGCTCGGCTACGCGCTGCCCGGCTGGCGCAAGGCCAAGGACTGGCGCCGGCGCCTCAAAGCCCTGGAACGCATCACCGCCAAAGCGGTGCACGGCGGCGGCGCCGACAAGGAAGCGCGCGTGCGCCGGGCCGTCCGAGAGTATGTTGATACCGGATACGAACTCGCCGTCAAGGTGCACGCCAGCCTGCTCGGCCTGTGCGACCAGCCGGTCGAGCTGGCGCACTGGGAGGCGCTGGCCTATTTTCACGCGATGCTCGTCAAGCACCTCGACCTGGTCGAGCGGCGCCTGCTCCGCGAAGAAAAGATCCCCGCCGGGGAAAAAGTCTTTTCCCTGTTCGAGCCGCACACCGAGTGGATCCAGAAAGGCAAGCAGCGGCCCAACGTCGAGCTGGGCCACCGGCTGCTCATCGCCACCGACCAGCACGAATTGATTCAAGATTACGACGTGCCCGTGGGCGGCGCCGACGTGGATCAGAGCGTGCC
>JAUSID010000087.1 GCA_030648295.1 Opitutaceae bacterium | reverse complement strand
AGCACAGCGTGTTGGCTTGCGCCGTGCGCCGGCGCGCGCTCCACGATTTCCCGGCTAAGGGCATTCTGCTGGCCAGCAGAATGCATTTAGCCCGCATGAACGCGGGGCGCTCGCCGGAGCATTGGGATGTTGGCGGTCAGATACGGGTGAAGACCATTTCAAGTGTGAAAAATGCGGGCTAGTCCTGCCCTCATCCACTCGTCACTCGTCACTCGTCACTCGTCACTTGTCACTTGTCGCACTACTCCGGCAGCGGCTGGCCGAAGAAATCCTGATACGCCGAGTCGATTTGAAAACCCTCGACGCCGAGCTCGGTGAGCGCCTGCACGTCGCGGCGAGCCTGGGCGCGGCCGGGATCGTTTTCGTAGCGGAACAGGTTGATGGCGGGAAACACGAGCGCGCCCGCGCGCTGCAGCTTGGGAATCGTTTCGAACGGTATCCACGCGGGGATGCCGAACCAGAGGCGGCCCGCGAGCGAGATCGGTTCGCCCGCGGTGACCTTCTTCAGCTCGTCGGCGTTGACGGGCACGAGTGCGACCCCGCCGAGCTCGGTGCGGACGAGTGGATGCCCGGAGATCGTCACGGTCGATTTTTCGAGGCCGTGCTTGCGCACCAGGGCGGCGATTTTCTGCAGCATCTCCGTTCGCGGAGGATCCTTCAGATCGAGCATCACGCCAAGGTGAAGTTGCCGGCACAGCCCGAGCGCCTGCTCGAGGTTCGCAATCGCTTCGTCGTTTTTCCTGAACCGAATGGTCCGTGTCCCGGCCTCGGTCAGTTCGCCGATCGGGCCGTTGTGGCCCGTGGCGGTAAGCAGATTCGCGTCGTGAAAGATCACCGGCACGTCGTCCTTCGTCACGCGCACGTCGAGTTCCACCATGTCGTAGCCATGGCGTGCGGCTTCGCGGATGGCGGCGAGCGAGCCCTCGGGAATCCGGCTGGACACGACGCCGCCGCGGTGGGCGATGAGCAGCGGGCGGCGCGCGCGCACTTTCGCGGCATCGCGCACGTCGATGAGTTCCTTGTCGCTGCTGAAAACCGGCGCGGCGGCCGCCGCCCGCCGGCGCGCCTCCATGATCGCCAGGGGATCGGCGGGGATCGGTTTTCCTTCGGTGTAGCGGGCGAGGTCGCGCAGCGCGATGACCGTATAACCTTCGCGGTGCAGCCACGCCATGTATTCCTCGAAGCGGTCGCGCGGCGTGTTGACCCACGGATGCTCGCCATCCGGCACGCCGTGAAACTGCAGCACGGGGATACGACCGCGGCCGCCGAGCGCGAGCGCGCGCTTGAGGTTGTCGAGCGTCCAGTCCGGTCGCGCGTCGCCCGCCGTGGGCACCAGCAGCGGATGATCGGCGCGCGGCTCGTAGGCGACGCCGCCGCCGAGCGCGTACGGCACTTCGGGTTCACCGCCGCGCCGCGCAAAACGAATTCCCGCCTGCTGCAGCACGGGCAGTGCGCTCGCATGAAAACGGTTGCCGGGCCACGCGAAGCTCACGGGCACGGGAATGCCATGCTCGCGACACCGCGCGGCGATCGCCTCGAGCTGCTCGGCCAGCCGTGGCACACTCTTTTCAGTGACGCTCATGTGGTCGCGCGTGTGATTGCCGATCTCGAACCCGTCGCGGTGCAACTCCGCGATCTGCTCCCATGTCATGTAGTCCCGCTTGTTCGTGCGAAACGTGAATCCCTCGGTGATGAAAAACGTTGCGCCGAAGCCGTAGCGTTTCAGGAGCGGCGCGGCGACCGTGTAATGCGACGCGCACGAGTCGTCGAAGGTGAGCACCACGAGCTTGTCGGGCACCGGCTGCGCGGCCTTCGCAGGCGATACCAGGCACGCGGCGGCGAGCAACGCGGCGGCGACAAAGACGGACAGGGGCTTCATGGGGCGATGAAGAGCGAGCGGCGCGCAGGCTGCCAGCCCATAGCCGCGAGAACGTGTTCAGGGGGGATTCCGCGTCGCGCGGTGGCGACGCGAAAACCGGTCAGACTGTCGCTTCGCTCGGGACAACGCCTAACGTTCAACGCTGAACGCTCAAGTTTCGCACCGCGGCGGGGCACTCACTTGAGCGTTCAATCTCGAGCCCGACACCCGGGCGGAGACAGACCGTTTGTTCGCCGCCCTCAGTGCCGGCGGCAAGGTGGAAATGGCGCTGCAAGAAATGTTCTGGGGCGCCTATTGGGGCACTCTGGCCGATCGCTTCGGAATCCACTGGATGTTCAACTGCGCCGCGAAGTAAATCGGACGCCCCCGACACCGAGTTGCCGGATGCCCGTTTCGCGAAGTGGCCTGCAAGACGTGCCGGTAGCTTGCGCCGCGCAGTCGGGTTGGGATTGCACCGCTGCGAGCATCGATCAGACCACACCTGGCGCCCATGACCAGCGTTCGTACCGGCCGGATGAACCCGGCTAGCTGCCCGCGGCTGTGCCGCTTTTCTCCCGGTAAGGCCCGCGCACAATACTGCCTTTTATCTCCTGGGGATCATGCAAAGGGTCATGCCAAGAATCCGGACAATTTCGGCTTGAACTCCGGGTGTTCGGTGGCGCCGGTTGCGCGGAAGCGATGCTATTCGAAGGTCAGCCGTTGATTCGCTTTCACGCTCCGCTTCGTGAGCGTGCCCTTGCCGTGGGGCAGAATGACATCGATATCCACGAGCGTCTGCGCGCCGAGCCCGATGTGCGCAATGGCGGACTGACCCGAAGCGTAGCCGTGGCCGACACTGATCTCCGAACACCACAGCAGTGCCGCCTCAGTGCGGAGCTTGCCGGCGGGGTACACTTTGACCCGGGCGCCAATGCCCATGGCATTCACGCCGTTCGAGCCTTTCACCTGGATTTGGAGCCAGTTCCCGCCGGGAGACTCATTGTGCAGGAGGAGAGAGCGGCTCTGCGGCCACCAGTTCGGGAGAAACATATCGAGTTTGCCATCGTTGTCGTAGTCACCGGTCGGCCCCGGAGCCATGTAGATGATCTTACCCTGAGCCACGAAGAAATCGCTTTTGCCGTTCGCGTCGGCGGCGGTGGGAAAATCGTTCACGGCCAGGGCATCGTCGCGAAAGATCGGTTCGCCGGCCTTGAGCCCGAGGTGCTTGAAAATGACCGGAAATGGAGTGCCGTCCCGGAACTTCACCGTGCTGGTGCCAATATCCGGCCAGCCATCGTTGTCGAAATCCTGAATCTCGACATGCGGTGCCTTCATTGGGATCGGCGTGAGCCCGGCGGTGGCGGTTACATTCTCGAACCGCGGGTTGCCGCTGGCGTCGTAACCCCGATTTACGTACAGCCGAACCGGCATCGGGTTCTGCCACGGCGCTTTGAAATGCGGACCGATGACCATGTCCAGCCGGCCGTCGCGGTTGACGTCTCCGAAGCTGACTCCGCAGATCATGTTGTCGCCGCCGATATTTTCCCAGGCGAACAAGCCGGGCGTTTCCGGCGCGCGTCGAAACCGGCCGCGCCCGTCGTTGAGCAACAGCACGTTTCCGCCACCCGATGACGCGAGGAAGATATCCGGCCAGCCGTCTTCGTTGAGATCCGCCGCGGCCACGCCGAGCCCGGGGATTCCCTCCGGGATGCCGGCTGCGCGCGAAGCATCCTCGAATTGGAGTCCGCCGAGGTTGCGAAAAAGCCGCGAACTCTTCGTGGTCGAGCCGTTGTAACCGGGCAGGGGATCCTCGCCGACAAACAGGTCGAGCAGTCCGTCTCCATTATAGTCCAGCGCCGCGACACTCCGGCCTCCGAATGCCGGGGGGCACGCGCCGTTATTGTCCGTGATATTGGTGAACGCTCCCTTGCCGTTGTTGCGAAAGAGCTGGCAGCCGACGAGCCCGTTTTTCGGCTGGGGCATGCTGCCCACGTAGAGGTCCAGATCGCCGTCGTTGTCGAGGTCGACGAAGACGACGCCGGTCACGCGGCCGGAAATGCGCAGGATTTCCTGCCCGTCTGGTTCGAAGCGTCCGTGCCGGTTCCGCAGGAACAGCGACGGTCGCGTGCCGGGCGGGTGGAAGGTTCCCACAAAGAGATCGATCCAGCCATCGCCATCCACATCTCCCCAGCCGGCGCCATGGCCCTTGATTCCGGCTGCCGCCGGCAGCACGCCGGCGCTGTCCCCGACATCGCGGAAGACGAAAGGATATCCGCCGGACTTGGCGCTCACCGGCGCCGCTCCGGCCAGGGGCACGGTGAAAAGGATCAACGCGTTCAGACCGAGGAGGACGCGCTGGAACAATAATGACCGATGACGATTGTGATTCATGGGTATGGTACCGGCGATGAGTCGTGGTTGGGGCACGGATGTCCGTCGAGCTACTTGCTGGTCTCCCGTCCCTCCCAGCCCGTCTTCGAGGGATCGATGTAGATTTCCGTGCCGATCGTCGGCACGCGAGGCTCGACCTCCTCGGTCAAGCGGACGCGGAGCGGGTTGGTGAGCTTCTTGTGCCACTCGATCAGCGCGGCGTGGGGATTATCGCCCGGCTGCGGTTCATACAGGACGTAGGCCCATTTTTCCCAGAGTTGCGTCCCCTTGGGCACCTGAATCATCAGCTGCGACGCACTCGAGCCGAAGGTGAAGTTCATCGCGCGCGACCAATAGACGATCGGGCCGACGATGCAGTAGAAGTGCGGGTTCACAATCCGCGGCGCGTGTTCGAGCCCCGAGGTGGACGATTCGATTTGGATGCCGCCGAAGGCAATGCCCGTGGCGGGATTGAAGAAGCTCATCCAAGGCGTGTTCTCCTCCATCAAAATCTCCTCGAGGTCGGCCAGCTTGGCCAATTCGACGGTTTGCACTTTGTGCTCGAGGGGGTCCAACCAGGCGAGATGCGTGATGAGTTCGCGTTTGAAAACAACTTCACCATTGCGCATCGCCTGCACCGCCAGCGGTGCGTTAACCCGCGTCGACGTGGTGGTGATTATATACGGGAGATTGGAGTAGAATTTATATGAAATCGCCGCATCGACCTCGGGAATGATGGGAAGCGGTGCGCGGCAGCGCGTGGTCACGACGACGGGGCCCTGCCATGCCTGGAAATCGGGCTGCATCCAGTCCGACGTATGAGTCCAGGGGCGGGGCGGGGGATAGGCTTCGGGAGCCCAGTGGATCGAGCCGTTCGTTTCCATCTTGTGATACAGCATGGCCTGGGGTCTTTGCTTGAGCGTGAGCTCATTGAGCACGCCGCTGTGAGGGTGCAGGGCGACCTTGATCTGCTCATTCTCTATTTCAATGGGCGCCCCGCGGACCTTGCCGGTCTCCTTTTCAAACGTGAGCCCGGGGGCGGGGCCTTTCAGCGAGAGCGCCGACGCATAGTTCGGCGGCCGGGCCGAAGGGTTGTTGTGGTAAACGAGGTAAATCCGCGAACTGCGCGCCGGCACATCCGCCTGGAACGCAATCCGCGCCGTCGTGGTGGGAACCCAGATCGGCACCTCGAACGTACTCCGCGCAAACCGGCTCGCCTGCGGATCGCGCGGATCGGCTTCAACGACATCCTGCACGATGTCATACGCCTGGCTCGGCACCTCGCGCAGTTCGTTGTGGTCGGGATTCAGGGCGACGATGCGCAGATCGTCCTTCAGCGTCCGCGCCTCGTCGGCGTAGAAGGCGAGCACGACATCGACCGGCTCGCCCCGGCGGTCCACGCCGGCCGTCTCGGTCAAGACCAGCGATTTGATGTTCTTCCATGCCGGGTCGAACGTCCGGGCGCCGGTTGGATCCGACAGCGTCGTGCTGGCGGTGAGCAGGACGTCCGCCTCGCTGGATTTCAACGCGGTTTTCAGGCGGGCAGTGACGTCGATCCGGTACGTCCGGCCGGCATTCCACGCGAGCCATCCGACAATATAGGGCTTTCTGAACTGAGTGCTGTTGTTGGTGTACGTATCGGCGAAAGGCGGCCGGTAATGCACCATCGTTCGGCTGAGATTGAGCGGCGACGATGCATCCTTGAGCGACAGGTAACGGATTTTTTGGCCGTCGACCGACGCCTGCACTTCGAGGTAGCGGGAATCCGGGAGATCGAGCTCCACCCGAAAGTGGAAATAGGGAAAAGCAGGATTCGGATAGGCCAGGGCTGCGTGTTTCAACTCCAGCCGCTGCGCGCGGGCCACCGTGCTGCCGATCGCGAGCAGAATCGCCATGGCAGCGGTGCCGCACCAGAATGTGGACCTGGGCATGAAGGGACCTCTGAGGTTTAGAGCTGCCGTTCGGATGGCGGGATGTGAATGGCAGTCAGAGCGACGGAATCCCAATTCTTTTCCCCGCGCACCACGTTCCAGCTGACGTAGAGCGTCTCTCCCTTCGCATCCAGCGCCGCACTGAACGTTCCGGTGAGCGTGCAGCCATACTTCTCCTTGTAGTAGGGCGACAGGAACGCGATTACCTTCCGCCGCTTCGTCTTGACGTCATATTGCACGACCGGCGTTCCATCGTCCTCGCTGTGGCCGTGGGCTCCGGGCATATAGTAAACATATCGGCCGGTCGGGTCGGCATCCATCGTGGTGATGTATTCCTGCTTCCCCACGGCGGGATCGCCGAGGTTTACCGCCTCCTCCGTGCGGGTATTGAAGGACCAGAGCGTGGCCGGGGATTCCTTGCTGCCTTTCGACACCGTGTAGACATAGCCTTGCGGGGTTTCCTCCGTCGCGGCCCGCAGCCCGATGCGGGTGCGCGTCGGAACGGGCGGCCCGCCTTTCGCCGGGTCATAGCATAGGAGCGTTCCCAGCATCTCCTTGTTGCCCGGCGTATAGTAAATCTTTCCCGTGGAGCGCACGAAGATCATGCAGCGAGCGGGACCGTCGGGGCCGGAGTAAAGGAGCTTACGATTCTTCACGTCGTAAGCGAAGAATCGGATGGCACTCTCGTCGTCTGTCTCGCCCGCAGCCGTGCCACCGTAGAAGATCAGCCGCTGGGGATCGAGCACGCTGCAGGGAATACAATGCTTTGGCACGGGGCCGACCGCCACGACTTCCGATGCGCCCGTCCCGGGATGATGGCGGATAATCCAGTCTCCGCGGTAGTGGAACTCGTCTTTGGTGGCGCTCGCCGACCCGCGGTGGGTCGAGAAATACAGCCAGCCATCGCTGCCCATATCCAGCCGGCCGTGAATCTTCCCCGGCGTGTAGTGGCCGACGGGCTGGTTCAGCACTTTCCGAACTTCAACCAGCTGCCGCATCCGCTTTGTCGCCGGATCGTATTCGAATACGAATGCGTTGCCGCTGTTGTTGAGGTCTCCCTTGCTGCCCAGCGCGAGATGATCACCGATGGTGGCGTAATACTTTCCATTTACCACCAGGCTGTCGCCCCAATTGGACCACGGCTTGCCCGGGTAGTCCTGCGCGGGGAAAAACATGAAATCGATCGTGGGCGGGGTCTTCGCAATCAGGACGTCGGGCTTGATGGTTTTCGACGGTTTCAGGAACTCGCTGGACGCATCCGTCACCATTGTCCTGCCGCCAGGGATCCGCGGAGGAAAGGACACCGGGTTCTTGTCGGCCGCGGCTGGTGTCGTCCGGCGGCTCTTTTGAGCCGGTCCTTTTTCGATTGCCCTTTTTTCCGCCGCCTGACCGGCGACCACGAACGCGAGGGCGAGGAGCACGCAATGCCGGGTAGTAAGAATATATTTCATGAATGGCTAAAAGGTGCCCTTGATGCCGAGTGTCCACAGCGACCCATACTCCACGTATTGGGTGAGGAACGCGTTCTCTGGTGTCTCGGGGCCGGCGCTCTCGGCGCCCTCCGGCGTGTTAAAGACATTGCGAATACTGGCAAACAGAGCGAATCGGCGGCTCAGGCGGTAGTCGCCGTTGATATCGGTGTAGAGGCGCTCACGCGTCCATTGGTAGGTGTCGGGGGCGATGCCACGGCCCGTGTTGAGCTGCCCGCGCTGGCGGGGACGAAGGTTCCAGTTGATCCTGAGGTTGAATTTGTCGCGCGACAGACTGATTCCGGCGTTGGTGGTGCGGGTGACCCCGTTGAAAATGCCCCGGGTGTCCCCCGTCTTCTTCTGCCAGCTGCCGTTCGCGAAAATCTGCACGCCGCGCGCCCAGTTGGGCAGGAACGTCAGGGCCTGCTTATAGTTGAAGTCGAGCCCGTCCATGCGGATCGTGCCCGGCACGTTATGCTGGGTCACGACCTCGTACTGGCCGTACTCGGCCGGATCGAGGTCGTACAGCGCCAGGAACTCGGGCGTCGACGGGAACGTGATGTTGCCGAAAAAGTCCTTCGTATCGCGCCGAAATGCCCCGATCGACAGAAGGCCGACTCGCTCGAAATAGTATTCCAGCATCACTTTGAAGGTTTTGGCGTTCCACGCCTTGATCCCGGCATTGTTGACCCGGATCCGGTAGCTGTTCGAGGTGGGCGACGCATCGGGGTCGGGCAGCGTCAGCCCGCCGGAGTACTGGCTGAAATTCGGACGGCCAACCGACGTGTAATACGCCGCCCGGGCGATCAAATTGTCCCGAACATTGAAGGCCGCATTGAGGCTGGGGAAAAACCGCAGGTATTCCTTGTTCACCTGCGTGCCGCGCTCGATCAGCGTCAGCTTCGACACCTCCAGCGGTACCGTCGTGATCGGGAGGGCCCTGCCGTTCGCCCCCCGGATGACATTCCCGGTGGCGTCCCGCTGATAATTGCGGGTCGGGTCGGTGAGCGGACCCTGCGCCTTGACGTTCGTCTGCTCCGCGCGGACGCCGCCGATCAGCTTCAGCCGCCGGTCGAAGAGCGCGACATCGCCGCGCAAATAGGCGGAGGAAATAAGCTCCTCCGCATATCTCGAGGATTGTACGACGTTCCGGTACGTGGTGTCCGGATTCGTGGTGAAATACAAGGGATTCGTCCGGTAGAGCTGCAGCAGTTCCGCGCTGTCGACATATTGCACCCGCGGGAAGCCAAATGGTGGCGTGCGGAGGGAGTATAGATTCTCATCCAGCACCGCCGCGGCGCTATCGTCACTGCCCGGAGCCGTCGGCGTGGTGCTTGCCCGGCCATCCCGCCCCACGAAAGTGAACTGCGCATTCGCGGTCTCACCGGGGTCGCGGCTGAAGTCGCGCGCGGAATGGCGGACATCCAGCCCGGCCTTGAGCGTGCAGGGTACGCGTCCAAAGAAGTCCCGGGCCACATTGACGTAGGCGCTCCGCTGGAGGTCGGTGGTCGTATTCGAGTTGTTCGCGGCGCCGGAGAGTGCGTACGTGTGAATATCATACGGGTCCACCAGCGCGCCAGTGGCCGCATCCGTCACCGTGATCGTCCGCGGCCGGAGTTCGTTGATGTCGTCAAAGGACACCGTGACGCCCGTGCGCGCGGTGCTCGCCGTGCTGAAGTAACCACCCGAGCGATTGGTGATGAGGTTGTCCGAATACGAGTAGGCCAGCCCCGCGTCCGCCTTCCAGATCGGCCCGGTGTGCCAGTAGCGCAGCGTCGGCATGTAGGAGATGCCCGTCCGGTCGATGTCGGAGTTGTTGATGTCGATCGAACCGCCACCGGCGGTGCTGCGCGAGGACCGCGCCAAGAGTGCGCCCGGCTGGGCCTGGGTGATGACGAACCGCAGCTGGCGCTTGTTGAACTGCATGTCGAAGTACGTCCCCTGGACGGAGAGCGAAATGCGATCGTTCGGTCCCAGCCGGTAATCGACCGTCGCGCCGGCGGCGGAGCGCGTGGCCGTGAAGGGGCTGTCCTCGACGGAGAATTGAGTAAGATAGGGCTGGTCGGGTGCCGGATCGGGATAAGCCGTGCCGTTCGTGGTCGAGCCCGTGCCGCGCCAGGTCCGTCGGATGCGCAAGGTGGGCTGGTATTGCGTCGACGTTCCGCCCGAGAGGGTGAAGCCCAGGCGCTTGCTGATCGGGGCAATATAGGAGAAGTCGAAACCCGGGTTGACCTTGCGCGTCGCCTTTAGCCCCGGTCCGGGCGTCCGGTCGAAGTCATGCTCGTGCGAACGCGCGAGGACGTACGCGCTGGTGTTGAAGATCGGCTTCGAGCGCTCGAAGGCGCTGCGCGGGACGAGATTGACGGAGCCGGCGAGGGCCATGCCGGGCGACTCGGGCGTCGGCGTATAAAGGACCTCGATGCGTGAGACCGTGTTGGTGGAGATGTTCACGAGTTCCACCTTGCGGTTCGTCTCGTTCTGGGCGCTGGCGAGGTTGAAGCCGCCCACCGTCACCGGCACGTTGTCCGCCGGCACGCCGTTCATCGATATGCCCATCGGCGCACCATCAATATAGTCCAGGGTGACACCGGGGATGAACTTGAGCAGTTCGCCGATATTCCCGTCCACCACGGGGCCGAACTCGTCCGCCGAGATGACATTCTTGATGTTGGGCGCGAAACGCTGCTCGTTGATCGCGATGGCGGCACCGTCCATGTCCCGGGACGTGGAGACGACAAACTGGTCGAGCTTCACCACCTCACCGGCGGCCGGCTTCGGGCCGAAGCCGACCAGCTCGAAATCATGCTGCGCCATCTGCCCGGTGGCGACGTGCACGGCGGCGGTCTGCGTCTTCAGCCCGGTGTAGAATGCAACCACGTTCACCACCCCGGCCGGGACACTGGCGAACTGATACTGGCCGAGATTATCGGTGAAGGTTTCGCGGTCCGAGCCCGCGATCGTGACGCGGGCCCGCTCGAGGTATTCGCCCGTTCCCGGGCTGAACACGCGGCCACTAATCGAGCCTGCCTCCGCCGCCCGGGCGGACGGCAAGCCGGCTCCGATGAGCAAGAGAACGACTGTCACGATCCCTGCGAAACCCGTTCTCCACTCAGCCACTCGAAGGCGAACGCCGGGGTCGGCGCATAGGTTTGGGTTCATATCAAGTTGCGGCGGCTATGCGCGTATGCCATGGAAGCAGGCCTGTCGAGTTAAGCTTTCCCGAAATGCCTGCCCCGTTTATCCAAACGGCCAGACCTTGAATGAGACGGCTGGCCCGACCTGGTGACGGCGCGCAGCGAAGCGCCGAATACGTTTTGGCATGGGCCGTGAGAAGCGCGACCGAGGATGTCGGGCGCGGCGGCTTGAAGCTCGCGGCGAACCAGCTCACCACAAGCGGGGTGCCGGCAAAACCCAGGTGCAGGGACGAAACCTTAATTGGCTGCCGTCGTGCTGCTTTTCTCCCGGAAGGGTCCGCGCAGGATGCTGCCTTTTATCTCCTGCGGATCCTTCAGCATGTTGTAAATCGGGCAGATCGCTTCCACCGCCTGCTGCAGTTGCTCGATCGTTTCCTTCGATTCCGGCGAGCCGATATGCACGCTATAACGAATGTCTTTATAGCGCGGCGGAGTGCCCGTGCTGCCGATGCGAGGCATCAAGGTGCCTTCGACTTCCAGCTCCAGCGAATCCAACACCACCTGCTTGCTGGCGGCTTGCATTTCATAGATGCGAAGATTGATTCACACGATCCGGAAGTGAACTCACTCTTCAACCGACGAGCTGTTTCACCAGCGCCTGGATCATCCGCGGAAGATCATACGGAAAGCGCGCGGTAATCAGGTTGCCGTCCACCACGCAGGGTTCGTCCAGCACCGTGGCGCCCGCGTTGGCGAGGTCGGGGTGAATGTTCCAGACGGCGGTCGCCTTCCGTCCCTTGAGGATGCCGGCGCTCACCATCACCCATTGCCCATGGCAGATGGCGCAGGTCGGTTTGCCGGCTTCCCACATGTCGCGGACGAACGCCTGGGCCCGCGGATCGGCCCGCAGCGCATCGGGGTTCCAGCAGCCGCCCGGGAAGATGCAGCCATCATAGTCGGCCACGTTCGCTTGATCGAGGTAGCGGTCGATTTTGAGCCAGCCCGCATTCTCCATCAGCCGGATGGCCAGAACGTGCGTGGCGCACAGCGGGGGAAAACGCAGGCCCAGCGTCGGATGGAATTCGCTGATTCGCGGAGACACGACGTGCACGGTCGCGCCGTGCTCGGTGAGCCAGCGGAGCGCGCCCGTGATCTCCACCTCCTCCACGCCGTTGGTACAGCAGATGGCGATCGTTTTTCCCTTCAGCAGTTCAGGGTTCGATGGCGGATCAAAGAGGAAAGCGCGCAGTTCGCGGTTCAGCTCCCCATCCGCCGTGGTCAGGAGCTCGGTCGAAATTGACGGCACAAGCGACGGCGTCATCAACGTCTGGGCCCGGAGGAGCGCCGCGCTGTGCGCCGTGGCGGAATCTTGGGCTGGTTTCATGCGAACAGTTGTCTGAGGGCAGGACGGAGCCAAGCTCGGGAAACAAGCGTCGCGAAGCGAGCGAAACCGAGGCGGTGGCGCAGGTGAGGGCGCGGGCTGGATGATCCACTCCCTGCCACGAGGCGCGACTCAGGGCGCATCACTGATGCGGGCACCGATGATGGCGAGCGGGTCGAGGCGGTCTTCGGGCTGGCCCGCCGCCCAACCGATGCCGCGGAAGGCGAGCAGCCGGAAGATGGGATCGTCGAAGGTCCAGTTGTAGTGTCCTGGCAGGGCGACGAAAACGCGGCCGCGGCCGGCAGTCCGTGTCCATACTTGCGGGCGCAGCGCGCCTTCCTCCTCGGCGCTGGCGACCAGCGCGACATCTCCTGAATCGCCGACGAGGTTCCAGTAGGTTTCGTCGATAAAGCTCTCCCGCGTGAAATTCGCCGGCGCGAATCCGCGAGTCAGCGGGTGGGAGTGAAACACGAAGTCCACCGGGCCATGACGATATTTCGTCGTCTTGGAATTGCTCGCGAGGCCAATGCGACGCGCGAAATCAGCCGCGTTGAGCCGCGCCTCGACGGCCCAATGGAAGTAGACGGTGCCGCCACCGCGCGCGAGATAGGCGTCGAGCTCGCGCCCGCGTTCGTCGCTCCAACCGGGATTGTTGTTGAAGAACACGATCACGTCCGCCCGGGCAAACTGCGCGGACTCCGGCCAGATGTGCGCGGTATCGACGGTCACGCCATCGGCGAGCGGCAGCAACTTGCTCCAGCGCTGGCGCCACAACGGGTAGTCGTGCTCACCCTTGCCGTGATCCTTCGGACCGTCGCAGAGGAGAATGTGCATCGGTCGCGGCGGGCTGGATACGGGTGACACCGGCGCGGTCGCCGCCAGGTTCTTCATCACCGCGTCGAACTCCACGCGCGAGCGCGGCGGCGGCGGCGCCGTTTTGCCTTCGATCGGCGCGGGCTCGAGTGGCACGGTCAGCAGAAACGTCATGAGGTCGCGCACCTGCGCCGCGTCGAGCGAGGCGAGCAGGCCTTCGGGCATGAGCGAGCGTAGCGCGGCGCGCGTCGTGCGAACATCCTGGCGGGCGAACGCGCGCACCCGGCCCGTGCCGTCGGCCACGCGGATCTCGGTGGCGGTTTCGCCGAGCAGGCCGCCGGTGACGGGTGTGCCATCGGCCAGTTCCAGCGTGAACGCGGGGTAGTCGGGATTGATGGCCGCGCTCGGTTCGAGGATGTCGCGGAGCGTGCTCGCATAGTCGCGTTGCACAAGGTGCGAGAGGTCGGGTCCGATCGCCTGGCCTTCGCCGCGGACGCGATGACAGCGCGCGCACAAGAGTTGGTTGCCGTGGAAAAGCGTGCGGCCGCGCAGCCAGTTGCCTCCCGCGATCTCCGGGATGACGCGTTCGGCGTTCGTGGCAACAGGTGCGGTATCGCGCACGGCCCAGGGAAGTTTGAAGCGGTGAAGCGGCAATGGCCGTGGCACGTCGGGCTGCGCGGGGCGCGTCCAGGTGGCGGAGGTGTCGGCGGTTTTCCCCGGGCCGCTTGCGATGGTTCCCGTAACGCGCGTCCACTCGTCGGGCATCATGGCGCCAAACGTCGTTGCGAGCGGACGCAGCGTGAGTGGCGTGGCGCCCGGCAGCCGGGCGGTGAGTTCCTCGCGCGCGGGTTCATAGTCGAGTTTGGCGCCGGGTTGCACCGGCGGTTGCAGCAGGGAGTTGACGTCCAGCTGCGCCCGATACGTGAGCTGGCCGGGCTGGCCGGCCAACAACCATAAACGCTCGTGCTCCGCGCTGCCGGCGGTGAACGCCCGTGCGACGGCCAGGTCGGGGTGCGGCAGCCAGCCCATCCAGGTCGCGCCGCTGGTGGCAGCCGTCCAGCTCGCCTCGACGCCGTGGTTTTCGACCTGCAGCTCGATGTCGTCGTAGCGGTCGGCAAAGTTGGACCCGGCGGCGGGGGGCGCCGACACGTTGGGGATTCGCACGGCGTAACTGAGCGCGGCGGCGCGCGGCGCCGTGTGAAGGATGAGCGTCCGCCGGTTGGGCGTGACGCCGGCGGACTGCACGGGAACCTCGAAACGCGGCGCGGTGAGCTGGTCCTTGACGACCTGATACGGCGGGCGCATGCCCTCAAACCGATCGCCGGGCATCACAAATTTTCCCACCGTGACGCCACTGCGGCGCGCGAGATCGCGAAGTGCCGCGGCGTCGAGCGGTTGATCGAACGCGATCCGCAGCTCCGTCGGGCTCGCGCTCCAGGCAATGACCGGCTGCGGGAGCGCGGGCGCGGCGTGCCGAATAAGAAAGAGTTTGCCGGGCCCGTTGGGACCCGTGCCCCAATCGGGCTTTCCCGTGTGGCAGGCGACGAGCAGGTCGCCGCGCGGCGTGACGCAGAGGTCGACCGTCAGGAAATTGAGGCAGGCGATGAGGTGGTTTCGGGCGACATAGCCGGCGGGCGTCTTGACGAGTTTCGTGCGATAGAGCTTTCCGCGCGATTCGCCCGCCACGAGTGCGTCGCCCGCCCACGCCGCGGGGCCGAACGTCGGGCCGCCATTTACCGACTCGTTGAAGGTCAGGCCGCAGGTGCTCTGGTGCTGCGGACCGTAATCGAAGGTGCTCGGCTCGTCGAAGACGCCGGGCACGTGCACCGGGTGGCGCGGAGGGAAACCATAATGGCGGCCCGGTTGAATATGGAGCAACTCGTCGAACGGATTGCCGTTGGGCATCCAGGTGGCGCCCTCCTGCTCGCTCGCGAAGAGGTCGCCGTGCCGGTTGAAGGCGAGGGCGACAGCGAAGCGCACGCCGGTCGCGACGATCTCGCGGCGCGAGAAGTCCGGCGAGACCTTGAGCACGGTGGCGCGCTCGGAGGCGAGGGAGTATTGCGACCTGCCCTGCGCATCGAGCAGGTAGGCCTTGTTGTAAGCCTCGACCCCGAGTGCGAAGTAGATGTTGCCCTCGCGATCGAGTGCGCACCCGACGGCGTCGACGTTTTGGGGAATCTCCTTCCAGCCGGTGGTGACGACGATCTCCTCGTCGGCGCGGTCGTCGCTGTTCTTGTCCACGATGAGCGAGAGTTTGCCCTTCGACGGGACGAACACGCCTTCGCCGTGGGCGTATCCGGGCGGCGTGACGGCAAGTCCAATCGGCCCGCGCAGGCTCGTCGACCCATCCCAGAAGAGATCCGCGCGGTCCGGCGCGCCGTCGCCATCGGTGTCGGCCAGGAGCCAGATGCGTCCGTTGTAGCCGACGGCGTAGCATTTACCATCCGCGCGATACTTGATCGAAGTGAGATTCGTAAGGGCGAGCGGGAGTTCGCGCGCGGTGAAACCGGGCACGAGCATCTGGATCGCGGGCGGATTGGGCACGACGAAATCCGGCTGCGCGGGCGCAGGGGCGGGAGGAGCCGCCGCCTTTTTCGCCGCGGGCGGGGGCGGGGTGGAAGCGGCGGGAGCGGCCGGCGCCGGTTGCGCCGCCACGGATGAGGCGACGACAACCGCGATGGCAATGGCCGCGGTGCACAGCAGGCGGGGTGACCTCATGTGGCGATTGCACCCGGCGACGAGCGCGACGCGAGACGGAAAACAAGCGCCCGCTCTCACGGGGGCGCATCTCCGAGTTGGCGGCGGTTTGGCGTGGCATCGGTTGGCAAACTCCGAGTGGGAGCGCGACCGCCCTCGGTCGCATCCGGTGAAGCGGCCGGGGGCGGCCGCGCTCCCAGGCTGCCGCCAACCGACAGATGTGGCGCGGCGAGCGCGCCACCTACCAAGACCGCCAACCGACAGATGAGCCGCGCACAGCAGTCCACGCGGGCGAGGCGCGACGTTTCGCCCCAACCGCTCAGCTGTTTTGCGGCGCGAGCGGACCGGTTGACGAGGATGCGCGCGGTGCACCCGCTCGCGCGGTGAGCCACATCCCGGCGAGCACCAGCGCGCCCGCGAGCGCCAGCCGCACGCTGAAGGGTTCGCCGAGCACCGCGATGCCAACGAGTGCGGTCAGCACGGGCACGAGCAGTTGAAAGGTCCCCGCCTCGATCGGAGTGAGTGCGGGCAGCACGTGCGCCCACAGCGCATACGCGAGCGCGGTGGTGATCGCTCCCATGCCCAGCCCGATCGCGAGGCCCGCTCCCGAGAAAACCAGCGCGTCACGTTCAACCCACGCCAGCACGGGCAGCAGCAGGGTGACACCCACGAACGCGCACGCGTTGGTCGCGAGCGGCAGCCCGCGGCGGCGCAGCAACAACGAATACCCGCCCCACGTCGCACCCGTGAGCGCCAGCAACACCACGCCCAGCGGGGTCGTGCCCGCCACGCGACCGGCCGCGAGCACGGCGACACCGGCGAGCGCCACGAGCGCCCCCAGGGCCGCACGTCCCGTCGGCCGCGGCCCTCCGGCCGTCATCGTCGCAATCACGAGCGCGTAAAAAACAAAGGTGCCCGCGGCCGCCGTGATGTGCCGGTAGCCATACGCAATCGCCAGTGCGTATCCGCCCAGGAAGGACACGAGCGGCCAGTCCGCCCGGCGCGGCAACGCGTCGCGCGCTCGGCCCCGGCCGGCCAGGATGAGCGCCAGCATCGCCGCTCCGGCGGCGAATCGCGCAATCGTCACGGCGGCGGGATCGAGCAGGCCGCGGTTCACGACGAACCGGGTGGCCACGCTGTTGGCCGCGAAGCACGTCATGACGACGAGCACGAAGAGCAGGGTGATCGGCTTCCTCCGCATGGGGCGTGGGATGGTGGGCGGAGGCTGGGTTGCCGTGCTCCACCCGCGGCGTCAATCGTTCTCGTTCCCATCACGCGCTGGCGTCCGCGGCTGCCGCGCCGCGGCTCCACTCAGCGGATGGTGAACAGATATGGCCAGCCTCGTCACCAGTGCCCCCGTGGGCGTCGCGCTGATCGTGTGCGCCGGCGTCGTGTTCATGACCGGCGGGGCGCTCGGTCAGCTCTCGAAAACCATCCCGGAGCTTTGCGGGGCTGGGTAGCGAGTTCTCGATCTCCACCTCCTACTTCGTTTTCGCCCGAACGATGACGAGCGTTTGTCCCGCTCGATCACGCTGTTCCCGTTCTGGCAGCAACGCGATCTGAGATTCGAGCGCGGATTGCTCGATGCGATACTTCACCGATTGCACCCGAAATCAGATCAGCCTTTTCGGGCGCGTTCCAAGGACACACGTCCGCTTCACGTGAAACGTCGAGCGGAGGCGGCGGGGTGGGAAATGCGCCGAGGATGGATTGGCTTCCGAGCACCAAAATTGTGGGCTCATCAGTGATCGCTCCAGCGGCCCGGACGACGTGCTCAAGCTGGGCGCGCGTCACGAGAAAAAAACTCGCTCATGATGGGTGCACGTTCAACGCCGGAAAGAATTCCGGCCAGCGGTGCATCCTGACGCAAAGCCGCTCCCGCGTCGGTGTCGGCGAGAAGCTCGGCGCGCAAAGCCGGCCAGGGTTGTTGCAGTCGCTGTTGCCATTGCTCACGCAGCCGGGGATTTGGCCAGCGCGACACGTTTTGCGCGAGACGCCGGCGCAGCGAAGGATTGGCGTCGATCTTCTGAATCGAAGCTTCAACCAGCCGCCGCAGGCGGGCATCGATCGCTTTGTGGTAGCACAGCGTCACGCGTCCGAATTTTTGCCGTCAGTTGGCTCGTTTTGCAAGTGCCGCGAGAACGTGCACCTCCCTTACTCCGACTGCGCGACCTCGGCGGTCTTCGTTTCGGTCGGGCTCTCAACTCTCAGCTCTTTGCTCTCAGCTTTGTTCGTCCCTGCGGCGGCACACGGGCACACTTTGCAATCGCGCTTCCGTGCGAGGTTAGGATTCGTCCCGGGCCCGGCGGTTGAAAAGAGACTTTCCGTGCGGGCCATGATGCGCAACTTCATGGCCATGCGCTGCACTTTTCTCCGTTCGCTTTCCCTCGTCACCGTCGTGTCCGTGCTGCTGGCCCAGCCCGCGAGCGCCGCGGATAAGGGAGCTGGGAAATCCGCGAAGGCCCCGGCACGTTATGCCGACACCCTGATTGCCGGACTCACGCCGGCGCGGGTCACCCCGTACAAGCGAGTGGGCGAGCGCGAACTGAAGCTGCACGTCTTCCTGCCGACGGGTTGGCAGGCATCGGATCGACGTCCGGCGTTTGTCGCGATTCACGGCGGCGGCTGGACCGGTGGCGATGCGACGCGGATGTATCCGTTTGTCGATCACTTCGCGCGGCAGGGCATGGTCGGCATCAGCGTCGAGTACCGGCTGCTCAAACCCGGCAACGGCGTCACGGTGTTCGATTGCGTGCAGGACGGCCGCTCCGCGATCCGCTACGTGCGCGCCCATGCGGCGGAGTTGGGCATTGATCCGGCCCGCATCTTGGCGAACGGCGGGTCGGCCGGCGGCCATGTCGCAGTATCGACGGCGCTGTTCGCGGCGTTTGATGACGCCACGGAAGATCGACGGATTTCAGCCGAGCCGAACGCGCTGGTGTTGTTTTTTCCCGTCATCGACACGTCGAAGGATGGCTACGGCAACGCGAAGATTGGCGAGCGCTGGCGCGAGTTGTCGCCGGCCCACAACGTGCGTCCGGGTCTGCCGCCGACGCTCGTGTTTCACGGTACCGGCGATACCACGACCCCGTTCAAGGGCGCGCAACTGTTCCACGACGAGATGCGCAAGGCCGGCAATCGCGTGCAACTCGACGTCAACGAGGGGGGCGGACACGGCTACCTGCTCGTCGAACGTGCCACCTATGAGGATACGCTGGCGAAGACGGAGAAGTTTCTGCGCGAGGTGAAAATGTGGCCGGCGCAGCGCTGAGCGAACCCGCGCGTCAATGCCCGAAATTAACCGGTTATTACACTCTATTTCGGGCGCGCCGCTACCGGCACTTGGCGGGTCGGACTTACCGACGGTGAGTTGGCTTACCCCACGCGGACAAGTTCGGGTGATTCCCGTAGATAGCGGGTGAACGGGGTAACGCGGTCGAGGTTTACCAAGTCGATTGGCCGATCGAAAAGGCACAACAATCGGCCCTGTAGCCGGAAGAACTGGCCCGAGGGCAGCCCCGACACCGCAATATCCAAATCGCGAGCTGATCCCTGTGGATGCGCTCCCGAGCCAAACACAAAAACCTCATGCGCCCCCGCAGCCTTCAGCTCGGAGACGGCAGTCGCTACTGTGGGTTTCAGCTCGTCCGGCATTGCGACGTAAAGAAACCAATACGCCAAGGAGAGTCAACGGTGTGCGGTCGAAGCTGGGACGGAGCCACGTGGCGTTAATAGAAGGGCGAGCATTGCTCAGACCGCCGCCTTTCCACGCCCGGAATTCCGTTTCCTTTCTCCGGCGCATCGCTTCGCTCGGGGCATGTTGCCCCGCAGCTTTTTCCTGTTACTCGGATCGGGTTTGATCGCCACGGCGGCGCCCGCGCCCGCACCGGATCGAATCTTTACCGAGGGCTCGGAGTGGGAAGTCGTCTCCAGCGGGCACCGGTTCGCCGAAGGCATGGCGTGGGACGCCGACGGACATTTCTATTTCACCGACGTCCCCGCGAATCAGCTCTTCAAAGTCGATCGCAATTCCGGCAGCAAGACGCTCCTCGATGGCGCCACAGGTCGCGCCAACGGCATCGCGTTTGGACCGGACGGCCGGCTATATGGATGCGCGAGTGGCGACCGCTGCATCTATGCCTGGGATCCGAAGTCCTGGCAGAAGGCGAAGGTCACCGAGGGCACACCGTCGAACGACATCGCCATTCTCCGCGACGGCACGATTTTCTATACCGAGCCCGGCACCAACCTGGTCTGGCGACTCGCCGCCCGGACGTTCGCACGTGACGTCGGGGTCAAATTGTCCTGGCAGCCCAACGGTATCGCGCTGTCGCGCGACGAGAAAACTCTGCTCGTCGCCGAGTTCAATTCCGACACGGTTCACGGCTTCGCGCTCGGCGCTGACGGCAAGGTCAACGGTGACGATCGCGCGGCGTATAAGTTGGCGGTGCCTTCGGATGGCGTCGGCCGGCTGGATGGCATGATGACGCTGGCGGACGGACGGCTGCTCGTTGGCACCACGCTCGGCACCCAAATCGCTCCCGCGATCACGGCCGTTGGTTCCGCGCGGCACATGATGATCCGGTCACCGCAGGGAAGGCCGCGCAACAATTACGTCCGCCTCAGCCCGGACGGTGCCTGGATATATAGCGCCTACGCCGCCGACATCCTGCGCCGCCGATTGCGGCCGGATTTCGAGGGGCCATAGCCCGCATTTTTCAAGCCTGCGTGCCATTCAGTGGTCCTTCGTCTTCGGCCGCGATGTCGGCCATCGCAGCTCTTGAGTTCATGCGGGCTAAAAGCGAAACTGCCGGAGCGGTTTTGCCTATGCCGGGAAATGCTCACGCGCCGGGCTGCGACACACGAGGCACTCACGTCACAGCCGCGTGGTCACGCTAAAGCTCCAGGTCGTCGGCTCCTTGTAGCGGTAGACATAGTTCGGCCGCCGCGCCGTGGTGTTGAACGACGTCGCGCCGGTGATCCGGTAGCGGCTGTCGCCGATGACCGGATCGTAAATATTCTGCAGGCCAAGCCGGAAGGTGGTTGGGTATTTCACGATGCGGCGATCGTAGAGCAGGTAGCCATGGAGCGGGAACGAGGCGCCGCCTTGGTAGCTCACGCCGTCGAAGATCGCCACGTTGTAGTTGGGCCCGTAAACGCCGTTGGCGCCGACGCGCAAGCCGCGCACCCACGGTATTTGGTAATCCAGGACGAAGCTGCCGGTGTAGGGCGCACTGCGGCGGCCGGCGATTTTGTTCGTGAGCGTGTTGGCGCCCAGCACGGTGCGGGCGTTGTTGAGCACCGCCGGCAGCTCCGCCATCGTCGGGTCGCCGCCGGGCGCGTTGGCCGCGGCGGTGCGCTCTTCCGCAGCCGTGAGGTAGGTTCGGAACTGCGAAAAATCCGCCTGCGCCCGAACGCGCGTGGCGGAAAACGTGACGCGTGTTTGCATGCCGCGCCAGCGCTGGCCCTGAAGCGTGAGCTCGAGGCCACGCGACTGCTCGTTCGAATTCACGGTGCGGCGCTCGTTGTTCAGGCCGTTGACGACTTCCAGATAGTGCGGATCCGATGGGAGGAGGTTGTTCGGGTTAATCAGATCCTCGAGTTGCGTGCGGTTGAGCACATCGGGTGACCACGCATAAGCCGCGTTGACGCGCTTGATGTCGTACACGCCAAGGGTGTAGGTAAGCTTCCGCCGGAACAGGTCGCCCTTCAGCCCGACTTCCTTCGTCTTGCCGCGGACCGGGCCGATGTCGGGGCCGAAGAACACCTGGCGCGACTGCCAGTTGAACGACTCCGAGTTCACGCCGTAGAGGTTGACGCTGGCCATATCGCCGCGCCACAGGGACACGCTCACGCCGGCCATCTTGCTGGTGGCGGCGAGATCGAAGCGCGGGTCGTAGGTATAGGCGGCCGGATTTTCGTCCGGCATGCCCGGATGAATGAAATAGCCACGCGGGTCGGGCGTGTAGGCATCCTCCGTCGGGATTTTTCGCTTGAGGCTGTTCCAACTGGCGCCGACGAGCGAGTGGACGCGACCGCCGAAGTATTCACCGGACAATGACGCGGTCTGCGTCTGCGCATAGCGGATGTCGACGAACGGGCCGGTGTTCGTCGTGCTCTCGTAGAGCACCGGCTTGAACGTGGGCGTGGACCGGATGTTCGGGAGCAGAAACTGGTCCCAGAACTCCGCCGTGCCGAACCTGGGATCGTCGAGGTAGGCGCGCAGCCGGATGCCGTTGTTGGCGATCAGGCCGGGCCCGAGCTCGTTGGCGAGGCCGGTGCGGCGGGAGAGTTTCATGTCGCGCTGTTTGAGTGCCGTGACGACGGCGAGCTGCTTGCCCCAGCGACCGAAATCGAACGGATACACGGCGGCGATCCGGCCCGCCTTCACGACATTGCCGAAAACCTTGAAAGCGGCACCGCCGATGGCCTCGTCAATATAGGGGCGGCCGTTGCCATCGACGCTGAGCACGGGCGGGGTCTGGCTGGTGCCGAACGAATTGTCGTTCCGGTCCTCGTGCTGGAACTGCTGATTGTAGGCGAGCTCGAACGCCAGTTTGTCGATGCGCTGCTCGATTGTGACATTGGCGACATTGAAGAAACGGTTGTTGTAATCGACCGTGCCGAGCATGTTCGTGTATTGGTCGAAGCCGGAGAAGATCTTCTGCGTCCCATTGGGCAGCCGCACGGCCCGTGACTGGCCGGCGAGCAGCGAGACCTGATTACCGGAGGGACCGCTGCGATCCACCGCGGCGGGAAACGTGCTGGTGCGCTGGAGGATTTCGCCGTCGGAGGTGTAATACCACTGGTTGTTGCTGCTGAAGCCGCGGCCGGCGGCGGCGGCATCGTTGATCGCGAGGGCGCTGTCGGCGCGCACCCGGTGCGTCGCGCCGCGCTCCAATTCCACGCGGATGGCGGTGGTCTTGAAGGGCTCGTAGGTGAACGCGATGTCACCCGCGCGAAACACGTCGTTGGTGCCCTTGACGTAGGTCTTGTTGCGGCGGTTCACGAGGTTCACCCGCATGAAAAAGTTCTCGCGCAGCTTGCGGTTTACATCGAGTTGGAAGCGGAAGGCTTCGTAGGAGCCGACGCTGGCGTAGAATTCCGTCATGTTGCGCGAGCGGGCGCGCTTCGTGTAGATCGTGGCCTGGCCGCCGGGCGGGGAGTCGCCAAACATGAGCGAGTTGGAGCCCTTGTTGAAATCGAAGCGCTCGACGTTGTACGCGTCGGAGGGGACATACCACGTGAAGAAATTGCGCGAGCTGCCGCTGCCGCCGAGGCCGCGGTAGGTGATGCGGTCGTCGTTGCGCGATTCGAGTCGCGGGGTGACGTTGACGCCCGAGACGTATTGCGCGGCGTCGTCCAGGTTGAACGCCCCGATGTCGCGCATGAATTCGGCGGTGATGACGTCGACGGTGACAGGGAGCTTGGCGAGTTCCTGGTTGGTGCGGCTGCCAATGAGGGTCGTGGTCGCAAGCCAGGATTTGTCGTCGGTGTCGGAGACGGTGAACGGCGAGAGGGAGACGACATCCTCGGTCGGAGGTGGGCTCGATGGCTGGGCGCTGGGTGAGCGGGCGGCGAGGCCGACGCCCGTGGCGAACGCCACGAAAACGCGGAGTGGGGTCATGTGGGTGGGTGGGGAACCGGGGGGCAACGATTGCGTGTCGGCGCCGCACGACAAGACGGGAAATCGCAAAACGAATCTCACGTGTCGCGTTCTGAAGTTGGACGCGGCGAGGAACCGTGGAATTAACCTGTCCCTTCTAACCGACCCCTCGCTTTTTCCGGCGGCTGCGTTGATGAATGGCGCGCGCGACGAGTTCCTTGCCGGTGCCGGTCTCGCCGGTGACGAGCACGTCGACGTCAGTCTCCGCAACGCCTACACTGGCGACAGGGGAAAGCTGAGCTGATCTTCGATACGGATGCCCGCGCGACGCGCCGTCTCGTCGATTGACGCGAGCGATTTTCGGATGGGCACGCGAACGTCGAGTCGTACCCGCGTCGCGGCGGAAGGCCGGCAATACGAGAGCAGTCCCTGCGCGAATGCGCGCCACCCGTTTCGCCAGCTCGGGGATCTTGGCAAGATCCTGCGCGACCTTGGTTGCCATTTCCTGGGCATGATTGGACAACAGCAGGTCGGCCTTTGCGCTGATGATCGAGATCGGGTTGTTGAGCTCGTGCGCGACCTGGCCGGCAAGTTCGCCAACGGCGGCGAGTTTTCCCGCGTCCAGCGCTTTCTCCGCCTGTGCTGGCGCGCTTGGAGCATCTGCACGCACTTTGTCGCGAAGAAGTCCGGCTGGCCGACGAGGTGATGCCGTCGGCCCTCGACGGTCCCCATCGGTTGCTGGAGGCGACGCTGATGCGGCCAAATGCCCCGGACGGGTGCACCCCGCGAGGCCACCCACCGGCTCGTCTCTACGCGCACCCCAGGACCTGCTTCACCTGAAGAGCCAGAGCCAGCAGTGCATCTGCCTGGCTGGTGGTGAGTAAATTGCCGCTCTGCGCCTGCACTTCATTCATGAAGGCAGTCATCAGGTTGCACGCCCGGGCGAGATCGTTCGCTTGCGCGGCCTGCAACGCGTCTCTGGCGTTCTGGAGCTTGGCATCCAAGCTATTGGAAATGCCTTGTTGCAGGTTGTAGGAAGCCACCAGATCAATCTGTTGCTGCAAGAGATCCGCTGGCGTCACCGGCGGCACCGGCGGCAATGCTGGACCATACAACTCCGCACTGGCCAACATGCCGAAGAAGGCGCTCCATCCGCCCGCGACCAGGACCTCGCCATTGGGCAGCAGGGTCGCCGCGTGCCAGTACCGGGGATTGCTCATCGAGCCGGTGGCGCTGAAGGCCCCTGTGGCCGGATCGTATAGCTCCGCACTGGTCCAGTAGTAGCCGTTGCTGTAGCCGGGGTATCCGCCCGCGACCAAGACCTTGCCATTGGGCAGCAGGGTCGCCGTGTGCATCATCCGGGCAGTGCTCATCGAGCCGGTGGCGCTGAAGGCCCCCGTGGCCGGATCGTATAACTCCGCACTGGCCAAGTAGTAGTAGCCGCCCGCGACCAGGACCTTGCCATCAGGCAGCAGGGTCGCCGTGGGGTCGTCCCGGGCAGTGCTCATCGAGCCGGTGGGAGTGAACGTCCTTGTGACCGGATCGTACAGCTCCGCACTGGCCAAGGAGTAACTGTCGAATCCGCCCGCGACCAGGACCTTGCCATTGGGCAGCAGGGTCGCCGTGTGTCTGTACCGGGCAGTGCTCATCGAGCCGGTGGCGTTGAACGTCCTTGTGGCCGGATCGTACAGCTCTGCACTGCCCAAGTTGCCGGAGACGCCGCCGCCGCCCGCGACCAGGACTGTGCCATCAGCCAGCAGGGTCGCCGTGTACGTGCTCCGGACAGTGCTCATCGAGCCGGTGGCGCTGAAGGTCCCTGTGACCGGATCGTATAGCTCCACACTGGCCAAGAAGGGGCCCGCGACCAGGACCGTGCCATTTTGCAGCAGGGTCGCCGTGTGCATGTCCCGGGCAGTGCTCATCGAGCCGGTGGCGCTGAAGGTCCCTGTGACCGGATCGTATAGCTCCGCACTGGCCAAGCCGCCAAAGACGCCGTCTCCTCCCGCGACCAGGACCTTGCCATTTTGTAGCAGGGTCACCGTGTGCACGTACCGGGCAACGCTCATCGAGCCGGTGGGAGTGAAGGTTTGGGCCTTGGCTGCCACGGGATGGAAAAAGAAACTACCGAAAGTGAAGAAAAGAGAAATTGCCAGGAAACTGGATCGTGAGGGGGTTGGGGCCGGGAGGGGTTTCGGGCCGATCAGGTTGCCCAGCCGGAAGATGAGTCCGCGCTGATATTCGCGCAGAATAAGAACTGATTGCGAGAGGACGACCAGCGCCACCACAACACCGACAACTAGTGCCGTCACGTCCAGGAAGTTCGGAATAGTATCCATATAGAAGTTGGTTTATTTCGGCTGAAAAGTTCGTACGTAACCGATGAGCGCTTTGATTTACTGATAGGAAATCGGATTCTCAGCGGGAGCGGTTTAAGGGGAGGGTGAACGATGAAAAATCCAAGCCACCTCCGTAGTCCCCCAAGCCATCGGAGGGCCCTCTCGCCTTTCGGCGCCACGCGCAGTTTGAAGCCGTCGATCCGAGGGCAGAAGATCGAAAAATCGGCCGGGACCGGCAGGGTGCTTGACGGAATTCCCGCATCAATCGCGGCGGTCACGATGCGCCGAGCAAAGCCGCCGCCAGTTCGCTGTCAACGGGCGAGTTTTCATACGGCTTCCGGCATGTCTGCTTGGACAAAGTCGCCCGCCGGGAAGGTCTGACCGACGCTGTCGGTCCAAAAAACCGGTTCGCCATCGGCGGCATCGGGCTGGGTGTAATCGTCGTTGAACAGTTGCCCCTGTCCGGCTGCCGCGGCCGCCGCTTCCGGTGCGGGCGGCAACTCGAATCCCGTATGGTCGAACTCTTTCCCTGGTTCCACCGCTTGCACGCGGTAGCGCAGTGGCTCGTCACATGGTCGTGGATACGGCAGCCGTGGCTCGCATCGCGGAGGGTCGACGGGATA
>JAUSID010000062.1 GCA_030648295.1 Opitutaceae bacterium | reverse complement strand
CTCGCTGCTCAAGGAAGGAATCTCCGTCACGACGATCGGGCTCGGGCTTGGGTTCAACGAGGATCTCATGACGCGGCTGGCCCAGCGCAGCGATGGCAACACCTACTTCGTCGAGCACAGCTCCGACCTGCCGCGGATCTTTGCCGCGGAACTCGGCGACGTGTTGAGCGTGGTGGCGCGGCGGATCGTGATCGAAATCGAATTTCCCAAGGGCGTCCGCCCGCTGTGCTTTGTCGGGCGTGACGGTGTGATTCGCGGGCAGAAGGCCGAGTTGAGCCTCAACCAGCTCTACAGCGGACAGGAGAAGTTCGCGTTGATCGAGGTCGAGGTATCGCCCGCCAAGCCGGGTGACGAATTTGAAATCGCGCGCGCCCGCGTCACCTACGAGGATCCGATCAAGCAGCGTGCGGGCAGCCTCACGGCCAATCGCCGGGTGCAATTCAGCGCGAGCCGTTCGGCCGTCGTGAAGTCGGCGGATCAGCGCGTCCAGTCCGACTATGCCGCCAACGTGATGGCGGTGGCCAAGGATGAAGCGGTCGCGCTCGTCGATTCGAATCGCCGCGATCAGGCGGCGGCGCAGTTGCGGGCGAAGGCCAATGAGCTGCGCCGAATGGGCGAGACTTATTCCAACGCTGCCGTGCAGCAGATGGCGGCGGCGGCGGCGCCCGAGGCGGATCGGCTGGAGAAGGACGGGCTGAGCAATGCGGAGCGAAAAGCCTATCGCGCCGACAGCACGCAGGTGAAGACCCAGCAGAACACCACGGGCAATCAGTAGCGTTTCGCGTCTTCCCAACCTGCCCGCTTCCGCTAACGTGCAGCCCGTGTCGCCCGCCTCGCGCCGAATCGTCACCTACTGGCTGCTGCTGCTGGTGCCGACGCTCCTGGTGGGCGCCGGCGCCATCCAGTTGTTGCGGCGCGAGCAGGCGCGGCTGGCGGAGCAATCGGCCGAGGCCCGCGAAACGCGCCGCGCGGCGGTGGCGGCCCGCGCAAGACTGATTGCGGAAAATGTTGAACTGCTCGTGGGCGATGTACAGGCCGGGCTGCTCGACGTGCTGGCCGCGGCACCGGCGGAGTCGCTCGACGCGTTTCTCGGCGACTGGGAAAGATCGCAGCCGCTCGTGCGCACGGCATTTCGCAGCACGCTGGGTGGCCGGCTCCTGCGGCCGACGAGCGGCGCCGCCGACGAGGATGCGCGCGGCTTCGTTCGCCGGTTCGGCCGGCGGTTGAGCGAATCGCCGCCGTGGAGTTCTCCGATGTCTCCCGACGCAACCAATGCACCGGCACAGGCGAAGACGGCCATCGAGGACGAAGCCCGCAAGGCGGTGTCGCAGAATGTGGCCCAGGTACAGTCGGCGCGGCGCGATGTGCAGGAACTATTCAAGACTCCGTATCCCACGGCGGCGAATGCCGGGGTCGCGCCGTCCGCATCGAGTCCGGCGATGAGCGACGAAACGGAGCGAAGTTCAAGCCGCATGCAGCGCCGAGCTGAGGCGGACCTGGCCGCGGCGGCCATCCCGGAGAAGGTGAAGGCGGAAGCGACGGCGTCTGACTGGCGCCGCGGCGCGGCGAACGAGGGAAAGGTGAATGCACCCGCGGCACAGGTCGCCCGAATGAAGGACGCGGCGCCGGACCGCCGCGGCTGGCTGCCGCATCTGGTCGATGGCCGGCTGCATCTGCTCGGCTGGGTGCTTCCTTCCGGCGCAACGGAAGTGCGCGGCGTTGAGCTGGAACTGGCGGCGATGACCGGCCGGCTCGCCGGCGCGTTGCCGACGGAGGCGGCGCGGGGAGAAGGTTACGCGCTGCGCGATCATCAGCGGCGAACCTTGCACCAAATCGGCCAGGTGCCGGCGCAGGGCGCGCCCGCGGTCACCGTGCCGCTTGCGGAGAACATCTTTCCGGGCTGGGAGGTCGTCGGATTCCTCAACGTGTCGCCGACGGTAGAGCAAAACGGGCGCGCGTTTTTCTGGATCAGCATCCTGCTCGTGGCGATTTTTGTCACCGCGATCCTCGCGGGCGGATCGCTGCTGCTGTGGCAGGCGCGCCGGAGCGAGGAGGAGGCGGCGCAGAAGACCTCGTTCGTCGCCAACGTTTCCCACGAGTTCAAAACGCCGCTCACCACCATCCGGCTCTACTCCGAATTGCTCGAGCAGGGCCGCGTGCGCGATGCCGCGCAGGGCAGCGATTACCTGCGGACGATCGGGCGCGAGACCCAGCGGCTGGCGCGGCTGGTGAACAACGCGCTGGATTTCAGCCGGCTGGAGCAGGGGAGGAAAAAGTTTGCCCGCGAACCGGTCGACTTGACGGCGGAACTCTCGCGGCTGCTCGACTCGCAGGCGCCGCGGCTGGCGGAATGCGGGCTCACGTTGCGTCGCCAGATTCCGGATGCGGCGGTGACGGTCATGACCGATCGCGACGCGCTCGAGCAGATCGTGCTCAACCTGCTGGACAACGCCTGCAAGTACGCGTCGGAAGGTCGCGAGGTGACAGTGGCGCTCACCACGGGCGCGGCCGATTCGGCAGGCTCAGGGCAGGCCCATTCGGCAGGCTCAGGGCAGGCCCCGGCCGCGGAAGTGCGGGTCGCGGATCGCGGACCTGGTGTGCCGTCGGAGCATCGCGATCGGATTTTCGAGAAGTTCCATCGCGTTGACGATGCCCTGACGGCAGAGAAAACCGGCGCGGGGCTCGGGCTGAGCATCGCGCGGCAACTCGCCCGGGGGCTCGGCGGCGAACTGCGATTCGCGCCGCGCGAGGGCGGCGGAGCGGAATTCATTCTCCAGCTGCCATGAACACGCCGGCCCGGAAACGAAGCGGGCCGGCCCGCCCTCCAGCATGAAAGCGAAAATTCTCATCGCCGAAGACGACGCCAACATCCGGCTTGGACTTGTCGCCACGCTCGAGAGCGACGGCTATGCGGTGACAGCCGCCAGTGACGGGGCGCAGGCGCTGCGGCTGTTTCCGCAGGAGAAATTCGATCTGGTGATGCTCGACATCATGATGCCGAAGGCGAGCGGCTACGACGTGTGTCGCGAGCTGAGGGCCCGCGGCGCGCGTGTCCCGGTGTTGCTGCTGACCGCGAAAGGGGAGGAGGTCGACAAGGTTGTCGGGCTCAAACTCGGCGCTGACGATTACGTGACGAAACCTTTCGGGGTGCACGAACTGCTGGCGCGAGTCGAAGCGCTCCTCCGCCGATCACGGGCGGGTCAGGCCGAAAAGGGCGGGACCGAGTTGCCGCCCATCTTCAAACTCGGCGCGGCGGAGATCGATCGCCGAAAATTTTCCGCGACCGTTGAGGGCGAGAGCGTGGCCTTGACGGCTCGCGAACTGAAACTGGCAGAGGTGTTCGCGGCCCACGCCGGCGAAGTGCTGACGCGCGATGCGCTGCTCAATGCGGTTTGGGGTATCAGCTACGTTGGCACGACGCGCACGCTGGACCAGCACGTCGCCCAGTTGCGGAAGAAAATCGCGAGCCCCGCTTCGCCCGATGCAATCGCCACGATTCACGGCGTCGGGTATCGATACGACGGGCCTGGGAGCGCGGGCGTCTCGCCCGCAACCGGATGACATGCGGGCGAGACGAACGCGCCCACGGGAAAGCCACGTCGTCAAACTCCTCACGATAGGTGTCTGGAAAGTGGCTGCGGCTTCCAGCCGCAGCTGCCTGAAGGAACTCCAAACCCCCATCGACCCGTCGTCCGTTCGAAAAACCGGTTCCCGTGCGGCTGAAAGCCGCCGTTTTCCCTGGGAGCGCGGGCGTCCCGCCCGCATCGTTTCCTGTTGCGGGCGAGACGCCCGCGCTCCCGGGGGCTACCTCATGTCCGCGATTCGCGGCGCGCGCTTTCCCTTCAACACCGCACCCTGGACTGTGATGTAGGGCAGTTCCACGTCGGCGCGTGCTGCGCGCAGCATCAGTCCGCCCCGGCTCATGTCGCCGCGACCGACGAAGTCCCGCGGGAAAACGACTCGCTCGCCAAAAACCTCCAGCAGGACTTCGCGGTATTTTTCCGTCGCGATGCTGCCGAGCAACACGGCAATGCCGCCGCCGCCCAGCTCGCGTGCCACCGCCTTCACATCGCGCTGCAGTGGCAGGCGGTAGCGGGGATTGTCCTCGTTGATATCGACGCGTCCGAAGGCGCGCAATTCGGCCGGGGTAACGATCCGGTCCGGATCCACGAGCCCGGCATTCGCGGTAATCACGCGAATTAGATCGCCGGAGCGCGCATCGGCGAAATGGCGCGCGTACGTGATCTTGCCGCGGAAGTACAGTGCGCTCGCAAACGAGAATATGTCCGCGAGGGGGAGACCCGAGGTATGAAATTGCCGGGCGAGCGCAAATGGCGAGCGTCGGTTCAACAGCAGCCGGGCGCGCACACCGCCAACCTTGGCCGGGGACAGGATGAATACGCGGCGCACGACGGAGCCAAGTCGGAACAATTCAGTTCAACCGCGAATAGACGCCAATTCACGCGAATGGTCACTACTCCACTCCAATTCGGGTGAACGTGCCGAAGGGCTGGCTACCGCGGCCAGTTCGGCTGCGTGGCGGGCGGGGATTGCGGCGGGTGATTCGGATACGATGGCGGGTAATTTGGCGCGGACGGCGGATACGGCTGCGGGTACGAAGGCGGATAACCTTGCGGTGGCGGATATGATTGGGGCGGGTAGCCCTGCGGTGGATAACCCTGCGGCGGGTAGGGCGGCTGCGGATACCCGGTTTGCGGATACGGATAAGCGGGCTGCGCATAACCGGGTCCCGCGCCGGCCGCCGGCGGCGGCGAGGTGTCGATCACTTTGAGGATTTGTCCCGGGGTGACATGCGCCGTCATCTCGAGCTGGTTCATGATTGCAACTTCATCGGCGGTGATATCCTCCGGCAGGCTGGTGGGGACAAACGACGCGAAGGGCGCGCTGCGGTCGGCACGAACGAGCTTGAGCCGGGCGGGCTGGACGTTGAGCGCGTGGGCATCGCGCACGGGACTGAAGCCGCCAGCCACCGACTCGAATGTTGGCCGTACTTGGGAAAAGACCTGCGCGGGCGCCGCGGATCGAGCGCATGAGCGGGCGCGAATTCGACCGGATACTGCCGCCTACACCGCGCAAAGCTTCACGGCTTCGCGCAAGGACGCGAGCGCGTCGCGCTTGGGCAGGAATTCCTGGCCGACAAATCCCGTGAAGCCCGTGCCTTTGATTGCGCGCATGATCGCGACGTAGTTGAGCTCCTGCGGATCCTGCGGCTCGAACTCGTTGCGGCCGGGGTTTCCCGCCGTGTGGTAATGCGCGATGTAGCGGTGATTGTCCTGAATCGTCCGGATCACATCACCTTCCATGATCTGCATGTGGTAGATGTCGTAGAGCAGCTTGAACCGCTCCGAGCCGACGCGCTTCACCAGCTCGACGCCCCACGGCGTGCGGTCGCACATGTAATCCTTGTGGTTCACCTTGGAATTGAGCAGTTCCATCGCGATCGTGATGCCGCGCTTTTCCGCCGCCGGCATCAGCCGTTTCAGTCCGACGGCGCAATTCTCGATTCCCTGTTGATCATCCATTCCCTCGCGATTGCCGGAAAAGCAGATCAGGTTTTGAAAGCCCGCGTCGGCGACCTCGCCAATCCGTTTCTCAAACGCCGTTACCAGCGTGTCATGGTGTTCGAGCCGGTTCCAGCCCTTGGGAATTCCACCGACAGTGACGCCCTGCGGCGTTTTCGCGGTGGGATTGCTCACCATCGCGCACATCAGGTCATGCTTCTTCAGCGTCGGGAAATCCTCGGGGGAGAGCAGCTCGACGGACGCCAGTCCCATTTCCTTCGCGGCGGCCGAGAATTGATCGAGGGGAATGTCGCGAAAGCACCACTTGCACACGGACTGACGGAAGCCCGGGCCGCTGCCGGTGGCAGCTGCGGCCGGTTCCGCCGCGCGCGCCCGCTTTTTTTTCTTTTCGTCGGCGGCATCGAGACGTGGAAGCGCAGCCAGCGCGGTGACGCCGGCGAGCGAGCGAAGGGCAGTGCGGCGGGAGATGGGGGAGCTCATATTAGGGGCGAGCACGCTCGGAGCGGCCGGAAGTTTTGGCAAGAACACATGGCGGCGACGGGTGCGGCAGGCGGATTTGCCAGGTGAGGTCTCCCACTTCTGGATCGGAACGGCCCGCGCGGCGGTGAACCCGCTCTTCCCGCGAGCGGGCTGCGACTTGCGCCGCGCGCGGGGTGCGCTAGCGTGCGGCACATGAATCCCCACATTCAGGTTTCGCGTCGCTCGGCACTGAAGGTCTTAGGCACGGGCGCGGCAGCAATCGGGCTCGGCTCAATCCCCAGCCACGCGGCCACGGGTCGTTCCGCCGCGGGTGCCACCACGCAGCCGTTCACGCTCCCGAAGCTGCCGTATGCCTATGACGCTCTCGAGCCGCACATCGACGCGCGCACGATGGAGATTCACCATTCGAAGCACCACCAGGCGTACATCACCAACGCGAACAACGCGCTGAAGGATCAGGCGGCGCTGCAGAAGATGTCCGCCGAGGAAATGCTGCGCGATCTCAACGCGCTCCCGGCGGGCGTCCGCACCGCCCTGCGCAACAATGTGGGCGGCCATGTGAATCACGCGTTCTTCTGGCGCACGCTGGCGCCGAACGCCGGAGGTTCACCGCGGGGCGCGCTCAATGATGCGATCACGAAAAGCTTTGGCTCCTTCGATAAGTTCAAGAGCGAATTCACCAACGCGGCGATGACGCGCTTTGGCAGCGGCTGGGCGTGGCTGATCTCGAAAGGCGGCAAACTCGCCGTGATTTCCACGGCCAACCAGGATTCGCCCCTGAGCGATGGCGGCACGCCGTTGCTCGGGCTCGATGTTTGGGAGCACGCCTACTACCTGAAGTATCAGAATCGACGCGCGGAGTACGTGACCGCTTTCTGGAATGTCGTGAAGTGGGACGAGGTCGCCGCGAACCTCGCCGGCGCGAAGTAACGGGCATCCCGATGGCCGACTCCTCGCCGCGAGCGCGAAGCGCGTGTTCTGCGCTCCGGCAGTTTCCTCCCGCCCTCGGGTGAATCGACCGTTGCGGCCAGCCAGCGCCTGGGGTTCGCGGCGTCTCCAAAAAATGTGACGGCAGCGCCTGCTGGCTGGTGAGGAGCGTTCGCGTGAAAACAAAAAAAGCGCGGGCTTTCGCCCGCGCTTTGCCGGACCTGAAATTTAGCGTGTCGGGGGTATTGCCGGAGCGCTGGTTCGCGAGGGCTGCGGTGCCACGCCGAAGAATTCGACGATGTGGCCCACGCCGGAATAGCCGCGCCCACGGAGCTTTTCCTGCACCACCTCAATGGCGCGGCGGAGTTCATCCGACGTCGCAGGATCGAGTTCCTCCACCCGGTTCGTCTGCTTGCAAACGACGTGATAACGCGTCGGCTGCCCGAGGTTGATCTCGTACAGCGCCGTTCCGTTGTGGAAAAATGCGCGGCGGACCAGCCCGATTTCCTCGAAGGCCGCCATGCAGCGATAGACCGTCACAAGATCGCAATTCTCCGGCCCCACGTCCTCGTGCAGCTGTTCGATGCTCGACGGCTGATCCCGCTTGCTCAGCGAAGCGAGGATGGCGAGCCGCGGTTGCGTGATTCGCAGCCTGGCCAACTTCAACTTCGCGGTGGCGAGCTCCACCGCTGAAAGCGGTTTACGGTCGGCCTTCGCGTTGCCAGACAAGGGGTGGTTTGTTTGGGTCGAGGCGATCATTTTTACGGAAAACTGACGCGGCATAGGGAATTTTCGAGACTATAGTCATTAGCATTAACACGCATGCAGCAGCGGGCATCGACAGGGTTGCGCCGTCACCTCGCGTGTGCCAACGTCGCCGCCCGTTCGATGCAAAACCCGGACTTCAGCGAAATCGTCACCCTCATCTGCAAGGAGGATCCGCGCTACGATCGAAGAGCCTATGATTTTGTGCGCTTGGGCTTGGACCACACGGTGAAGGAGTTGCGTAAGAAAGATGTAGCGCGGGCCGAGCGATCGCGGCACGTCAGCGGCCCCGAGTTGCTCGACGGTCTGCGGGCCTACGCGCTCGAGCAATTTGGTCCGCTGGCAAAGACCGTCCTCAACACCTGGGGCGTCCGCCGGTGCCGTGATTTTGGCGAGATCGTCTTCAACCTGATCGAGTACAACGTATTTTCGAAAACCGAGAACGATCGACGCGAAGACTTCTCGGACATCTACGATTTCGACGAGGCGTTCGTAAAACCGTTCCAGCCCGCAAAGCGCCCGCGCGGGACGTCGACCGCCGAGGCATTCGGGACGGCCTGACCGCGTCACCCTCCGTGTTCATACAATGCTCGCGCCACCACGGCCGGGCGCTCTTCATCTGTTCCCCCATGCCAAGCAAAACGACGGCCACCGCCGGTGATCTGAAGCTGCTCGAAGCGTTCTGGCGTGAGCCGGTGCAGCGCACGATTCTTCCGAATGGCACCACGGTCCTGTTGAAGCGCGACACCTCGGCGGCGCTCGCGTCGGTGCAGGTGTGGGTGAAATCGGGCAGCATCCACGAAAACGCGCATCTGGGCGCGGGCTTGTCCCATTTTCTCGAGCACATGCTCTTCAAGGGCACGGAGCGCAGGGCCGGCCGCGAAATCAGCGCGACGGTCCAGGCGCACGGCGGCTACATCAACGCGTATACCACGTTCGACCGGACGGTGTATTACATCGACCTCCCGAGCGAACACACCGGCATGGCAATCGATTTACTCGCGGATGCGGTCCTGCATTCGACGCTGCCGGCGGACGAGGTGGCGAAGGAGAAGGACGTGATCCAGCGCGAGATTGCGATGACGCGTGACGATCCGGACAACCGGCTCTGGGAGGCGCTCTTTGCGGCGGCGTTCCGCGAGCATCCCTACCGGTATCCAATTATCGGGCACCGCGACGTGTTCTCCGTCGTCACCCGCGACGATCTCGTCGGCTATTACCGGTCGCGCTACGTGCCGAACAACCTTGTCGTGGTCGTCGTCGGTGACATCGACCTCGCGGCCACGCAGGCCGCGATCGAGCAGCATTTCGGGGTCGCGCCCCGCGTGCGGCTCGCGCCCGTGCTGGTGCCGGAGGAGCCGGCGCAGCTCGCGCCGCGCATGGACGACCGTTTCGAGGATGTCGAAGTCACGCGCAGCGTGCTCGCCTGGCCAATTCCCGGTCTCGCGCACGACGATGCGCCGGTACTCGATCTGCTCGCCACCATCCTCGGCCATGGCGACAGCTCGGTCCTCTGGCAGGAGGTGCGCGAACGCGCCGCGCTGGTGCACACGATCGATGCGTCGGCATGGAATCCGGGCACGAGTGGGCTTTTTTGCATCTCGTGTACCTGTGACGGCGGGAAACGTGAAGCCGCCAACGCGACGATCGAGCGGGTGCTGGCGCGCTGTGTGACAAGCGGCTTCACCGCGCCGCAGCTGAAGAAGGCGATGCGGCAGCTGGTCGTTGGTGAAATCAACTCGCGCAAAACGATGAGCGGCCAGGCCTCGCGATTGGGCGTTGCCGAGGTGGTGGTCGGCGATCTCGATCACAGCCGCACGTATTTCGAGCGGCTGCAGTCGATCACGCCGGCGGATGTGCGCGCGATGCTGCAAAAGTACCTCGCGCGCGGCCGGCTGACGTCGGTGTCGCTGAATCCCGCGAACTCGAACCGGCCGATCGCGGCGCCGGCCGCCATGGCGGCCGGGTCGCCGGATTTTTCGGAAATCAAACTGCCGAACGGTACCCGGCTGCTGCTCCAGCCCGACCGCCGTCTGCCCGACCTGCACCTGCGGCTGCTGATGCAGGGCGGTTCGCTTTACGAGCAGCCGGGCCGGCGCGGTTCAACGGCCCTGCTCGCGACGATGCTGACGAAGGACACGAAAACCCACCGCGCCGCGGCAGTCGCGCAGTTCATCGAGGAGGCCGGTGGATCGTTTTATCCCTTTTCCGGCAACAACAGCCTCGGGCTCGCGGCGGAGGTGCTGCCCACGGATGCGGACCGCGCGCTCCGCGTCATCGCCGACGCGGTGCTCACGCCGGCCTTCAAGCCGGCCACCTTCACCACGGAGCGCGACGCGCAGGTCGCGTCGTTGCAGCAGGACGACGACGACGTGGTGACGTGGGCGCGAAAGAAACTGCGGGAGAAATTTTTTGGCGGGCATCCGCTCGCGCTTGATCCGCATGGCGATCAAGCCGGCGTGAAGGCGCTGACGCCCTCGGATCTCGCGGCCTTGTTCCGCCGGCTTTGTGTCGGACCGAATGTGGTGCTCGCGGTCGCCGGCGATTTCGACCCGAAGAAATTCGTGCCGAAGTTGAAGGCGTTTCTCGCCCGGATTCCGCGCGGCGGCGTGCCGGCCGTATCCGACATTGCCGGACTACCGGCGGTGCTGCCGGCACAACCGGGCGACTTCATCGAAAGGCAGCCGCGCGAACAGGCGGTCGTCGGCCAGGCGTTTTCGGGCCCCCGCGTCCACGCGGATGATTTCTACGTCGGCGAGGTCGCGGACGAACTCTTCAGCGGCATGGCGTCGCGACTGTTCGAGCGCGTGCGCGAAGAAAAGGGCCTGGCGTATTTCGTCCGTTCGGCGCGGGTCACCGGACTCGATGCCGGCATGTTTTTTTTCTTTGCCGGGACCCAGCCCGGAAAGGAGGCGGAGGTGCTGGCGGAGATCGACGCGGAAATCGCGCGCGTGCAGTCCGGCGGCGTCGAGCCGGTCGAACTGGCGCGCTGCCAGGCGCGGCTGAAGGCCGGCCGTCGGCAGGGGATGCAGACCAACTCATCGCGGGCGATGCAGGCGGGCCTGAATGCACTGCAAGGCCAGCCGATCAACGACTGGAAAAATTACGACGGCCGGATCGACGCGGTCACCATCGCCGATCTGGCGGCGTTCGCGACCCGGTATTTTTCACGCGCGCAGCGGACGCAGCTGATTGTTAGTCCGTAGCCGCCGGAAATTGCAATGGCGCGAGCCGATTCTCCAGGCGCGGACGACGGCGATCGGCTGGGCGCACTTTTTCCGGAAGGCGACTACCGGTTTCGGGCCACGCTGCGGCGCAGCGACCCACGCGACTTTTTTCGGCCCCAGGATCCGACCGGCCGGGTTCTGGCGGAGAGGGCGCGCTGGGTGGCGGAGGAGCCGGCGCGTTACGCGACGCTCGAGCCGGAGGGAGCACCGCTGCTGGCGGAGTTTTCGGACCTGACGCGGAGATGGAATCTGCCCGGGGCAGAAAATGTGCACGCGCTGGCCACGTCGTTCGAGCCCGACATCCTGTTGCTCTCTCTCGACCGCAAAGGCGCATTTCGGCTGCGAGGTGGCGCGCTTTGTTTTCCCACGGGCTGGGCGCTGGAGAAAAAAATCGGTCGCACGATGGACGTCGTCCATGCGCCGGTGCCCGGGCTCAATCGTGCGCTTGCCCCCGCGATTCAGCAGGTGATGGCGAAATTGAAACCCGGGGTCGCGTTTCTCCGCGAAAATTGGGGCCTCGTCGCGACCGACGAGTTGAACCTGCACCCCTCACGTCACGTGGCGCCGCCTGCACTTCCGGTCGCGCTGGATCGTTTGTGGCTGCGCGTGGAGTACCAGGCGCTGGTGAAGCTCCCTCAAACCGACGGCGTGGCGTTCGGGATCAGGATCGCGCTGCACCGCCTCGATCAGGTGGCACGCCACCCCGCGTCAGTGCAGTTGCGGCGGTCCCTGGTGTCGATGCCGGCGGAAGTTGCGGCGTACAAGCGGATAGAAACCGTGCGGGCGGACGTCGTGCGCCTGCTTGAATCTAGTTGGAGTTGAGGCGGATTTGTCCAGTGTCGCCACCACATGAAGAAACTCACGTCCAGACTCGCTTGGCTGGTTATCGCGCTGGTCGTGGCAGGCGCGTTTGTCGTTCCCGCCGTGCACGCCGCGGAAAAAACGGCTGAGCAAAAGTCGGAGGGGAAGAAGAAAAAAGACGCCGAGGACCTGCAGAAGTACGACAAGAACAAGAACGGCGTCCTCGACCCCGATGAGAAAGCCGAGATGAAGGCGGATCAGGAGAAGGCGAAGAGGAAAAAGAACAAGGGCTGAGTGCGGCTCACGCGGGGCCGGCGACGCCGCCGCTCCATTTTAATTTGGTGCGGACGATCGCGAAGTGGGAATAGGTGGCACGCTGTGCGAGCGGCAGCCGCGCACGGGCGACCGAAATTTCCACCGGATCCGAACTCACCGGCATCACGCGCTGGCCGTCGAGCGCGACGAGCAATCGCGAGCGCTCGCTGCGATTGAAGATTCGGAGCCGGACGTTTTCGCGGAAAATGACGGAACGATTGCTCAACGTGTGCGGGCAAATCGGGGTCATGGCGACGACGCCCGCGCGCGGGTGAAGAATCGGACCGCCGGCCGACAAATTGTAGGCCGTTGATCCCGTCGGCGTGGCGAAAATCAGCCCGTCACAGGTGTAATCCGTGACCAACTCGTCGTCCGCGAAAACTTCGAGCCGGACCAGGCGGGAGTTCACTTCGTCCTTCAGCAGCACATCGTTGAGCGCGAGGTCGCGTACGCCGCGGCCCGTCGAGCATTCCAGCATGGTCCGGTAATCGATTTGGAAGCTGCCTTTCAACAGTTCGGTGAAATAACCGCGCGCCTCGTCCGCCGAAAATGTGGTCAGGAAACCAAGATTGCCGCGGTTCACGCCGATGAGCGGGACCTGTTCGCGCGCCGATTCCTGCGCCACGCCGAGGAGCGTGCCGTCGCCGCCGATCACGCAGCACGCGTCCCAGCCCTTCAGGTAACCCTGCGGCAGCGGAAAGCGTGCGGTGTGCTTGAGCGTGAGTCCCATCCGGCGCGCGATGGCGATGAGTTCCCGCGCGAGTTCAGGGGCACCGTCCTTCTGCGCGTTGACGACAAACGCGAGCTTGCGGATCGGATTCATGGTTGGCGCGAGGCGCACGCGGACGGTAGCGACGAAATCGAGACCTCCAATGAGAAAGTGTTGTTCGGCCAGCCTCGTTACCTCGGCTGCTACGCTCTTGCTACGCGAGCGACTCACGCAACTTTGCCGCCTTTGCGCAAGGCGAGGAGGAATTCGCGATTTCCGTCTGCGCCCGTGATGGGCGAGTCGATCGTGCCGATGAGTTTCGCCGCGGGCAGCTCCGCGAGCGCGAAATCGCGGACTGCATTCAGCGTGCCCTCCTGCACGGCGGCATCGCGGATCACACCGCGTCCGCGATCCACCTCCGCCTTGCCCGCTTCGAACTGCGGCTTCACCAGTGCGATCAGCGTGCCGCCCGGCCGCAGAAACGGCCAGACCGCCGGCAACACCGAGCGCAGCGAGATAAACGACAGGTCCATCACCACGGCATCGAAATCCGCCCGCGGCAAGTCCTTCGCCGAGAGAAACCGGGCGTTGACTTTCTCGATGTTGGTGACGCGCGGATGAGCGCGCAAACGGGCGTGAAGCTGCGCGCGACCGACGTCGACGCACACCACGTCCGCGGCCCCAGCCTGAAGCGCGCAATCGGTGAATCCGCCGGTCGACGCGCCGACGTCGAGCACATGCGCGCCCTGCAAATCCACCGCGAAGCGTTGCAAGGCCGCGGCGAGCTTTTCCCCGCCACGGCTGACGAACCGCGGCAGCTGTTCAATCTCGAGGTCGAGATCAGCTAAAATCTCCTTGCCCGGCTTTTCCAGCCGGTCGGTGCCATGGCGCACCCGACCGCTCATGATCAGTGCCTTGGCCTGGGCGCGCGATTCCACGAGTCCGCGGGCCACGAGCAGTTCATCGAGACGGAGTTTTTTTGGGGGCGGCATGGAATTGCGAATGCGTGGGCGGGCTCGATTCACTTCAGCGCGCTTGCCGCACCCGTGGCAGTTTGGCCCCTCTTCAGTTTCTGCCGGGCGGGCGACCAGCACGTGGTCCGGCCGCCGATCGTGGCGTGCGCCAGCGGCTGGCCGGTTTTCGGGCAGCGACCGCCCCGGCGCCAGCGGTGCTTGAACAACCACGTCGCGGGTATGTTGACGTTGAGATCCTCTGGTAGCGAATCACCGCGGCCGGCGATCCGAGCGAGGGCCTGGCGGCAAACGTTGCGACATTCGCGCCACAGCGTCCGCACCCCGGCGGGGGTGAGGCTGCCCGCGGCGTGCGCGGGGTGAATCGCCGCGCGCCACAGAATTTCATCGGCCATCCAGTTGCCCACGCCCGGGAAACGCTCCTGCATCAACAGCACCGCCTTGATCGGCGCGCGCCGCCGCCGCCGGAGGAACGCCGCCAGGGCGGCGACGGTGAACTGGTCCGACAGGATCGCCGGCGCGATGCTCGACCACCATGCCGGCGGTTCGGGACCGACATGGAAATCCACCCGGCCAAACATTCGCGGATCGTTGAAAACGAGCGCGTGGTGCGTGGTCACCAGCACGAGGTGGTCGTGGCGCCCAGGGCCGTGGCCTGGCGGGGCCACCGTCAGCTCTCCCGTCATGCCCAGGTGAATACCAAGCCAGACGTCGCCGCTGAACCGAAAGAGCATCTGCTTCGCCCGCGCCCCGGAGGATTCGAGCCGCGCGCCGACCATCGAGCGGCGAAAGGCCGGCAGGTCGATTTCACGCAGCAGCTTCTTCCTGTCATGCGCGAGCACCTCCACGATGCGCTCCCCGCGCGCCGCGAGATGCCACCTCTTCCGGAAATATTCGACCTCGGCGAGTTCAGGCATGGATGACGTACGAATCGGTTTCCTGGTCGCCAGCCATCGACGCCACGAAGAACAGGAGTGGGGGAATCCGGCGTGCAGCTTTCATGACGGAGATGCTCCGGAGGCTGTTCGCGGCGGACGGATTGTCCAGCGAACGAAACCTGGAAGTTTGTCTCCCAACGCCGGTCGACGCCGGCATCACGTCAGCGTGGCCACGAACTCGACGAAACTCGGGAAGACGGGCACGTCGGGCAGCGCCAGCGCGGCCCAGCCGGCGGCGTCGTGTTTTCCCGTGCAGACCGCCGCGACCCGCACCCCCGCGGTGTGGCCCGCCTGCACATCAGCCTCGCGATCGCCGACCATCCAGCACTGCGCCGGATCCAGACCGTGGCGGGTGATGCTTTCCAGGATGAAGCGCGGCGAGGGCTTCCGATAGGTGGACGGCTGGTCCGGTGACTCGGGGGCGATGCAGATGTCCGTGAACAGCGGCGCGGGCAGCCCAATGAGCTCCTCCATTCGGGCATTGCAGCGCAGCGCATCATCGAGCGTGTGCAGCCCGCGCCCGATGCCGGACTGGTTCGTGAACAGGAACAGCTGATATCCGAGCGCGCGGGCGTGGCGCAGCGCGTCGGGGACACCGGGGATGATTTCCACCCCCGCGGGATCGCAAAGGTAGTTCTTGTCGAGGATGAGCGTGCCGTCGCGATCGAGGAACAGCGCGCGGCCGGATTTTGCGCGCTCCGCGGGCGAATGTTCGTTTTCCAAAGTCACCGGTGGTTCACGTAAGCGATCAGTTCCTTCGGCGTGACGGTGGCGGTGCCGAGTTTGCCCACGACGACGCCGGCCGCGGCGTTCGCGAAATGCGCCGCCGTCTCGAGCGTGGAACCGGCCGCGAGCGCCAGCACGAGCGCCGCAAGCGCCGTATCGCCCGCTCCGGATACGTCGTACACCTCGCGCGCGGCGGTCGGAATCGTCTTCAGCATCCCTCCGTTCGCGCTCAGCAGCATGCCGTCCTCGCCCATGGTCACGACAACGTTCCTGGTCGCGAACCGTTCGTGCAGTCGCGCACACACCTCCACGGCGGGGAAGGGCGTGTGGGGCGCCGGCTCGATGCCCGCGAGTTGAAGCGCCTCACGCTTGTTCGGCGTAATGAGGTCGAGTCCGCGAAACGTCAGCTGGCGCTTCGGTTTCGGATCGAGCGCGATGAACTTGCCTGCGGTCTGCGCGAGCTTCGTCACACGCGCCACCAGTTCGTCCGTGAGCACACCTTTCGCGTAATCCGACAGGATGACCGCGTCGCACGCGCGGATTTCCGCTTTCAGCAGTGCTTCGATCTGCGGCCCGTCGACGGCGTATGCGGTCGGCGGTGCCTCGCGATCGAGCCGGCAAAGCTGCTGGTGCTGCACCAGTACGCGGGTCTTCACGATGGTCGCCGCGCTGCCCGGGGTGGAAATGGTGGCGATTTTTTTCGCGTGGAGGATCTCCGTGAGTTTGGTGCCCTCCGCGTCGCGGCCGAAGAAACCGGCCACCGCGCATCGGGCGCCGAGCGACGCGATGTTCAGGGCAACATTGGCGGCGCCGCCGGCCGTCCAGCTGTCGCGCGCAATGTCGACGACGGGCACGGGCGCCTCGGGCGAGATCCGCGTGGCGTCGCCCCAAATGTAGTGGTCGAGCATCACGTCACCGACGACGAGGATGCGCAACCGCGTGATTTTTTTCAGCAGCTGGGGAAGATCTTTCATGAAAGTGGATTCTCAGCGAGGCGCACCTTTAGACCCGACACAATTCCCGGTTTGTCATTCTGAGGCTTGGCGAAGAATCCAGCACGATGCTCGCAGCCGGACGCGCCACTGGATTCTTCGGCGGCCCTCAGAATGACAGTTGGGGAATTTTCGAAGACTTGACCTGTTCACAACGAGTTTGGGAGTTCAAGGAGTCTGGAATCGAAGGAGACGTGCTCGTCTTGCGGCGGACCGGAACCGATGCTCAACGCAGTTCCCATTCGTAATGGTAGTCGGAGAGCATTCGCGGCTTCGCCGCCGTCACTTGTACGACGTCCTCGATCCGGCAGCCGCCGATTCCCGGGTAATACAAACCCGGTTCCACCGTGACGACCGAGTTTTGTTTCAGGATGTAGTCGACCATCCCGCTCATCCGGGGCGGTTCGTGAACGGCCAGCCCGAGCCCGTGGCCGGTGCCATGGAAAAATCCGACCGAGCCCTTCGCGGTCCGTTTCGTCTCGAATCCGCGTGCGTCGAACACGGCGACGACCTTGCGGTGCACATCGCGACCGTTCACACCGGCGCGGATTTCCCTCAGCGCCGCAAGCTGCGCCTCGCGCACCGCGGCCACGATCGCGCGCTGCGCATCGGTGGCGCGGCCGCGCAAAAACGTGCGGGTCATGTCGCCATGGTAGCCCGTCGCCGTGACGCGCGGAAAAACATCGATGACGATCAGTTCGCCGGGCCGGAGCGGGCCGGAGCCGCGCTCGTGCGGATCACACGCCTGATCCCCGCCGGCAACAATCGTATTGAGCGACATCGCACCGGCCTCGAGGCAGGCGGTTTCGATCGCGAATTTCAGTTTTTCACTCGTGACCACCTCGCCGCGATGCCGGAGGGTGCGGCCGCGCGGCTGGCTCGCCCGCAGGATCCGTTCGGCGGCGGCAAACCCAAGCGCGCTGCAACGGTTGCCCTGGCGGATGGCGGCGGCCTCCGCCGGCGTCTTGATTTCGCGCGCAGGAAAAAGCGGGCCGGAGGCGACGTCGAGTTTTAGTCCGAGCGCCGCGAGCTTCGCGTAGACGCCGGCGGGAAAATCCGCGGGCACGGTGAATCGCCTCTGCTTGAATTCGCGGCCGAGCAGAAAAATCACCTCGGCGCCGCCGGGAACTTTTCTTGGCCACGTTTCACGGGCGCGTTGCAGGTAGCGCTCCAGCGGTAGCACGACGTCGAAATCGGACGTCCGCTTCACCCTCCCAAACTCCAGCGCGCCCACCACCGCGTATTTGCGGCCGTTGCGCGCGAACGCCACGAACGCATCCGGCACGTTGACGCGGCCGAAATAAAGCGCGTCGGCACTGTGCTCGGTGTCGGCATAGAGGAGTGGAGGCGGTGGCGTTCGATTCACGAAGAGAGAGGTTGAGTTGCTGGTGGACGGTGATTAGCCACAGGCCTCGTGAAAAGCGCAAATCCGGTTTCGCGGGGCTTGGCGGCGGCGGTGCTGGTGGGCACGCTCGCGTTCGTGGCGTGTGCCAGGGACAAGCCGGCCGCGGCGGCCAGTGCGGGCCCGAAGACGGTCATGGACTACTTTCCGATCAAAGTTGGAGGCAAGGTCGTGCGCCTGCAGCTGGCGATCCGACAGGCCGAGATGCAGCGCGGGCTGATGGAGCGGCGCGATCTCGGGCGGGACGACGGCATGCTGTTCCTGTACGGGAAGCCGCAGCAGATGCAGTTCTGGATGCGGAACACGCCGACGGCGCTCGACATCGGGTTCTTCAATCCCGAGGGCGTGCTCGAGGAGATTTATCCCCTGCACCCGTTCGACGAGAAGACCATGAGTTCGCGCAGCGACCGGCTGCAATATGCGCTGGAAATGAACCAGGGGTGGTATCGCGAGAACGGAGTCAAGCCGGGGGCGCAGCTCGACCGCAAGGCGCTGGCCGAGGCGGTGAAGGCGCGCGGCTTCGAGCCGCGGCGGTACGGGTTGTAGGATTTCGTTTTTCTCGCGGCGCGCGCGGACGGTACGCCCGTGCTGCTGGTGGAGCCGCGGCGCCCTCGCCGCGGCATCATGCACATCGAAATGCAATCTCCGCGGCGGGGGCGCCGCGGCTCCATTATTGAAATGTCGCGCGTGTAGGTGGCGCGCTTGCCACGCCACCACTCTACCTCTGCGCGGCGCGTTTGATCTCGAGCAGATCCTTCATCAGGCGCGACAGGTCAGCCGCGCGATTGCGACCGCCAAAGGCGTCATGGACTTCCCGATACAGCCGAAACAGTCGATCATACACCTTCTGATTCGCGGCCATCGGGCGATAGCTCCTGGGTTTGACCGAGGTCATCGCAGCCTGGGCAGCGGGAAAATCCGGGTGGCAGCCCGCCAGGACCGCGGCCGAAATCGCCGCGCCGAGGGCACAGGCCTGGGTAGACCCCGAGACCTGCATCGTGCAGCCCGTGATATCGGCGTAGATTTGCATCAGCATCGGATTCTTTTCCGCAATGCCGCCGGCGCACACGATCCGCTGCACTGGTACGCCGTATTCCTTAATCCGTTCCAGGATCGCCCGTGATCCGAAGGCGGTCGATTCAATCAGCGCGCGGTAGATTTCCGCCGGCCGCGTGTAGAGGGTCTGACCCAGCAGCAACCCCGTCAGCTGCGGATCAACGAGGATGGTCCGGTTGCCGTTGTTCCAGTCGAGCGCGAGCAGCCCCGACTCGCCCGGTTTCTGCTTCGCCGCTTCGGCGGTAAACGCGGCGTGCATCCGGCCATCTCCCCGGCATACGACTTCCACCCACCATTTGAAAATGTCGCCGACGGCTGACTGGCCGGCCTCGATGCCATAGTAACCCGGCAGAATCGCGCCGTTGACGATCCCGCAGATGCCCGGGATGTCCGGCACGGATTTTTGCGCGGATACGACCCCACAGTCGCACGTCGACGTGCCGATGACCTTCACGAGCACGCCTTCGGCGACACCGCAGCCGATGGCGCCGTAGTGCACGTCCATTTCGCCGATCGCGATCGGGATGCCGGCCGGCAGCCCGAGTTTCCTCGCCCACGCGGGCGCGAGTTTCCCCGCCGGCACGGTGGCGTCGTGCGCCTTTTGATACAGCCGGTCGCGGAGCGCCGCGAGTTTCGGATCGAGCAGCGCGAGGAACTCCTGGTCGGGCAGCCCGCCCCAGTCGTCCGCGTAGAGCGCCTTGTGCCCGGCCATGCATACGCCGCGTACGATGTCCTCCGGTTTCGCCACGCCGGCGAGAACGGCGGGAATCCAGTCGGCGAGTTCAACCCAGGAGTGGGCGGCGGCGAACACCCCGGGCGCGACGTGGAGGCAGTGCCAGATCTTGGACCAGAACCACTCCGAGGAATAGGTGTTGCCGCATTTCGCGATGAACTGCGGCCGGTGCTGCGCCGCGAGCTCCGTGATTCGAACCGCCTCGCGCAGGCTGGTATGATCCTTCCAGAGCCACGCCTGTGCACTCGGGTTCTTGCTCCACTTCGCGGTGAGCGCCAGGGGCTGGTTCGCGTCATCCACGGGCAGAGGCGTGGAGCCCGTCGTATCCACGCCGATGCCCACGATTCGATCGACCGAAAACCCGCGGCGTTTCCGGGCGGCGGCGAGCGCGGCTTTGACGCTCCGCTCGAGCCCGTGAAGGTAATCGCCCGGGAATTGCCGCGCCAGGTTGTGATCCCTGGGGTCGAGCAGCACGCCCTGGTTCCCGCTGGGATAATCCACGACGGCGGAACCGAATTCCGCTCCGTCGTGGCAGCGCACCACGAGCGCGCGAACCGAATTGGTGCCGTAGTCGAGACCGAGCGTGAACATGGCGGAAGAGAGGTTGATCTAGTCGATAATGCCTTCCTGCCGCAGTACCGATTCGAAATTTTCCCGCGTGATGAGAATGCCGGTGGTGCGCGTGTCCAGGGGCGGCATCGTTCCGTCCTTGATCCACAGATACAGCATCTCGGCCGTGCGAAACCCCTCGCCGGGCGCGGACACGAGCATCGAGCCATGGAATCCCGTGGGCTTCGGTTTCCGCAGTTCGTCGATGCAATCGGTGCCGTTGATCCCTATGCCGATGATGTCCCCGGCGGCGAACCCGCGGCCCTCCATCGCGCGTACGGCGCCGAGTACGCCGGTGTCATTGAGCGCGCAAATCAACCAGCGCTTCACCGCCGGATGCCGGGTGAGGAGGATGTTGGCCGCCTCGAAGCTTCCGGGCACGTCGGTGGTTTTCTGCGGCGTCTTGTAGATGCGACCCGGCGGGAAACCGGCGGCCTTCAGCGCCGCGATCGCTCCCTCCGTCCGCTGGCGCGCCGTGTCGAGTTCCTCGAAGGTGACGACGCAGGCGGCGCTTTCTTCCGCGGGCCAGCGGCGGCGCTGCATTTCGTCGTGCAGGGCGCGGCCGACACTTTCGCCAATCCTGCTGGCTGACATCCCAAGGTAGGGGACCGAGGTCATGAACTTGCCGTCGGCGCCGACGAACTGGTCGTCCACCGTGATCACCTTGAGCTGGTTTTGGCGGGCCTGCGCGACGATGGCGGGCCCGAGCCGCACGTCGGGCGTGCAAATCACAAACCCCTGCGCGCCTTTGGCGGCGAGGCTGTTGATCGCCGTCATCGTCTTCTCGCCGTCGACGACGCCGAGTTTGATGACCTCGAAACCGTACCTGGCGGCCGCGCGATCGGCGCCTTTCCACTCGAACTGGAACCACGGTTCCTCCGGTTGCTTGACCAGGAACCCGATTCGAATCGCGGGCGGTTTCGCGCCGGCCGTGGCTCCGGCCGGCTCGCCGCTGGGTTTTGTGCAACCTGCCACCGCCAGTGCGAGCGCGAGAGAGCCGAAAAGACGGAGGCGGTTCATCGGGGATCGGAAATCCACGGAGAATGATACGCCGGCCGACGGGTGACCATCTCTATTGCGTGGCGACGATGCTCGACGCGGCAAGGTCAGTCCGCCCGGGGTAACACCCGTCGGCGAAGCCTCGGGCTAATTCACCTGCGACCAGAGCTGGTGATACGCGGCCATGACGCCGTCGAACGTGGACGCAGCGGTCCGCAGTTCACGCTGTACCAGCGCGCGAAGATGTTGATCCTGCAATGCCGCCGGTTCCCACAGCAGCAATGACATCGCGTTGAGAATTCGTTCGCGCGGGTGCCGCCGCATTTCGCGGCCGGCGATGGCGCGCGGGCCCAGCAGCTTCAGGTTCACGAGCGCACGGCGAAGTCCGGCCAGTTCCGGGCATTTCTGGAGCGGAGCCAGGGCGTATTCGCGAGGCGACGCCAACGCGCGGCGCAGCCTGCCTCCCTCGACCCAGAGCCACACCTTGCGGGCAAGCGCGGCCAGCGACGCCTGCTGCGCCCGCAGCGTCTCGCGCGACGCGGTGCTGCGCTCGGGATGCAGCTTGAACTCCGTGCCAGCGGCATGATGCCGCACCACGTCCTCGATCCACGGCGTGGGTTCGATTCGCGCGAGGCGCTGGAGCTGGTGGTGACGCTCGCGAACGCTCCAGTGATATCGTCCGAACACGACGAGCACCGCATCGCCGAGCGCCAGTTCCGCTTTCGCGATGTTGCGCCGGACAAAATCGGCGTCGGCCGCGCTGAAAGTGGCGCGCTGGAGCCGCTCCTGCGCGAGCAGCAGACCGGTGCAGCGATTCATCAGCAGCCGGGTCGCCTCGGGCAGCGGGATTTGCCCGGCCTCGCGGTGATGGCGGCAGCCGGCGAGCAAATTATCGCGGCCGGCGAACCGCTGGTTCCCCATCACGAGATCATAGGAGAACATGCTGATCGGGCCCGCCTCCAGCTCCCGTAGCGAAGCGATCTTGAATTCGACTTCGACGCCCGCCTGCGGCGTCAGGATTTCGCCGAGCACGTGCAGCGCAGGGCCGAACCGCCGCTCGTTCAGGTGGCGGTTGCCGCGCAGAAAAACATAAAACTCGAGATCGTTGTAGGGCCGGTCGCCGTCGCCGGTCCGCCACACGCCGCCTTCGCCGCGGCCGTAGCCGCCGCCGAGCAGGATGCCGTCGACGCGGCGGCGCGACACGAGCCCGCAAACCCCGGCCGCAATTTTCGCGCAGGTGCGCTCGAGGTGATCCTCGAGCTCCCGGCTGCCATCGGGCGTGAAGCGCGGACGCGCGTCGGCCGGCCGCAGCGGAACCCGGGGCGTCGGTCGCGGCGAGCGCATCGGCAGGGACAGCGGCGGAACGGACGTGGGCGCAATCATGTGGAAACGTGGAGGTGGAAGATTACGCGGTGACCGGTTCGCGATGCATCGCCCAGCCGGCCTTGAACCCGGCGCGGCGCGCGACGCGTTGCTCCCAGCGGATGCGCGCGGCATGCGGCCATTCACGGATCCGGCCGGTGCGCCGGCAGAATTTGAAATCGCGGCCCGCGTCCTTCAGCCAGCCGACCAGCACGCGGCCCGGCTGCGTCAGTTCGGTCGGGGCGCCGTTCCATACGGCGGCGAGCGCCCACGCCTCGCCGAAGCTGCGCTTGTACGCCTGGTGCGGGGTGTAGTTGTGCGAGTGCATCACGACTGAATCCTGACAATACACGATCCGATAACCCTCGCTGCGGCACCAGCGCGTATACTCGTCGTCCTCCGAGTACTGCATCGATTCGAGGAAGCCGCGCCGGGCCCACACATCCTTGCGCAGTCCGCTGCTCACCATGCTGAAAAAATGCTCCCACTGCGCCGATTCGCGCCGGGGCCCGAAGCACCGGACGTAATCGTGGGCGAAAACCGCGGCGCAATCCGGGCGCGGTATCTGCCGTCCGAATACCGCCGCGGTGTGCGGATCCTGCAGCGCGGTCGCGAGCGGCCGGAGCCAGTTGCGGTCCTGCGGGGTCGCGTCGGCATTGAGGAAGATCGCGGCTTCGGTGCGCGCCCGCTGCATGCGCTCGTTCATCACCCGGCTGGGGTTGTAGTCGTGGGGCAGCAGCTCGACCAGGTGCCGGGGCCGCGCGGCGCGAAGCAGCTCGACCGAGCCATCGGTCGAGCCGGAGTCGAACACCACGAGCTCCCAGTGGCGGTACTCCTGCGCCTGGAGCGCCGGCAGGGTTTCGCGCAGCGCCCAACCTTCGTTGAACGAGCGCATGATGATGGTGACGAGAGGGTCGTTCATGCAGGCGCGGCGAAACGGCGCGGGGACCGGAGATCGCGCGGTGGGACGGCTGAGACGGACGAATTCCACATGGCCCGGGAGGCTAACCCCTTGGACTCACGCCTTACATGGGGTGTGTGCCGCCTCGCGCGTAGGTCACAACCCACTGAACGCAAATTCAACCCGCCGATAAGCTGCACGGGCGTTCAATCCACGAATGCGGGTCCCCCATGAGCAATCAAGTGAAGAAAAATCCCATCGTTCTATCCATCGGCATGATGGCGTGGAACGAGGAAGAGTCCATTGGCACGACGCTCGAGTCGTTGTTCCGCCAGTCGGCGTTCGAGAAGCTGTGTGCGCGCCACGAACAGTGTGAAATCCTCGTGCTCGCGAACGGCTGCACCGACCGCACGGTCGCCGTCGCGCGCGAGTTGTTCGACCGGATGGAACGCGAACACCCGTGGGCCGAGGGCTTCACCGCCCGCGTGATCGACATTCCGGAGCCCGGTCGCAACAACGCCTGGAACCGGTTCGTCCACGAGTTTTCCGCCGTCGAGGCGCGATTCATCGCGCTGATGGACGCGGACATCGTTTTCCACCACCGCGACACGATCTACAGCCTGATCGCGACGCTGGAGCGGCGACCGCATGTCTGCGCCACGTCGGGCCGGCAGTGCAAGGACCTCATGTTCAAGGAGCGAAAGACGTTCTGGGAACGCATGTCGCTCGCGACCTCGGAGATGACCGGGACGATCCAGGGCCAAATCAGCGGACAGCTGTACTGCATGCGCGCGAAGGTGGCGCGGAATCTCCTGCTGCCACGCGATCTCGGCGCCAACGACGACGGATTTTTCAAGGCGGCGATCTGCACGGACTTTTTTTCGCGGCCGCTCGATCCCAGCCGCATCATCATGGCGCCGGATGCGGCGCACATCTACGAGGCGTACATCTCGCCGCGCGACATCCTGAACAACCAGAAGCGGCAGATGATCGGCCAGACCAGCGTGCACGTCCTGCTGCAGTACCTGAAGACGCTCTCATTCGACGATCGGGCGAACCTCGCCGAGACCCTTCGCCGCCACGAGTCGCAGGATCCGGACTGGCTCAAGCGGATGATCAGCGACCATGTGCGCGCGCGGCCGTTCTTCTGGCAGTTGTTCCCCGGCATCCTGACCTTCCGTTTCAAGCGGCTGTTGCGGATGTCCGGATTCCGCAAGGTGACGCATGCGCCCGCCGCGATGGCCGGTTTCATCGTCACGATGGTCGCGTGCGCCCGCGCGCACCGCGCGCTGCGCGCGGGGACGACCCAATTCTGGCCGAAGCCGACGCGCCAGACGATCCTCAGCGTGCCGCAGAGTGCCAAATGATTTTCAGGCGCCGGGTGCCGGCTGCCGCCTCCGTAGGCCTTTTTCCCCATGCAAAACGCGCGACCGTCGAAATCGAAACCGCCCCGCCGGGCCCATGAGCCGGATGACGGCGCCACCGCCAGCGCGGATTACCTGCGGGCATGGATGCGCCAAGGGCTGCATGATCTGTCGCACGACAGCATCCTGCTGGCCGTCGGTTGCGAACAGGCGTTCCTTGCGCCGCAACTCGCCGAATACGCGGCGGACGTGACCGTGCTCGACACCTGCGCCGCGCAACTCGCGCAGCTGTCGCGGCGGTTTCCCGAAATTTCCTTCCTGCGCCACGAGCCATCGAGCCCGCTGCCGTTTCCGCACGGCACCTTCGACGCAATCTGGTGCGGCGAATTGCTCGACCGCGTTTTCGATCCGGCCGCGGCGTTGCGCGAGCTGCACCGGGTACTCGCGCCGGGCGGCCGGCTGCTGCTGACCGTCCCGGACCACAGCGCGGTTCGCAACGTGCTGATCGCGCTCTTCCGGTGGGATGAACATTTTGCGCCGACCAGTCCCCGCATCCGCCATTTCACGCGCGGCACGCTCGTGAAGCTCGCGCGTGACGCCGGGTTCATCGACATCGCGACCGCGCGGGCGGGCACGGTGCGGCGCGTCGCCGGCGAACTCGTTCCCCGCAGCCTGTTGCTCGCGGCGCGCCGCGGTCCGGCGGTGCCGAGCCTGCGCCCGTCCGCGCTGCCGGGGGAAAACCAAACGGACGTCGGGCTCGCCGGGGAGCTGGCCTACGCCAGCCACGGCCCGGGAGCGGGGAGGTAGGCCGCCCGGCTTAGCGACATGGAAACAAAACATTATATCGCGCTCATCGGTCTGCTGGCGATGGGGTGTGCGACCACGCTCATCACGATCTTCTCGCAGCGGCTGCGGGATTTCGTGTTCTTCGCCATGGTGGCACTCGCCGTTCTCGCGGAGCGCGGATCGTTCGACGTCAATTTTCTGGGGGAATATTGGTACCGCGGCACATCGCGCGGCCTCGGAATTTCCGTGATCGACGTCCTGGCGCTGAGCGTGTTCATCGCATCGCAGCTTTCGCCGCGATACGAGCGAAGGCCCTGGTTCATCCCGGCCAGCTTTTTGCTGTATTCGGCGTACTTCGCCTACTGCATCTTCTCCGCCACGCGGGCGCTGGAGTGGACCTACGCGATCTGGGAACTGGTCAACATTCCCCGCGCCATGCTCATCATGGTTGCGACCGCGTCATTCGTGCGGACCTCCCGCGAGTTGAAGCTGATTGTCCTCGGCATCTGCGTCGCCGTGCTGATCCAGGCGGTTTACGCGGTGAAGCAGCGTCTCACCGGCATGTTCCGGCCGGCCGGCACGCTCGATCATGCCAACAGCCTCTCGATGTACCTTTGCCTCGTGTCGCCCGTGTTGCTCGCGGCGGGGTTGTCCAATTGGAGCAAACTGCTCCGCTGGTTCGTGCTGGGCTGCACCGCCGTCGCGTCCGTGACGGTGCTCATGACGCTGTCGCGCGCGGGTCTGCCCATCTTCGCCTTCGTCATGTTCGGCACCGCGACCATGTGCATCACGTGGAAAATCACGCGACGCAAGATCGTCGTCGCGGCCGTGGTCTCCCTCGCGGTGACGGTCTTGCTGGCGAAATCGTGGGACATGCTCGTGATTCGCTTCGGTTCGGCCACGATCAAGGAGGAGTTCGTCGACATCGAGGGCGAGAACCGCGGGATCTACTGGCGGTGGGCCAAGATGATCGTCGACGACGATCCGTTCGGGGTCGGGCTCAACAACTGGTCGTATGCCGTGAGCAAGACCTACGGCGCCCGCGTCGGCTTCTGGTATGAAGATTATGATGACATCAAGGTGGCGCCGGAAAAGGCGGACATCCCCAGCCATCGCTACGCCCCGCCGGCCCACGCGCTGGCGGCGCTGACGCTGGGCGAACTCGGGGTCCCCGGGCTGATCCTGTTCCTCATCGTGTGGTTCCGCTGGTTCCAGATGGGCGCGACGTTCCTCTGGCGCCGGCTCAACCGCGATCCCATGCATCGGCTCGCCATCGGTTTCCTGTTCGGGACGGGGGGAATCTTCCTCCAGAGCGTCACGGAATGGACGTATCGCCAGCCGACGATGTTTCTGACGTTCCACCTGATGATGGGCGCGCTCGCCAGCCTGGTATACGAGCGGCAGCTTGCCCGGAAGAACCGGGCCGACGACGGGGGCGAAAAGATCTTCCACATCGCCGGCGTGGACGTCGGGGTGTCACTCATGGGAGCGCGGAAATAAACCACCATGCGAGTCGCGCACTTGCTCCGGAAATACAATCCCGCCGAGTGGGGCGGCACCGAGACGGTGATTCACCAGATGTTCGAGGGGCTGCGCCGCGAAGGCGTCGACTCGGTGGTTTATTGTCCGGCGCTGTCGCGCACCGCCCGCCAGTCCGCGGGGCGCGATCCCCTGGCGGAGGCCGGTTGCATCGTGCAGCGGTTCGACGCCTGCGTGCCGATCTGGGGCATCTCGCCCGAGCAGCGGCGGCAGATGATTGCCGTGGGCGGCAACCTCATGTCGTTCGACCTGATTCGGACGCTTTGGACCGCGCCGCGGCTGACGCTGATTCATTCGCACGCGCTCGGCCGGGTGGGCGGGATTGGGATGACCATCGCGCGCCGCCGCCGTATTCCATTTGTGGTGACGGTGCACGGCGGCGTCTACGACCTGCCGGAGGGACTGCGTCAGGCGTTGAACACGCCGGCGCGCCATGGGGTGGAGTGGGGAAAGTTGTTCGGCATGCTGCTCCGCGCCCGCCACGTCCTCGCCGAGGCCGATGCGATCTTCACCTGCAACCGGCGCGAGGCGGAACTGCTCCAGCAGCGTCTTCCCGATCGTCGCGTGATCGTGCAGCCGCACGCGGTGCGGGCGGCGCTTTACGAACCCGATCATCGCGCGACCGCGCGCGCGGCCTTTCCGCAGCTTCGCGAGCGCGACGTGCTGCTCGCGGTCGGACGGGTGGATCCGGTGAAAAACCAGGGTTTCCTCGTCGAGCAGATGCCGGAGATCGTCCGCCGCCATCCGCGCGCGCTGCTGGTATTGGCCGGGCCCTGCACGGACGAGGCATACGGCCCCATGCTCGACCGGCGGATCGCGGACCTCGGGTTGCAGGAACACGTGCTCCTGACGGGCAAGATCCCGCCGTCGGATCCGCGTCTCATCGGCCTGATGCAGTCGGCGCGGGTCGCGCTGCTGCCGTCGGTGTCGGAGACGTTCGGGCTCGTCATTTTGGAAGCGTGGGCCGCCGGCACGCCGGCGGTTTCGAGCCGCACGTCGGGGGCGACCGCGTTGATCGAACCCGGGCGGACCGGCTGGCTGTTTGACCTGCATCAACCCGCCGGATTCCACGCGGCGGTCGACGTCGTGCTGACGCAGCCCGAAGTTTGCCGGCGCGTCACGGCCGCGGCGCGCGAGCGGGTGATTGCCGATTACGACACCCGTGTGCTGGCCGCCCGCATACGGAAAACCTACCAGGAGCTGGCGGAGGAGCATCATGCGCTACGTAATCCTGCGTGACGACGACACCAACGCGCTGACTCCCGTCGATTGCCTGGAGACGCTGTATCGGCCTTTCCTGGACCGCGGACTGCCGGTCAATCTCGCGACCATCCCCGAGGTGCGAACCCGGGCGACGACGCCCGACGGACAGCGGGAAGGCTTCCTGCCGCGCGAGGAAAATCCCGCGGTGGAAAAGGTGCCGCTGGCCGAAAACCGCGCGCTCGTCGACTACCTGCAGGCGAATCGCGGCTACCACATCGTGCAGCATGGGTGCCACCACGACTGTTTTGAATTCGATCGGCCGGACCGGAACGAAGTGACGCGCCGGCTCGCTCTCGGGGCGCAGCGGCTGGGCGAGGCGGGATTTGGGGAAGTGCGCGCGTTCGTGGCTCCCCATGACAAGTTTTCGGCCGTCGCGTACGAGGAGGCGGCCCGGCGATTTCCGGTCATCTCCAGCGGCTGGTTCGAATGGCGGCGGCTTCCCGCCGCGTGGCGCTGGCGTTACCTGCTCAAGAAACTGTCGGGCCGGCCGCACTGGCGCGTTGGGGAATCCCTGTTGCTCAGCCATCCCGGCTGCCTGCTTTCGCATACGCGATCGCTCGAATCGATCCTGCCCGCGATCCAGCAAGCGATTCACCGACAGAAAGTCACCGTGCTCGTGACCCACTGGTGGGAATATTTTCGGGACGGAAAACCCGACGCTCCGTTCATTCGCGTGTTGCACGACACGGCGGGGTACCTCGCGACCCGGCACGATTTGCGGGTGGTGGCATTCGGCTCGCTCAACGCCGCCACCGCGACCGATGCGGCCCCGCAGGGGTCGGCGATGAACGCGACCGTGGCCGCACAGCGTTGAACGCGCTGGGCTGCGTGGGATTGGTTGAATTCTTCGGCGCGAGTGCGGCCCCCGCCGATGCCCGGCCCGGAATCGGTCGCGTCGCGAGCGTCGACGCATCTGCCGGTTGGCGGTGCCATTGTTTCTAGAGTGGCACGGGCGTCTCGCCCGTGGCCTTGCGAGTGGCATGGGCATCCCGCCAATAGTGTTCGGCGCAAGGCCTGCTGTCAGTGGCTGCCGTGATCACTGCACGATGCGCGCTTCCTCGCGCTCGCGTGTTTTTTTTGCCCAGGGCGTGACGAGGGTTCCGTCGGCCCAAAGCTCCGCCCTTTCGGGG
>JAUSID010000180.1 GCA_030648295.1 Opitutaceae bacterium | reverse complement strand
GGCCTTTTCCTCCGCCCGCTTGTTTTCGACCACATGCTCGGGCGCCTGGATGATGACGTAGCCCTTGTCGTCGTATCCCTTGCGCCCGGCGCGGCCGGAAATCTGGCGAAAATCGCGGACGCTCAGAATCGCCGCCTTCTTGCCGTCGTATTTCCACAGCTGCGTGAACAAGACTGTCCGGATCGGCACGTTGATGCCGACGCCGAGCGTGTCGGTGCCGCAGATCAGCTTGAGCAATCCCTTTTGCGCGAGCTGCTCGACCAGAATCCGGTACTTTGGCAGCAGCCCCGCGTGATGAACGCCGATGCCGTGGCGCAGCCACCGGCGCATTTCCTTTCCGTAGGGGCTGTTGAACCGCGCCCGCTCGAGCGCGACCTGAAGGGCGGCCTTCTCCTCCTTCGAGCAGACGTTGAGGCTCATCAGGTCCTGCGCCGCGTCAGAGGCGGAGCGCTGCGTGAAATAGACGAGGTAGATCGGTGCGCGGTTCAGGTTGAGCAGCTCGGCCACGCGTTCGGTCAGCGGCATCTCCGAGTATTCGAATTCCAATGGCACGGGCCGCCGCTCGCTGCGCACCGTGACGCTCGGCGCGCCGGTCAGCCGCGTGAGTTCCTGTTCAAAAAAATTCGTGCGGCCGAGCGTGGCCGACATGAGCAGGAACCGCGCGTTTGGCATCGTGAGCAGCGGTACCTGCCACGCGTAGCCGCGTTCCGCGTCCGAGTAATAATGGAACTCGTCCATGATCACGGCGCGGATGTCGCTCTGTTCGCCGCGATGGAGCGCGATGTTGGCCAGGATCTCCGCGGTGCAGCACAGGACCGGCGCGCGCGGGTTCACGCTCGCGTCGCCCGTCATCATGCCGACGTTCCCGGGCCCGAAGTCGCGGCAGAGCGCGAGGAACTTTTCGTTTACCAGCGCCTTGATCGGGCAGGTGTAGACGGAGCGCTCGCCGGCGCAGAGGGCCTTGAAATGGAAGGCCGCCGCGACGAGCGATTTTCCGGAGCCGGTCGGCGTGTTCAGGATGACGTTGCGGCCGCCCAATAGCTCGAGGATCGCCTCCTCCTGCTCCGGATAGAGCTCCAGCCCGCGCGCCGCCGTGGCGGCAAGGAAACGTTCCAGGACGACGCCGCCATCCGGGTTGCCGGGCAGAGGAGCGAGGGGAGCCGATGTGGGCGGCGGTGCGGACGACATTCGAAGAGATGAGTGACAAGTGATGAGTGACAAGTGACGAGTGTCGAATGACGAATGACGGCCCCCGCTAATCCGGAACAATTCATTTTAACCGCGAATAGACGCCAATTCACGCGAATGGAGAGGGCGTCCTTGGGGAGCATGGAAACAAGCAACCAAACGGTGACCATGGTTTCACTTGGGCAATGCTCCCGCTCCTCCACTGGAGTTTGCGTCCATTCGTGTTCATTCGCAGTTGTCCTCTGAATCGATAGGGCCAAGCGCAAAGGCAGTGAAGGGAGAGCGGCCACTCGTCACTTGTCACTTGCCACTCGTCACTGTTCAGTTTCCCACCATGTCTCCCGCCGAGGCCCAGCAACGGAAAGCTGAGTTGCGCGCAAAGATCGCGCACCACAATGAGCTCTATTATCGACGAGCGGAATCGACGATTTCCGACTTCGAATATGACCGCTTGAAGCGTGAGCTCGCGGATTTGGAAACGCAGTTTCCAGATGTTGGTGGCACGACGATTACCGGGGGAGGGTTACCACAAAACCGTTCCTCGACGGCCGCAGCCGCAAACGTATTTATCGGCCACAATCCGACCTATTACCAAAGCGTGTTCCTCTCAGCGACTGCGCCAGCAATCGAGTCGCCAACTGTTCAAATCGGCGACGATCGCACCGAAGGCTTCGCCCGCGTGAAGCACCGGCAGGCGATGACGACGCTGGACAACACCTACGACGAGGCCGAGCTGCGCGAGTTCCACGCCCGGCTGGCCAAGGCGCTCGGGACCGACGACCTCGGCTACACGGTCGAGCCGAAGATCGACGGCGTGGCGGTCAGCCTCACCTACGAACGCGGAAAACTCGTGCGCGCCGTCACGCGCGGCGATGGCGAGGAGGGTGACGACGTGACGGTCAACGTGCGGACCATTCGCGGGCTGCCGCAATCGCTGCGGGGCGCGCCGATTCCCGCCGTGATCGAGATCCGCGGTGAGATTTTCCTGGGCGACGAGGAGTTTCGCCGGATCAACCAGCAGCAGGAGGAGGCGGGCGAGCCGGCCTACGCCAACCCGCGCAATCTGGCGGCGGGCACGATCAAGCAGCTGGATCCGAAGCTGGTCGCCTCGCGAAAGCTCGAGGTTGTCCTCTACGGGCTCGGCTATTGTGAACCGGCGGTGGTCGACTCGCAGTCGGCTTATCACGCGCAGCTGAAGGCATGGGGGCTGCCGGTGGTCGAGCAGTTCTGGACGGTGCGCGGGATCGACGCCGTCTGGGCCGCCATCCAGGAACTCGATCGGACCCGCCGTGGATTTGCCTACGCGACCGACGGCACGGTGGTGAAGCTCGATCGTTTCGAGCAACAGCGGCATCCAAAAATTGGCTACCGCGGCATGGCGGCGGATGGCCGGGCCGAGGCGGCGCGGAAACTTTCGCCCCGCTGGGCGTGCGCCTACAAGTTCGCGCCGGATCGGGCCGAGACGCGGATCCGCGACATCACGATTCAGGTCGGCCGGACGGGCGCGCTGACGCCGGTGGCCGAGCTCGATCCGGTATTCCTCGCCGGCACCACGGTGAAGCGCGCCACGCTGCACAACGCCGATGAAATCGCGCGGAAGGACGTGCGGATCGGCGACGCCGTGCTGGTGGAAAAAGCCGGCGAGATCATTCCCGCGGTGGTGGCCGTCCTGCTGGAAAAGCGTTCGGCCGGGAGCCAGCCTTACGCGTTTCCGCGCTCGTGCCCGGTCTGCCACACCGCGGTCACGCGCGCCGAAGGCGAGGTCGTGTGGCGCTGTCCGAATCCGCTTTGTCCGGAAAAAGTTCGCCGGCGGATCGAGCATTTCGCGTCGAAAGCGAGCGTCGACATCGAGGGTTTGGGCGAGGAGATGGTCGCGCTGCTGCTCGAAAAGGAACTCATCCGCACCATCCCCGACATTTTCCGGCTCAAGGTTGAAGACCTGCTACCGTTGAAAAAATCCGGGGAGGTCTGGGCGCGAAACCTGATCGACGGAATTGAGGCGCGGCGCACCGCCGATCTCTGGCGGGTAATCAACGGGCTCGGAATTCCGCAGGTCGGCTCCGCCGCGGCGAAGGATCTGGCGCGGACTTTTCGTTCGCTTGACGCGTTGGCGGTCGCCACCGAGGCGGACCTGTTGCGCGTGGGCGGATTCGGCGAGAAGACGGCGGCAGCCGTGCGCGCCTGGTTTGCCGAGCCGACAAATCGGAAACTGATCCGTGAACTCGAGATGGCGGGCGTGACGCCCACGCCGCCGGCCGCCGCGAGCAGTGCGCTCTCGGGGAAAACTTTTGTGCTCACCGGCACGCTGCCGACGCTGAGTCGGGAGGGGGCGACGGCGAAAATCGAAGCCGCGGGCGGCAAGGTGAGCGGAAGCGTCAGCAAGAAGACGCATTACGTCGTGGCCGGCGAAGAGGCCGGCTCCAAACTCGACAAGGCGAGGTCGCTCGGCGTCGAGGTGCTGAACGAGGCGCAGTTCTTGAAACTGATCGAAGGCGGTTGAGCGGCGCGGACGACGTCGATGCCGGGGACCGCGGCGTCCCGCGCGCAATGAATTATCGAGCGTCCATCCGACCGAATCTGCGGCTGGAAGCCGCAGCCACTCGATCCTTGCGGGCGAGACGCCCGCGCTCCCAGGGGAACTACGCCGTGTGATTCGTCGTGGTCTGCCGCAATCCGAAATCCGAAATCCGAAATCGACCGGCGCCCGCGCTCCCAGGGGAACAACGCCGTGTGATTCGTCGTGGTCTGCCGAATCCGCAATCCGAAATCCGCAATCCGAAATCGACCGACGCCGCGCTTCCAGGACGGAAAATCGTTTTTGCGGCCGTGCGTATCTCGACAGGCCACTTGCCAGTTATCGGCGGTTCTGACATGAGTGCCGCGTTCCCTTGATGCCCTACCGCTCGGTTCGCCGGCTCATTCTATCTGCTGCGAGCGCGCTGCTCGCATGGACTTCGCCGTCGGTGAATGCCGCGGATTCGGTCCCGACGATGCAGGAACTGGCCGAGCAAAACCGGCGGTTGCAGGAGCAAGTCCGGACGCAACAGCGCACGATCGATGAGCTTAGCGGAAAAATGTCCGAGTTGCTGGGCGCCACCGAGCGTCACGACCGCGAACTGCGCGGGCTGCGCGATCGCGATCCCGGGCCGGCCCCCTCGTCGGCGTCCGCGGCGCGTGCCCAGGAAGTCAGGATCGGCGCTGAAGCCGGGCTGGCGTTCTTTCACACGGGACGGCAGGGCCAGTTTCCAAAGAGTGAATTTCGCACCGACGATGCCGTGGTCACGATCGAGGCGCCGGTCATCAAGAACACGTATTTTTTCACCGAGCTCAAACTGCTCACGCGCGAGACGAACACGGAGGATTTTTCTCTGGGCGAAATCTACGTCGATTTCGAGGACGTGTCCGCCGCCTTCGGCCGTCCGGGCTTGCTGAGCGTGCGGGCGGGGAGGCTGAACATCCCCTTCGGCGAGGAGTATCAGCGGCGGGGGCCGGTTGCGAATCCGCTGATTTCGCACTCGTTGAGCGACATCTGGGGCGTCGACGAAGGCATCGAGGCGTACGGCCGGATCGGTCCGGTGCGCTATGTAATCGCGGCGCAAAATGGCGGCGAGAGCCGGCTGCACGACTTCAACGCGGACAAGGCCCTCGTCGGGCGCGTCAGCTGGGATCCGGCGAAATGGCTGAGCGTCAGTGCCAGCGCGATGCGGACGGGCGAACTCGCCACCGTGGCCGACAACCTATCGGAGGTCTGGTTCGGAGGCGGATTCTTCCGCGCCCTCGGCCCGTCGGCGCGCACCACCCATTTCGAGGCCAATCTGTTTCAGGTCGACGCAACGGCGCGATGGAAAACCGGCCACGCGAGCGTGGCGCTCGGGCGCGTCAATTTCGACGACAGCGATCCGCTCGTGGACAACGCGCGTCGGATGCGGCACGGCTACGTCGAATTGGTGCAGGGCATCGGCGCCCGGCTGTACGGAGCGGCGCGTTTTTCCGCCATTCGCGTGCCCGGCGGTTATCCGCTGCCCGGCTGGGGCAGCCTCGGCACGTTTTTCTTCCGGCCCTCGCTGACGGAGGAACTGCGCCGGCTGAGCCTCGGAGTGGGCTATCGCTTCGGCCCGCCCTTGGTATGGAAAATTGAATACGCCTTCGAATCCGGCCGGATGCTGAACGGTGCGCCGCGCGACCAGGAGGACTTCTTCGGCAGCGAGATTGGCGTTCGATTTTGAACATGATGATGCTTGAACGATGCTTCGGTGGCCTGGCGTTGCTGGCGGCATTGATAACACCCGTTCACGCGGGCTCGATCGCGGGCACGGTGCGCGCGGCACCGCCGGCCCTGGCGGCCAATGGAGCCGGTGCCGGTGCGTATGAGAGCCGGCGGTACAAGTTTGTCGAAAAGATCGACTACGACCGGCTGCGCGACTTCGTCGTTTACATTGATCAGGTCGTGCCTGGTGCCGCGGAAGCTCCGGCGGAAAAGGTCGTCACCACGACGCAGAAGGACGCGAACTTCGAGCCGCACGTGCTGCCCGTCGCGGTGGGCACCACCGTGCTCTGGCCGAACGAGGACGATATTTTCCACAACGTGTTTTCGATGTCGGACCCGGCGCCATTCGACCTCGGCTATTACAAGCGGGAAAAGGTGCCGAAGGTGACGTTCGAACGGCCGGGAAGGGTCGACGTGCACTGCGCGATTCACACCAAGATGCATTGCATCATCCTCGTCGTGCCGAATCGTTTCTTTGCCAAAGCCGACGAGAAGGGGCGGTTCACGATTGCGGAGGTTCCGCCCGGCACCTACAAGGTCCGCGCCTGGCATGAGCGTTTTCCAAGCAAAGTCCTCGGCGTGGTCGTGCCGCCAGCGGGAGCCGCGAAGGTCGATTTCGTCCTGAGCCTCGGCGACCTGCCCAAGCGCTGAACCATGCCCCAGTCGCGCATCCGGCTCCGGCTCGAAACCAAGGTGATGATCACGGTCGTCGCGGCGCTCATCGCGCTGCCCACCGTCACCCTCTGGCTGGTCGATCAGCGGTTGCGCGAGCAAATGCAGCTGGACGCCGATCTGGCGCTGTCCACCGCGAAGGGTTCGTTCGAACAGGCGTTGAAGCTGCGCAGCGAGGAACTCGCGATGAGGTTTCGCACCTGGCTGCAGGATTCACGGCTCCTCACCATCCTGCGACTGGGCGATCCGGCCACGACGCAGGATTTCCTGCAAACGAGCGTGCTGGACGAGTATCGCGACGACACCGATTTCGCGCTGATTGTCACGAGTAGTGGCGAGCTTCGCGGCGCGCGGCGCGAGGGTGTCCCCGTCACCCTGGAAGCGTTCGGGGCCGCGGCCGAACCATTAATCCGCGCGGCGATGCAAGGCGAGGAGCGGGGCGGCGAACTGTCGGTCAACGGCACGGCCTATCATGCCGTCGCCGTGCCGGTGCGTCCCCCGGGCGTCACGCCGAGCGCGCTCGTGTTTGGCATGCGCATCACGGATACGGCGCTGCGAAAAGTTCGTCCCCCTTCGTCGCAAATTCTCGTCGTGGTCGGAAACCAGGTCGTCGCCTCCACGCTGGTGCAGCCGACGCAGAACGACACCGTGCTCCGGCAGCTCGCCGACAACGCCATGCGCGGGCGCGACAACTTTGTCCTGCTGGGCGGCGCTCGCCACCAACCCGTCACCGGCGTGCTCGACGTGGTGGCGCCGGCCCAGCAACCGATCCGCTACGTCCTGCTCTGGTCCGCGGAGCAGGGACTGGCGGCGTTCGAGCGCACGCGGACGACGCTGCTCGCGCTCAGTGCGGCCGGCATCCTGGTCAGCGCCGTGGTGGTTTGGTTTTTCGTGCGCCGCATCACCAGGCCGTTGGTCGACCTGCGTGACCGCGCCGAGGCGGTCGGGCGCGGCGATTTTTCGCAGCGGATCGAGCGGTTCTCGAACGACGAGGTTGGCGAGCTGGCGGTCGCGTTCAACCAGATGATGGCGAACCTGCAGATCTCACGCGCCGAACTGGAGCGCGCGATGCAGCAGGTGAAGCTGACGCAGGCCCAGTTGATCCAGAGCGAAAAACTCTCGGCCGTGGGGCAGTTTGTCGCCGGCGTCGCGCACGAGTTGAACAATCCGCTCACGGCGGTGGTTGGATTTTCGGAATTGCTGCAAAGCCAGGAAACGGACGCCAAGACGCACGGCCACCTCGACCGCATCGCGAAGAGTGCGATGCGCTGCCACAAGATCGTGCAGAGCCTGCTCGGCTTCGCGCGGCAGCATCCGCCGGAGCGAAAGCAGGTGAACCTGCACCAGGCGATCGACGAGGTGCTCGAGATCATGGCCTACGATTTTCGGACCAGCAACGTGACCGTCGAGCGTGAGTTCGCCGCGGATTTACCGCTGCTTATGGCCGACGGCCACCAGTTGCAGCAGGTGTTCGTCAACATCATGGGCAATGCGCGGCAGGCGATCGAGGCGGTCGAGCGCGAGGGGCGGATTGTGATCCGCACGCGCTGGAGCGGAAGCCTCGTGTTGATCGAGTTCTGCGACAACGGGCCCGGCATCGATCCCGAGAATCTCGCGAGGATCTTCGATCCGTTTTTTACCACAAAACCGGTGGGCAAGGGGACGGGGCTGGGGCTGAGTCTGTGCTACGGCATCGTCCAGGAGCACGGCGGCAGGATCACCGCGAAGAGCGACGTGGGCCACGGCGCCACCTTCACGATTGAGCTGCCGATCAACGCGGACCTCGCTCCCTCCCCGCTTGCTCGCAAGAGCACGAGGTCGCCGTTCGAACCTGCGGTGGAGATGGGACCCTCCGGCCGCAGTGTCCTCGTCATCGACGACGAACAATGGATTCTCGATCTCGCGAGCGAATTGCTGCGAGCTGAGGGCCACCGCGTCGAAATGGCGGTCGGCGGCCAGCAGGCGCTGGAGATCATCGGCCGGCAAAAATTCGATGTCATCGTGTCGGACTGGAAGATGCCTGGATTGAATGGCATCCGGCTCTTCGAACATTTGCGTGCGACCGATCCGGCGCTGGCGAAGCGAGTGCTTTTCATGACCGGCGACGTGGTGAACGACTCGTTCCAGGATTTTCTGCGGCAAAATGAACTGACGTGCCTGTCGAAGCCGTTTGCGACCGGTGAATTTCGCGCCGCGGTGGAGAAGGTCTTCGGCGAGAAGTAACCGCGGAGCCGGAACAATTCAGTTCAACCGCGAATAGACGCCAATTCACGCGAATGGAGAGGACGCCTGCCTGATTTCGGATTGCGGATTGCCCTGGGAGCGCGAGCGTCCCGCCCGCATGGATTTAGTGGCTGCGGCTTCCAGCCGCAGATTGGTAGGAACTGGTGATCGTTTTTTTTGCGGCCGGAGGCGGCCGCGCTCCCAGGGAACAACGCGGTGCGATTCGTCGTGGTTCGCCGAATCCGCAATCCGAAATCCGAAATCCGAAATCGACTGCCGCGCGCGCTCCGAGAGACGCGTGGGCACGGCCAGGTTCGTCGCTTCCCGCGACGACGAAAACCCCGCCGCCCGAATTTCCGTGCACGTTGTGACGATTCGACTACAACGCCCAACCCATGACGTCTTCGCCCGCCGCCGCGGCCGCCGCCGGCGCTCCTTCACACCTGCCGGCGGGCCTGCGCCGCCGGCGGGGGCTGAATTGGGCCACGGTCGGCCTGATGTATACCAGCTACTATTTCTGCCGGTATAACTTCGCCTACGCGAACAAGGCCATCGCGGACGAGTTCGGCTTTTCGAAGTCGGACATGAGCACGATCCTGTCGATGCAGTTCGTGGCGTACGGCTGCGGCCAGATGATCAACGGGCTGCTCACCGATCACATCGGCGGCAAACGCGCGATGCTGATCGGCGCGGCGGGCACGATTTCGGTCAATGCGCTGTTCGGCGTGGCCTCGTTCTGGGGGCAGCTGGCGCTGTTCACCTTCCTGTGGGGGTTGAACGGATACGTGCAGTCGTTCGGCGCACCGGGTTTCATCAAGATCAACAGCGCGTGGTTCAGCGAGAAGCAGCGCGGTACGTTCGCGGGCATCTTCGGGTTCATGATCAACCTCGGCCGGCTCGCGGCCAACAAACTGCTGCCGCTGCTGCTCGCCGGGTTCGTGATCTTCGGGCTGATTCACATCCCGCCGCAGCACTGGCGGTGGCTGTTCTGGATTCCGGCGATGATCGCGACGATCGTCGCCATCGTGTTCGCCTTCGTGGTCAAGGACACGCCGGAGCAGGCGGGCTACGTCGGCCTTTTTCACGGCGAGGCCGACCACGCGGATCAGGATGTGCGCAGCCAGCTCAGCGTCGTCTTCAAGCACATCGTCACGAATCCCATGGTGTGGATCATCGCCGTGGCGTATGCCTGCACGGGCGCGGTGCGGCAGGCGGTCGACCAGTGGTTTCCGGTTTATTTCCAGGAGGTGCACCATCTCCAGATGACCGGCGCGAAATTCCAGTGGCTCGGCTACTTGATTCCGCTCGTCGCATCGTGCGGCTCATTCCTGTCCGGGTGGGTGTCGGACCGGTTCTTCCACTCGCGCCGCGCCCCGGTGGCGGCCGGCGTGTACATCATCGAGATGGTCGTGATCCTCGCCGCCACGCAGGTGCAATCCGTGAACTGGGCGATCGCGTTCTTCGTCATGATTTCGTTCACCGTCAACTCGACGCATTCGCTGCTCGGTCCCGCGGCGGCAATGGACATCGGCGGCCGGAAGATGGCCGCGTTCGCCTCGGGCTGCATCGATGCGTTCCAGTATTTCGGCGCCGCGCTGGGGATGATGATCCTCGGGTGGGTCCTCGATCACCACGGCTGGGGCTACTACTTTTATTACATGATCCCCTTCGGGCTCCTCGGCGCGATCCTGATGTACTCCATCTCCCACCGCCACAGCCTGAAGAAGGGCGGCCGTTAGGTTTCGGGTTTCGCGTTTCCGGTTTCGCGTTGGTTTTCCGCAGCAGCGGAAAACCCAGAACCCAGAACCCAGAACCCAGAACCCAGAACCCAGAACCTAAAGATCGTAGATCGGCGTGCTCTGGCCCTGTTCGACGATCGAGAATTCGCACGCGTTCAGCGTCACGCGCACGGAGGCGAAAGCGGTCTCGACCGCCGCGCGCGAATTGCATTCGCGCGACAAGTGCGTGAGGTAAACCCGGCGCCAGCGCGGACTCGCCACCGCGGCGAGCAGTTCGCACGCGGCGAGGTTCGACAAGTGCCCATGCCGGCCGCCAATCCGCTGCTTCAACGACCACGGCCGCCGCGTGTCCGCCTTGAGCATCTCGGGACAGTGGTTCGCCTCGACGACCACAACGTCGCATTCGCGGATGCACTCGTGGATGTTTTGTGGCGCATAGCCAAGGTCGGTGAGCCACGCGATCGAACGCCGGGGCGCCAACAAATCGCCATCGTGACCGGCGCTGAAACGAAAACCGACCGGATCCTGCGCATCGTGCGGGACGGCGAAACTTTCCACCTCGAGATCGCGAAACCGGAAACGGGCGCCGGTTTGAAAAATCTGCCAGTCGGGCCGGTGCTCCAGACCGCTCTGCACTGCGCGCGCCGTGGCGTCGTTGGCGAAGATCTGGATGCGCGGAAATTTCTTGAGCCCGTCGATCCCGCCGCAGTGATCGCTGTGTTCGTGGGTGAGAAACACGGCATCGATCCGGTCGAGCGATTCGCCGAACCCGGCGAGCAGGCTGTTGAGTTTGCGGGCGGAAAACCCGGCGTCGACAAGGACGCGGGTCGTTTCGGTGATGAGCAACGCCGCGTTGCCCGAGCTGCCGCTGCCCAGGATGCTGAACCTCAACGCCATGTTTTTTTGCTCCGCAAAAAAACTAGGTTTTCCGCCCAGGGCGGAAAACGGGGAAGAAAAACAGGGAGGCAGCCGGCATGTCCGTTTCCATGCGCGTGCGTCTTCCGTTGCAAGCCCGCAAACGTCGGAAGGTGACGATTGCCGGCGAAACACAAGAACGGGGGCTCACGCGAAGACGCGAAGCCTGGCTTCTTCGCGAGCTTCGCGGCTTCGCGTGAGCCGCAACCGTGGCGTTTCGATCCCCAATCTTTTTAACAGGAGGTAATGGAGGAAACGGAGAACGTGAATTTGCTCTACCTCTGTTGCCTCGGTTTCCTCCTGTAAAACTCAGGGGTTTGAAATCGAGGGCTCACGCGAAGCCGCGAAGCTGCGAAGGGACAGCGCTGAGTTCGCGTCCATTCGCGTTCATTCGCGGTTGCCAACTGGATTGGACTGCCTCCGCGGTTAAAAAAAGAATCCAAATCGGATGGGATGGTGATACAACGGTAACATTCACCCCGTAAGGTCTCGTTCGCATTCCACTGAAACGAAGGAGACCACTCATGAAAACGCTTACCCCGCGCCTCGCCGCCGCTCTGGTTGTTGCTGCGATTTTCGCGCTCGCCGCCTCGGCGGCCGAGTCGCTGTCCGTCCTGCTGCAAAAAGGCATCTACGCCGAGGAGACCGAGGGCAACCTCGACTCCGCGATCAAGATTTACGAGCAGATCGCCGCCGAGTCCGCCGCCAACCGACCGCTCGCCGCGCAGGCGCAGTATCGGCTCGCGGTGTGTTACCAGAAAAAAGGCAACAAGGAGCAGGCGATCAGCACATTCAATGACGTGCTGAAGCAGTTCCCTACAGACGTAGCGCTCGGACAGAAGGCTCGTGAAGCGCTTGCACAGCTCGGGCAGACTCCGTCGGACGATTTGAAGATTCGACGGGTTGCGACCCTCGACGGAACCCCGTTGGGCGTAACGCCGGATGGGCGATTCGCCATTTATCAACCGTTGGCCCGTCCAATGGATCGATCGATTTACGAAATCGAGACCGGAAAAATCTGGGCGACGCTGAAGGGAGATCCCGAGAATACCGTCCGTGGCGTCTTTTTTTCGCCGGATGGTCGACGCACTTCGTATCGGTATGCGGGGGTGATTTACGTCGTCGGCATCGATGGCGCCGATCCAAAACCAGTTTATCGGATGGACAAGGATACGCGCGCCATGCCGATGGGATGGGCGGACGATCGGACAATGTGGGTCAACTGGTGGTCGGGCGAAAAGTGGACATACGGCACGGTGAAGTTTGTTGGAAAACTGGATATCGAGACGGGGATGCTGAAGGAAATTGCCCGATTGCGCGCTCACGAAAACGAGGGGCGGGGCCTGGGCCTCTCACCCGATGGTCGTTATGCCACCCTGTTCGCGAGGCCCAACCTTACGGGCCCGGCGCAACTCTGGTCGCTCGCGCTCGATTCCGGCCATGTGCATACGTTGGTGGAAAAGGAAGTGAGCGAACCCTTGGGTTGGTTCGGAACCAGCCTGATTTTCACGCGTGAAAGCGACCATGTTCAAGAAATGTGGAAGATTGCCGTCAAGGATGGGAAACCTGCGGACGAGCCAAAGCTGGTGAGGAGCGATTTGCGCACTGCCAATCTGTGCGGCGTGACCCAAGACGGCAGTGTCTACTATTCCGAGCGGACCCCGAATTGGCCCAAGACGGAGCTGTGGGTGATAGAAGGATTCCTTGCGCAAAGAAATCAGCCGATGTGGGTGCAAATTCCGGTCGAGTCCGTTCGTGCAAGCGACAGTGCGATTTTCGATCCAAAGTTTGGCGTGGAGGCAACCATCCCTTCCGGTGGCGCGATCAAGAGCGCGCACCAGTTGATTAGTTCCTATTACGGTCGACGCAGGATTTGGCTGTCGATTCCAGGGGTCGCCACCAACCAAATCATCATGTCCTATGGGCCGCGCGTCGCGGACGGTTTTCCAGCGATCGCCCGCCCCACGTCGCTCTCGACAGACGAAATAGCGGCCCAACTCGGGGAGAATACTCGTCGACGGATGGCGGCGGGGCAGGGCAATAGTGGGCCCGATTTGAAGTTCCGAAAAGACACGTTGGTTGCGCGCTCGATCGGCAATAACTCGGTCTTCAGTGGAGTCGCCGATTTCACGGATAAAGGACAGCCATGGGTGGCGTTTTTTTCCGAACACTATAGCGCGACGACGTGGGCCAGCGCTGTTTTGCAAGTTAAGCCCACTGACTTCGATAAGGCGCTGCCAGAGTTCAGGCGACTGTCCGACACGATTCAATTGCGGTAATCGAGCACTCGGCGCGAATCGCCTGGCATTTTCACCTATCGTGCACCTCAACCGAAATCACAGTGCGGTGCCGATGATCGCCCTGCTCGTGCTCGCCGCGCTCGTGCCGGCGGCGTGCGTGCTGTGGTTCATGACGGTCGCGATGCGGAACGAGCGGCTGGCGGTGCGGGAGCAGATGGCGGAGGTCTATTTCCGCCAGCTCACATCGGTGCAGCGGCAGGTCGATGTGTTTTGGAAGGAGCGCCGGACGTCCATGCAATCGATCGCCAGCGACTCGGCGGCGGGAAAGTTTGCCGCGATCGCTCGCGCCAATCTGGCCGATGCCGCGGTGGTTCACGACGGCACGGGGAAGCCGCTCTATCCTGGCACGGCGAATTTTGAAACGCCGGTAGACGAGAAGGCGGACTGGGTGGCAGTGCGCGAACTCGAGTTCCAGAAGAAGGATTACGTTGGCGCGGCCGCGGCGTATGCGCAGATCGTAGAGGCGAGCCGTGATATTCACACCAAGGCGCGCGCGCTTCAGTCAGAAGCGACGTGCCGGTTGAAAGCCGGCGACACGACGGCCGCGCTCGCCCGATTGAGCCAGCTGGCGGGAGACGGGTCGCTGCGCAATGCGACCAGCGCGCAGCGCACGTTGATCGCGCCGAACGCGCAGTTGCTGCTGCTGCAATGGCTGGGCGCAGGACCGGTGTCGCTCGACAAGCTTGGGACTTTGAAGCGCGACGGCCTGCCGGCCCCTGTCGAACGGGCAAGCGGCAGCCCTGCAGGAGTGCTGCGCGAGCGAACGCTCGAAAACCTGGTCTCGCGATTGAACGATTATTCGGCGCCGAACTTTCCCGCGGCGCAGCGTCGATTCCTGATGCGCGAGGTGAACGCTTTGGAATCGCCTGCGAGCAGGCTCCTACAAAACGCTGCGTTTCCCACGCTCGTGGCCGAAGAGCTTGCGGCGGAATATCTCGAATCTAATCCGCCGATGCCGCTGGGAGTGACGCTCGAGCGCACGCCGCTGCCCAAAATCTGGAGGCTCGCATCGGGCGATCGCACCGTCGTGGCGCTCTATCGCGAGGCGCGGTTGAAGGCGGAAATGGAACAATTGTTCGCTTCGCTCGCCCTGCCGGACGTGCAAATCCGGTTGCTCGCGCCTGGCGAACCGTTCGTTGCGGGGAAGCTCGTGCCACCGCTGGAAGCTGGTGAATTTTTCCCCGGATGGCGGCTCGCGCTGAGCTTCCGCGACGGCGATCCGTTCGCCGAGGCGTCGGCGCGACAGATGCGATTCTACCTGTGGACGGGATTCCTTGTCGTCGTCATCATCGCGCTGCTTGCGCTCCTCGTTGCGCGGTATGTCAGCGCCCAGATGCGGCTGGCGCGGCTCAAGAACGAACTCGTGTCGACCGTGTCGCACGAACTCAAGACGCCGCTCGCCTCGATGCGCGCGCTCGTCGATACGCTGTCGGCCGGGCGTTATCACGACGAGCAGCAACTCCGCGATTACCTGAACCTCATTGCGCGGGAAAACCAGCGGCTCGGTCATCTGATCGAAAATTTCCTGACGTTTTCGCGGCTGGAGCGGGGCCGGCAGCGCTACCACTTCGAGTCGATCGCGCCGCATCCGGTCGTCGCGACGGCCGCGAACGCGCTGCGCGAAAAACTGGAATCGCCGGACTGCGTTTTCGAAATGCACGTGAGCGCGCATTTACCAGGGGTTCGCGCGGATGCCGACGCGCTCACGGCTGTTCTCATCAACCTGCTCGACAACGCGTACAAGTACACGGGAGAACAGAAACGGATCACGATTGGCGCCCGCGCGAACGGCGAGTCGGTTTGCTTCGAGGTCACCGACAACGGCATCGGGCTGGGCGCGGGCGAAACGAGAAAAATCTTCGACCGGTTCTACCAGGTCGACCAGAGCCTGACGCGGCAGCGCGGTGGCTGCGGGCTCGGGCTGAGCATCGTGCAGTCCATCGTCCGTGCCCACGGCGGCACAGTTGAAGTCGAGAGCGAGCCGGGCAAGGGGAGCACTTTCCGGGTGAGAATTCCGATTGCCGCGACGGAAAGCAGCGGTGAGCTCTCATCCGCCGACGATCCCAAACCGGTTCACCACGGAACACACGGATGAGCACGGATGCGATCTCCCGGGGCTGTCATTCTGAGCGAAGCGAAGAATCCAACAGTGCGTCCATCTGCGTGCCTCGCACTGGATTCTTCGCTACGCTCAGAATGACAGGTTTGCGGCTTTGTCCGTGTTCATTGTGTCGTCCGTGGTTTCGCGGTCTTTGAGATCTTGGTCATGAAACCGGGGAAAATTCTGATCATCGAAGACGACCCGACGATGCAGCGGGTGCTGAAGGATAATTTCGAATTCAGCGGGTTCGCCGTTCACACCGCGACCGACGGTCGCAAGGGCATGCAGGCGGTTTTCGACGTGAAACCCGATTTGATCCTGCTCGACGTGATGCTGCCCGAAATAAACGGGTTCGATGTGTGCCGGCGGATTCGGAGGGAAGGAATCGCCACGCCGATCATCATGCTCACGGCAAAGAGCCAGGAGGCGGACGTCGTGCTCGGGCTCAACCTCGGCGCCGATGATTACGTCGTGAAACCGTTCAGCATCGACGTGCTGCTCGCGCGCGTGAATGCGACGTTGCGACGTCACCGTGCACCCGGGACGGCGATCTTCGTGTTCGGTGAATGCCGGCTCGATCCGGCATCGCACAAGCTGTTTCGCAACGGCGGCGAAATCCCGCTCACGCCAAAGGAATTCCGGCTGCTGGAATATTTTGCCCGCAATGCCGGGCGCGCGCTCACGCGCCAGAAGATCCTCGATGGCGTGTGGGGCGACGATCTGATCGTGACCGAGCGGAGTGTCGATCGCTGCATCAACACGCTGCGCAACAAGGTCGAGGCCGACCCGCAGCGGCCGCGTTTCATCCAGACGATTCGCGACGTGGGGTATCGGTTCGAGGTCGATTGAACCGCCAAGCAACCCGAAAAAAGTTTAACCGCGAATGGACGCGAATGGACGCGAATCCAAACCCCTGGCACTCCGATCCGCCGTTCGGCAGCCGTAACGATTCAGTGGACAACCGCGAATGAACGCGAATGGACGCAAATTCCAGCGGAGGAGAGGGGATTGCCCAAGCGAAACCATGGTCACCGTTTGGTTGATCGTTTCCATGCTCCCCAAAGACGCCCTCTCCATTCGCGTGAATTGGCGTCTATTCGCGGTTGAACTGGTTTGTTCCTGCTAGATTAGCATCCATTCGCGTCCATTCGCGGTTGCCAACTGGATTGGACTGTCTCCGCGGTTAAATTTGGAATCTGGCGGAAGCGGCGCATTGCCTTGCCGGCGGATCTGCGCCAACTGGAAGTCACCGCACCGCATCCGCCAGATTCCTCCGCCAAACTCCTCATGCTGCCTCACCCACCGCTCACGGAGCATTATCCGAGCACCGATGCGAAACCGGCGTTCGTGAACCACCTGTTCGACGCGGGCGCACGATACTACGATGGCGTCGTCGACTGGGGTTTTCTCCGCAGCGGCTCGTTTTATCGGCGCTGGGTGCAGCAACGTCACGGGCTGAAGCCCGGGATGCACGTGCTCGACGTCGCGTGCGGGACCGGACTGGTGGCGGTGGAGGCGGCCAAGATTCTCGGCGCTGCGGAAAACATCACCTGCCTCGATCCGAGTGAAGGCATGCTGGCCGTCGCCCGCGAGAAGCTGCCCGCCAAATTTGTCGTCGGGCGTGCAGAAGCGCTGCCATTTTCCGACGGCACGTTCGACTTCCTCACCATGGGCTACGCGCTCCGCCACGTGACGGATCTCGAGACGACGTTTCGCGAATATCACCGCGTGCTGAGGCCGGGTGGAAAGGCGCTGATTCTCGAGGTCACGAAGCCCTCGGGCCGGCTGGCGAACTTCTTTTTTCGCGTCTACTTCGGCCGCGTCTATCCCGCGCTCACGCAGCTTTTCACGCGCAGCCGCGACGCCCGCGACATGATGCGTTATTACTGGGAGACGATGGACGCGTGCGTCCCGCCGGAAACCGTGCTCGCAGCGCTGCGCGCGGCCGGATTCGGCGAAGTTGAACGGACAAAAATGATCGGGTTGTTCAGCGAATACTCGGCGCTAAAACCGCGCTAACCCGGACATTTCACAGGCGGAATGAAAAAGACCTTTTGGTCACAGAGCGCACAGAGCTCCGACACAGAGTTTACCCGCCTATGGCGGCGCCGAAGGCGACCATGGTTCACAGAGGAAAACCCTTCGATCCAATTTGGAATGCCTGCCCATTCGCATCAGGCGCGTCCAAACACCTTGTGGCCTCCTGCTGCCTCTGTGTCCGAGCTCTGTGTCCTCTGTGACCCATGCCTTGGTTCGTCTGGCTATGAAATAAACGGGCTAAGCTTGCGCGCAGCGCTTCGACACAATGTCCGAGGTGGTGCGGCTTGCCCGTTCGACGGGCTCAGGGCCCCGAGAGAGGCTCCTCAAGCCGCTACGTCTGGAATTCAATGGGTAAACCTATACAGCGCGTCACAGATATTGAGTATCGATGGAGGGACGACCTCCGCGTCGTCCGCTTCCGGGTCAACCCACGTTTCGACTTTTTCCGAATGGAATGTTCTTCGGAATGCGACCGGCCCGCGCGGAGGCGGGCCCTCCATCTATGTCCGAAATTTAACGACGTTGTGTTCAACTTGACGTACCGAAGAAGCGCGTTGAGGAGCAACGCGCTCCACCCTGCAGCGAAAGGATTTCCGATTGGGGGGTTCTCCCCGCGCAGCGCGCAACCTTACTCCACGATTCCGGTGCGCAAATACGGGTGCTTTCCGTCCAGCAGCGACTGCGTCAGCTTGTAGTTTCGCGCATCGTTGTTGTGGGTCAGCCCGGCAAAACTTGCGGCGATCCGCGAGCGTGCGTCGGCAAAGAAGCATTGCACCAGCTGCTCCAACTCGGCGCGCGGGTGCTGCGGATCGTGCCGCTTCACCCATGCGTCGGCGTAAAGCGCGGCGGCGGAGATCGCGAACAGCTCCGTACCGATATCCACGATCCGGCCAAGCGTGAGCTGCTGCCGCTCGAGCTTTGGCCCGTGTTTCGCCATCGCATGGAACAGCGCCCGGGCGAGCCGGCGGCTCGTCTTCGCCACGTAGGCCAGGGCGGGCTTGAACGCCGGCGTCAGCTCCGCGGGCACGCCGCCGCGCGGCCGTTTCGACCAGCTCAAGGCCCCGAGCCAGTCGAGGGGCAGCAACAGCCCCGGATACCACGTCACATAAAACCGAAATGCCTTCGCCGCGGCGCCCAGCCGCTTGCCGGCGGGCAGCCGTGAATCCAATGCCGCCCCGGCGACCTTCAGGTGCGGGTCGAGTGCTTCGCGCGCCAGGAACAGCCGCATGATTTCGGACGAGCCCTCGAAGATCAGATTGATGCGCGCGTCCCGCATCATCCGCTCGATCGGCACCGGCTCCTCGCCGCGGCTCTTCAGCGACTGCGCCGTCTCGTAGCCGCGACCGCCGCGAATCTGCATCGTCTCGTCGACCGCGCGCCAGGCGGCCTCCGTGCCCCACATTTTCGCCATCGCCGCCTCCAGCCGGATGTCGGCCTTGTCGCGATCCACCAGGGCTGACGTCAGCAGCGCCATCGCTTCGCAGGCGAACGTGTTCGCCGCGATGCGCGCGATCTTGTCCGCGATCGCCGCGTGCCTGCCGACCGGCGCGCCCCACTGGACGCGCGAAGCCGCCCATTCGCGGGCGTATCCAAGGCAGCGTTTCATCAATCCGACGCAGGCCGCCGGAATCGTCAGCCGCCCCGTGTTCAACGTCGTGAGCGCGACCTTCAATCCACGCCCCTCGCCGCCGACGATGGCCTCGCGTGTCACTTTCACGTTCGTGAACCGGATCACGCCGTTGTAGAGCGCGCGCAGGCCCATGAAATGGCAGCGGGACACGACTTCGACACCGGGCGTGTTCATCTCGACGATGAACGCCGTGATCTGGCTTTTCGCCTGGCCGCTGGCGCTCACCTTGTCGGGCGTTCGCGCCATGACCACGATCACGCCGGCACGCGTTCCGTTCGTGCACCAGAGTTTTTCGCCATTGATGATGAAGTGCCGGCCGTCAGCCGTCGGCTCCGCCCGCGTGGCCATTTTCGCCGGATCGGAACCAACCGTCGCCTCCGTGAGCGCGAACGCGGAAATTTCCCCCCGCGCCACCCGCGGCAGGTACTTCTTCTTCTGCTCCTCGGTGCCGAACAACTTCACCGGCTGCGGCACACCGATCGACTGGTGCGCCGAGAGCAACGCGGTGAGATTCGCGTCCACGCTGCCGAGCAGCATCGCGGCGCGGCTGTAATTCACCTGCGACAGCCCGAGCCCGCCGTATTCCTTCGGCACCTTGATGCCAAACGCACCCATCTGCGCCAGCCGGTTGATCACCTTGTCCGGAACTTCGCCGTCCGCGTCGATCTGATCGGGATCAACTTCTTCCTTCAGCACCCGCGCCAGTTCGGTGAGGAATGGCCGGCCCGCCTCGATGTCGAGCGGCGGCTGCATCGGAAACGGATACACGTGATCGAGCGCGAACCGCCCCATGAACAGGTCGCCGGCAAAGCTGCGGTAGTTCGTGGTGGCGCGCGCCGCCTCGGTGAGTTCCAGCGCCTCGCGCTGCTCGCGATTCATCTTCGAGGTGTCGATGACGCTGGCCGGCTCGAGGTCGCGCTCCGGCGGAGGCGTCGCGGGCGAGCCGCGGGACGCGTCCGCGCCGACGGGCATCACAACGGCGGGAGCGGAACGCGTGGGCACGCGCGCCGTTGATTCGGGCGAAGCGGCGGCCTTTTTCGGGCCGGCCGGTTCCATCAGGTCGGAAGTTTTCATGAAGTTGATTCTGGCGCTGGCAGACCGCAGGGCATTTGGGTGCGCGGGAAAATCGGGTGCGTGCGGCGATCACTTCACGCCCGCGGCCTGACGGCTCGGTGGCGTCGCCGCCGGCATCACGCGCTGGCCGAGTGGACCGCTGCCGGAAACAAGCGGGACATCGACGTCGAGCCGCGGCTCGACCGCGGGCAGATTGAGTTGAATGGTCTGGTCGCGGCCGGGCCCCGTCGCGGCGTCGGCGTCGTAAAAACCACGCTGCTCACGCGCCATTTCGCGCAGCCGCCAGCAGGGGGCAAAATGCGGCGCGACGTCGCGCACCAGTACCTCGAGCCGGCGGACGATCTCGGCTGCGCCCAGCGTATCCGCATATCGGAGCGGCCCACCGCGGAACGGCGCCCATCCGGTTCCCATGATCATCCCGAAATCGACGTCCTCGGGCGAGTCGACCACGCCTTCCTCGAGCACGCGCGCGGCTTCGTTGATCATGATCAGCACCATGCGATCGAGCCGTGAGGCCGGGTTGGACGGGCGCGATTTTTCCGGCTGGAGGAAGCCAGCCTCGGGGTTCGGCGGCGTGTGGCTGCCCTTCGTCGGGTGCAGGTAGAAACCGCGGCCGGATTTTTTCCCGAGCCAGCCCTTCGCCACCATTTTCTCCAGCGTGTCGTTGATCGGCACCGGATTCGGCAGCCGCCGCTCCAGATCCTTGGCCACGTGCTGCGCCACATCGAGCCCGACTTCATCGCCCAGCCGCATCGGCCCCATCGGCATGCCAAAATCGAGCATCAACCGATCGATCTCCGGTGCCGGCACACCCTCGGTGAAAAGCCACACCGCCTCCACCATGTACGGCAGGAGGATCCGGTTGACGAGGAACCCGGGGCTGTCCTTCGCGATCACCGGCAGCTTGCCGATGGCCTTGACGAATTGCAGTGCGCCTTCGAGCACAGCGGGCGACGTCCGCGGCCCACGGACGATTTCGACCAGCTGCATCCGGTGCACGGGATTGAAGAAGTGCAGGCCCACGAGCCGTTCCGGTCGCGCGAGCACCGAGGCGATTGCGTCGATCGAAAGCGCCGAGGTGTTCGTCGCCAGGATCGTATCCGGTCCGACCGCACGCTCGAGCTCGCGGAAAACCTGCTGTTTGATTTCGAGTTTCTCCAGCGCCGCCTCGATCACGAGGTCGACGTCGGTGAGCGAAACGTCGGTGTGAATCGGCGTGATGCGGTCGAGCCCGGCCGTCGCCTCCGGCAGCGTGAACACACGGCGCTTCACCGCGTCGGCGTAGACCTTTTCGATCGCATGCATCCCGCGGGCGAGCGCCTCGGGATTGATGTCCTTCAACCGGACCGCCAGCCCGCGGGCGCTGGTCCATTGCGCGATGCCCGCGCCCATGGTGCCGGCGCCGATAACGGCGACTTTCCGAATCATCGACACGGCAGAACGCGGTTTTGCGTCCGCCGCCGGCAACTGGATTTTCTTGGCGCGCTCCTGGAGGAAAAAAACATTCATCAGGTTCCGGCATTCCGGCGAACGAACGAGTTCGAGGAACGCCGCCTTCTCCCGCGCGAGCCCTTCCGGCACCGGCGCACCGACCGCCGCCGCGCACACCTCGATCGCCTTCAGCGGCGCCGGGTAATGCCCGCGGGTTTTGGCCCGCACGTCACGACGCGCCTTCGCCGCGACCAGCGCACTTACCGGCATCCGGCTCGTCAGCCGCCGCGCGGTTTCGGCGCGTTTGCCCCGCGCCAGCAACCGCCGCGCCGATTCGAGCAGATATTCCGGATGCGTCACGTCATCGATGAGCCCCAGCTTCAGCGCGGGTTGCGCCGCGAGCTGCTTGCCCGTGAGGATGAGGCCGAGCGCCTGCGGCAGCCCGATCAGTTTCGGCAGCCGGGTGGATCCGCCCCACGCGGGAATGATTCCGAGCTGCGTTTCCGGGAGCCCGAGCTTGGTCGATTGGTCGAGCGACGCGACCCGCCAGTCGCACGCGAGCGCAACCTCGAGCCCGCCGCCGAGGCACACGCCATTGATCGCGGCGACGGACGGGACCGGCAGCCGGTTGAGCCGGCTGAAAACGCCATGACCGAGATTGACGATGTCGGCGAGGTTTCGCTCGTCCGCGTGCTTGAAGGCGTTGAGGTCCGCACCAGCGATGAAGATCTTTGGCTTCGCGCTCGCCAGCACCACACCACGAATGCCGGTTTCCTTTTCCAGTGCCGCCAGGTGCGCGTCGAGTTCGTCGAGCGTGGCGCGATCGAACACATTGGCCGACGATCCCTGCCGATCGAAGGTGAGGATGCAGGTGCCATCGGCACTGTCGCTGCGGGTGATGTTCATGGTGTGGTCAGTTCACGATGGGGGAGGCCGGGTCCGGTATCTTCAGGCGGCTTCGAGCCAGAGCGCGGCGCCCTGGCCGCCACCGACGCACAACGACACCAGCGCGCGGCGCGCCTGCCGCCGGTTGAGCTCGCGCAACGCGGTGAGGACCAGCCGCGCGCCGGTCGCACCGACGGGGTGGCCGAGCGCGATGCCGCCGCCATTGACGTTCAGGATTTCGTTGGGGATTTCGCCGAGCGGACGGTCACGCCCGAGGTTTTTCCGGCCAAACTCCCCGGACGCGGCCGCCGCCTGACAGGCCAGCACCTGGGCGGCAAAAGCCTCGTTGATTTCAATGATCTCGGCGTGCTTCAGGCCGAGGCCCGTGCGTTTTTCGGCGCGCGCGATGGCGTACACCGGGCCGAGTCCCATCCGCGCGGGCTCGCAGCCGGCATAAGCGTAATCGACCAGGCGGCCAAGGGGCGTGAGTCCGGTGCGGCGCAACCCGGCTTCGCTCATGACCAGGAGCGCGACGGCCCCGTCCGTAATCTGCGAGGCATTGCCCGCGGTGACGGTACCGCCGCGTTTTTCAAAAACCGGGCGCAGCTTGGCCAGCGCCTCCATCGTCTGGTTCTCGCGCACGCCGTTGTCCCCGGTCACGGCGGCGGGCGCGCGTCCACCGCGCGGATACACCGGCCAGGTTTCCTCGGAGAGCTTCTGCTTCGCCGCGGCCGCGCGATGGTGCGATTGCAGCGCAAATTGATCCTGCTGGTCGCGCGTGATCCGCCAGTCGCGCGCCAGCGTCTCGGCCGTCTGGCCCATGTTGCAGCCGCACACGGGATCCGACAGGCCGAGTTGCAGCGCGACCTTCGGCGCGAAATCGCCCGGGCGAAAACGCAGCAGTTGGGCGAGCTTCTGGCCCGCCGACTTCGCCTTCGCCAGCTGCCCGTATTTCCTGGTCGCGCTGTCGTTGTAGAGCAGCGGATACCGCGACATGCTTTCCGTCCCGCCGACGAGGAAGATGTCGCCGCGACCGGCCGCCACTTTCTCCGCCGCCTGCGTGAGCGCCTCGAAACCGGACGCGCAATTGCGATGCACCGTGATCGCGGGCACATGGTCCGGCACGCCGGCACGAAGCGCGATGACGCGGCTCGCGTTGGCGGCGTCGATCGGCTGTCCGACGCAGCCGAAGATCACCTCATCGATCTGGCCCGCGTCGATCCCCGTGCGCGCGAGCACGGCGGCGGCCACCGTCCGGCCGAGTTCGACGGCATCAGCGCCCGCGAGCGCCGTGCCCATTTTGCAAAAAGGCGTCCGGACGCCGTCGACGATGTAGAGGGGCGAGGTCATAACAGTCGGGAAATCTTGAAATCTGTCATCTGGAATTGAGCATCTGGAATCTCGGGCGTCAGCGGTTCGCGTATTTCATATTTTCAGATGCCCGATGCCCGATTTCACGATGGTCGGGTTCGATTTCATGCGCGCGTCTCCTCCGGTTCGCGCAGCGACGTCGCGCTCCTCCGGCCGTTCACTTCCACGAGCGGTGGTTTCATGCCGTCCGAATGGTTCACTGCGACCGCCACCGTCGCTTTCGGCCGGTTGTCGACCACCTTCTGCTCCTTCAGCGCGATCCCGACCTTGTGCAGCACTTTGATTTCCTCGGCGGAGTGGAACAGGATCCGGTTCGGCCGCAGCTCGAACTCCGCCTGGAGCAGGTCGCGCAGCGTGCGTTCGAGCGCCGCGGCGGGCGCGTCCTGCATCCGGGCCACGTGCAGGACAATCTCGTCGAGGTCGAGGGGGTCGTCGTGCACCTTGCGCAGCTCGATCTGCCACGCGCCCAGCCCGCGCACGTCGTCCAGCGCGTGCTCGAGTTCGTTGAAGTCGACGATTGTCCCCTTGATTTTCTGGAAACGCAGTGCCCGAAATTCGGATACGCGGGAGATCCGGCCCATCAACCGCGGCAGCTGCCGCCCGCAGCACGGGCATCGTTCCCACGTCAATCCGTGCTCGATGAAGTCGCCGGTGCGGTAGCGCAGCACCACGGTCCCGCGCTGGTCGAGCGGCGTCCACACGATTTCGCCCCGCGTGCCATCCGGCACCGGCTGGCCGGTCTCGGGATTGACCACCTCGATGATCCCCATGTCGGGGTAAAGATGATACCCGGTGGGCGCGGCCGAGGCATCGACCGGGCACTCGGTCCAGGCGAGCTTCGCCTCGGTGAAGCCGTAGGTGGCGATGACCTGTACGCCGGGCGAACCGAGCTGCTCGCACATTTGGGAAAGCTTGCGGCGCGTGCCGTCCGGCACTTTCTCGCCGCCGAGGCAGATCAGCCGGATGCCCTCGAGCCGGAGTTTCTCGTCGATTGCCTGCTGGAGGACGTGATAGATGAAGGTCGGCATCGCGACCACCACCTGCGGCTTGAGCTTCTGCATCGCGCGGAGGTTGCCCTCGGTGCCCATGCATTTGCCGCCGCCGGTCGCGAGCGAGAACGTGTTTCGATCCTGTCCCGCGTAATGCATGCACCAGAAGGCGAGGTGCGGGGCGAACGGAAACATGTTCAGCATCCGCTCCTCGCGGGTGACGCGCGCGATTTCGGCGATGCGGCCGCCGCCCGTGGCGAGGTTGGCGAGATCGCGTTGCGAGTAGAGGAACGAAATCGACTCGGTCGAGCGTCCCGTCGTCGCGGTCATGAACGTCGGCCGCCACTCGCGATCGAGTTCATCCTTCACGCGCGCGCGGCCGCGAAGAAGCGCACGAGCGATCACGCCCGGCCGTTTCGAGAGCACCTTGGGATCCGGAATCAGCGCGAAGCCGAGGCTGCGGCGCGGGTTGTCCGGCGTGGGGAGCAGATCCTCCTTCGAGGAAAACGGCAGTTTCCGCAGGTCGTCGACCGAGTGGAAATCGCCCGCGCTGAGTCCGCATTCGCGGAAGACGCGCTGGTAATGGCCGGAAAACGGCAGCACGGAATCACGCAGGAAGCGGTGGAGTTTGCGGCCTTGGAGGGCGAGCGCGGTGTCGCGGTCGAGACTCTGCCAGCGGCGGGTAAGCGCGGATGACATGGGGAATGGGGGAAAGCGGACCGAAGGGGTTGGAAGCGGACGGCCGAAGTGTAGGGACTACTCACGCCGCGATCGACTCGGAGGGGGAGACTCGCCGTGCCGATGACGATGCCGCGTCGCGGCTGTCGATCGCGCCGGAGGTGCGGTTCGACCCGACCGGCGCGCGGCCGAGGAAGGTCGCGATTTCGTCGATCCGCTTCTCGCCGTCGTGCTCGCCGATTTCCAGCATCTTGCGGATGAACAGCGGCTGGAAGAGCAGGGTCGCAATCATGTCCGAGCGGTTCGTCTCGAGGCTGCCGAGGCCGCGAATTACGTGGCGCAGCACACGCGGCAGTTCGGGTTCGAACTCACTCGCGATGACGCTCAGATCCTGGGACGGACGCAGGACAAGCGCGTCCACCCGACGCAGCCCGAGTTCCTGGCTCTTCGGGTGTTCGGCGATCAGCTGGTTCATCCGGCGCAGTTCGCTCGCGTCGGTGTCGAGCATGTCGAGGAAAACGGACTCGAGCAGTACGCTGATCACAGTCGCGGGTGGAGGATAATGTTCCGTCGGCCGATCGGCCTCGCAGCGGCCAGGTTCGACCGACGTGGAAATGGCGATGATCCGATCCGCGCCGAGACTGACCGCCGGCGAAAGCGGCGACGTCAGCCGGATGCCGCCGTCGCCGTGCCATGCGCCGTCGATTTTCGCGGCGGGGAAAACGAGTGGCAGCGAGGACGAGCCCATGATGTGCTCGACGGTGAGCGTCGTGTTCACCCCACTGCGCTCCGCACTCTGCCACGGCTGCACATGGGCGCCCTGGGCCCACGTGACTGATTGCGCAGTCGGATATTGCGTGGTCATGATCCCGACGGCGGAGAGCCGGCCGCGGCGAATGTTTTCCGCCACGCCGTGCAAGACTCCATCCGGCGTGTCGAGCACCCGCGAAAGGAAACGGCGCAGCGGCTCGGTATCGACCATGCCGCGGGTGGACGGGGTCAGATGCGCACCGCCGGAAAGCAACCGGAAGGTCCAGTTCAGCATCTTGGCGCCAACGGCGCGGAAATCGCTGCGAAACACCTGCTCGAGCGTCAGGCTCTCCCACAGCTGGGCGAGCCGTTCGACCGCCATGGGAAATGGCTCGACCGTGTTCGCGAGGGTCGCCGCGTTGATCGCGCCGGCGGACACGCCGGTGACAATCGGGAAATTCAGGTCGGGAAAGGCGCGCGCCAGGCTGCGCAGGACGCCCACCTGATACGCACCACGCGCGCCGCCTCCGGCGAGCAGCAGGGCGTCTTTAGGTGGTTGTGGGCTCACGGCCGGAAGGGGCTGGTAAAGTTTCGGGTGTAGTTCTTGGTCAAGGTACCAAACTACGACCGAGACGATATCACGGACGTTCCATTCGGTAACGGGACGTTTTCGCCCACCGTGAGATGGGGCGCATACCCGAGTCCGGCCGTGCTAAAACCGCGCGGGGGCGATGTTGCTCAAACGGTTTTCTGAAGCTCACCCCGCATCCAGCCGGGCCGGTTGGTCGCGATCCCATCCACCCCGTCACGGCAAAGGCGATACGCCGCGTTCACGTCGTCGACCGTCCACACATACAGCTTCATGCCCACCGCATGCACGCTTCGGACCACAGCACCGTCAACCGGCCATTGATAATCGAGGTCCAATCCATCAAGTCCGGCGCCCTGCGCTTGTTGCACGAGCTCGGCGATCGTGGCGTGCGCCATCGCGCCCTCGCGGTCGACAATCCAGCAGACCTCGGTCCGCGGCAGGCGCGACTTGGCGCGGCGCACCGCTTCGAGATTGAACGAAATCACGACCAGTCTCGTCTCATCAAACCGCGTTCGCGCCAAACTGCGCGCGAGTTCCTCGACCAGAGCCGGGCCGCCTTTGAGTTCAACGAAAAGGCGTCTGGACGGCGGCGTGATTGCAATCAATTCATCGAGCTCCGGGATTTTCTCGGGGCGAAAATCGGGATTAGTCCCGCCGCCGACGTCGACTTCGCGCAATTCCGCCAGCGTGGCGTCCGCGATTCGCATCGCCCGTCCGCCGACCCTCTGGAGATCATCGTCATGCACCACAACCAGCCGGCCGTCGCGCGTGAGGTGCACGTCGCATTCGAGCGCGTCTGCCTGCTGCGCCCACGCCAGCCGGGCGGCCGCAAGGGTGTTTTCCGGCGCGTCGTGAGAGGCGCCCCGATGGGCGATGATTTCCATGGCAGTCGATGCGCAGGATAGTCCGCGCGCAAATCAACGCGAATCAACATCATGAAACGACCCCGTCTGGTGTCTGCCAATTTTATGTCACACGTGTGACATAGAATTGGCAGGGGTGGGAAACCGCGAATGGACGCGAATGGACGCGAATTCAACCCACGGGGATTCTTGGTTGGCTTGCTCGTATGGTTGCCGGTCTTGCCGCTCTTGCCGATCTTCCAACCTGTCGTCCAAGCGGACGTACTCTCATCGACGTCCCCGATCCCGTCGCGTGCGCCGTCGATCCGCAGGGCCGGGTGTATGTTTCCGCGACGACGCGCCGAAAAGTCGGCGACCTCGACATCCGCGAGCACACGATGTGGATCCCCGACGACGTCGGGTTCACCAGCGTCGGGGTCGCGCTGCGGCGCCAGAGGTCGGAGGCGGTCGCGGAATTCCTTGGCGATCGCGATGTGCTCGTGCTCCAGGAGGCAGCGCGCGCGATTCACGATGATCTGGGCATCCCGGGCGCGTTGCCGGCGCTGGTGGCCCGGCTCGACGCCGCGCCGGCGAGCGAGCCGTTCACCCGCCGCGCCATCAATGCGAGCCTGCGTGTGGGAACCCCGGATACGGCGGCGCGGCGAGGGCCGCGGTTCGGACGGTGAGTAGTCGAACCTGCGACCGGGACGGCTCTAACTGGCCGTATCCCAGAATCGTTCTCTTTCCTCTTTCTCGTTCTCTTTCTCCCCTGAAATCGACCCGACCGCTGAGAGGGAGAAAGAGGAAGATTAAGATAAAGAGAAAGAGAACGAACGGGAACGCGGTTCAAACTTGAGCGCGAGCGCCACGTGCGCCGCGTTTTCCATCGGGGCAACAGTCGCCAAAAAAGATGCCGCGGGCGGACCGGCGTCACTCACGCCGGACCGCCCGCGGTCAACAACACAACCGTCCTTTCGCCGGGTGCCTAATCCGGCGCTCAAAAAACTGTTTGCGGGAAAACGCTGTGCACAATCGACGCGAACGTCTGCACACTCGGATACTTGACGAGGTAGCGGTGGGCGCCGAGCGCCATGGCCCGCGCCATCGCCTCGGGTTCACTGGTGTGGGAGAGAATCACGATCGTCAGCGGAGCCAGCGTTTTTTGCTGCCGCGCCCATTCGAGGAAATCGAAGCCTCCGAGTCCCTTCATCTTCAGATCGAGGAAGAGCAGCAGGGGCGGACGGTGCTTCAGGCTGGCGGTCGGGCGGCGCACGCTACCGAGGAAATTGGCGACTTCGGATCCGTCATCGAAGGCCACGACCGGATTCCTTACGCCGGTCTTCTTAATCGCGCGTTGGATGAAGAACGTGTCGTCGGCGTCATCGTCGGCCACAAGGATCGGCGGACAACCCCGGTCGAATCGGACGGATCGGGCTGGCGGCAGGGTGACGACCGGAGTCGAACCCATGGTCATCGGTACGGCGAGATCGGGCAGGGCGGCGGTTGCAACGACGGAATCGGCGGCCGGCGCAACGTCGGAGTGGGAGTCGAGCAGCTGAACTTGCATGGGAGGCGGGGGATGAGTTGTTGAATCAGAAGGAACGGCGGCACTGTAGCATCGCCGTCGTGGACGCACTGTTGGGTGTAGACCCACCACGCCGTGGGGTTGGGTGTCCCCGATCGAACTTCCACCTAGGAGACACAACCGCTCGAGGTAGGTGCGGACCCCATCCCGCATCCGGTACAAAAAGGAGGTGGCGGGCTGGCCGTCTTTCGTTTTTTGTTTCATCCGGCCGGGGCAGAGCCCGGCCCTCCATGTATTGTTTTCGGAATCCCATTCGTGGAGGGACGGCCTCTGCGCCGTCCGCAAAACCGGGGCGGGAACGTCGTTTCGTTTTCAGACCATCCGGCCGCCCTACGCCGCCGGCTCGCTCGCGAGGACCACGCGCAACAGCGTGAGCAGCGCGCCCGTGGAAAACGGTTTGGGCAGGAAGTGAACTATGCCGGCGCTGGCGGCGCGGCTGCTCGCCACCGTATCCAGTCCGCTGGCACCAATGATCTTGAGCCGGGGATTAATCTTCCGCATCGCCATCGCCGACGCGGGCCCGTCCATGATTGGCATCATCATGTCGGTGATTACCACGGCGACGTTGTCGCGCTCCACCGCGAGGACGCCGACGGCTTCGGCTCCATTCTCCGCCGTGATCACGCGGTAGCCGAAGGTCTCCAGCGTCTGGCGGGTGACCGTCAGGATCGACGGCTCATCGTCCACGACATGGCGAATCTGCACGACGATCCGGGCCCCCTGCGCGCCGCGGGCAAAGGCCAGCACCTGCCGCACGAGCCCGGCACTTCGCCTGGCGCTGCGCTCGAGGATCTCGATCACGTGGACGCCGTCGGCGCTCTTCCCCTCTGCCCTCAACAAGTCGACCGCCATCGTGATCGGCGCCAGGAGGTTGTTGAGATCGTGCGCGATTCCCCCGGCGAGCGAACCGATGCTTTCCATTCGCTGGGCGCGGATGAACTGCGCCTCGAGTTTTTTTCGATCCGTGATGTCGGTATCAAACGCGAGAATCGATTTTGGTTCGCCGCCCGCGGGGCTGCGCAGGAACGACCAGCGACAGTTCATCGTCAGTGCCGTGCCCTACCGCGTGATCACCGCGAATTCGCCCGCCCATTCACCGGTCGCCCGCAACACTTCCACGGCCGTTCGAAACGCAGTCGCATCGATTTGCAGCAGTTCGTCCACCCGACGTCCGTCCGCTTCAGCCGCCGACCAGCCGTAAAGCCGCTCCGCGCCATGGTTCCAGAAATGGATTACGTGCCCGAGATCGCGCACCACGATTCCGTCCGGGGCGCGGTGCAGCAACGCCGCCTGCTCGCGCAACTTCTCCTGGGCCGCCTTCTCCGCCGTGATGTCGCGCGCCAGCACCAGCCGGCCCGGCCGGCCCTCGAATTTGATCCGGTGGCTCGTGATCTCCACCTCGATCACGGTGCCGTCCTTCTTGCGATGATGGGTACACCCCGTGTACGTCGCGGGTGTTTCGGTCGCGATCGCCGCAAGGAATTCCGGCACATCCGCCGCTGACCGAATATCGGTCACGCGCAACTGGAGAAACTCCTGCTCGGAGTATCCATAATGCCGGACGGCCGCCTCGTTCACCGCGAGGAAACGAAAGTTTTCGCGATCGAACACCCACATCGGCAGCGGATTGCTGCGGAAGAGCACCCGGTAACTCTCTTCCGCCGCTTCCGCGGCGTCGCGCTGCGCCGGTTCGGCGGGGCCGGGAGGCGCGGCCGCATATCCGCCGGGCGATTTCGCCGGCGGCATTGGCGCTGCCGACGGGTCCGGCTGGCGGGAGTGAAGGCCGCGAGGGAAGTCCATTCGTGGGGGCGGCTTGGATTTGCCGCGCAAAAACCGACTGACGGCTCACGGCGGCGGGCGCAACCCGGATTGATCGGCGCCGCCAGGTGCCGCCGAAGAAACTCCGCGACGGTAAATCTGAACGGAATCAGCCAGCCTCGTTACCTCGGCTGCTACACGTGCTTACACCGCGACGAGATCGCCGTCGTCACGAATCGAGGTTTGCTCGTCCACGGCGCGGACAACCCGGGCCCGTGCCTATTTCAGCGTGTCGAAGGCGGCGACGACCGCACTGTCCGGCGTGCGATTCTGTTCGAGGATTTCCAACGCGGAGTCGAGCGAGGTGAGAAGCTGGTGGTAATCGTGGTCGTTCACGCCGGCATCGTAGCACAGCATCGCCGGCGCCGTGGCTAAGTTCATTCCCTACCTTTCGGCCGCACGCGACCCACGCGGCGGGGCGACAGAACCCGACCATTGCGACGGCGGGGGCGGAGAAAATCTCAGGCGGCGGCTGATTTCCTGATTGGCGGAATCCGCAATTGGGGCACATCGTTGGCCGGCTGCGTTCGGTGACCAAAAACGCAGCGGCAACCGGTGAACCACCTTCCTCCCATGCAATTCGCGCCATCGAGCCTGATTCCGATGTCATTTCCCCGCCGCCTGCGACCCGCCGCGCTGTCACTGCTGCTGCTAGGCGGTGCGATCAACGCGGTCGCGGCGGAATCGTCGTCGACGACCGCGGCCGCTGACTCGACCGTGACATCGTTGCCCGTCGCGGGTACGCCGCCGGCCGCGCCAGTAACGCCCGCTCCGGTGGATCCGAACGCGCCGGTGGTCGAGCTTTCGCCGTTCGAAGTGCGGGCCGAAAACGATGTCGGTTACCAGGCGGCGAACACGACCAGCGGCAGCCGGCTGAATTCGCGGCTGCGCGACACGCCGGCCTCCGTGTCCGCATTTACGCCGGAATTCCTGGCCGACATCGCCGCGACCAATCTCGAGGAAATGCTCGGTCACGCCACGAACGTGGAAATCGACGTCGAGGATGCGAACGCGGGCTTCAACAACCCGCAGGGCCGCGGCGCCGACGGAAACGACTACCAGTTCCGGATGCGCGGCTCGCCCGCCGGCGCATCGCGCGACTTCGTCGAATCCAACGTACCGGTCGACCTCTACAACGTCGAACGCGCCGAGGTGGCGAGCGGCCCCAACTCGATTCTCTTCGGGCTCGGCCAGGCGGGAGGGCTGGTGTCGCTCACCGGGAAGAAGGCGAACCTGATGCGCAACCGCACCACGCTGAAGGGAATGTTCGGGTCCTGGAGCTTCGAGCGTTATGAGGGCGACTACAACAAGGTCATCATTCCGCGAAAGCTATCATTGCGGTTGCTCGGTTTGTACCAGAACAGCGAGGGCTGGCGGTATTGGAATTTCAGTGACCAGGCGCGCTGGACCGCCGCGATCGGGTACCAGCCGTTCAAACATACGACTGTCCACGTCTCGTTCGAAAAAGGGCACATGGACAACAGCCTCACCCTCGGCTGGAACGCACAGGATCAAATCACCGGCTGGCAGGACGCGGGCCGCCCCGTCTTCGATGCCACGGCCGTCCGGCCGGGGACGACCCGGATCAGCGCGACCACAAACCGGTTCATCTTCAACCACCAGGACGGCACGATCTACAACTATCGCGGCGAGTTCGAGACGAACAACCGCTACGGCGCCGAGACGCTCGTCCCGCCCTCGATGGTGCCCTACGACTACAGCCTCACGGGGCCGGGCGGCGTCCGTCACCAGACCTTTAATACGCGGCAATTCCAGGTGCAGCAACGACTGCCGAAGGACGTCGTGGTCGAGCTCGCGTACTTCAAGAACGTCACCGACGTGGAGGCCAACGGCATGACGCCGACGGTGGCCAACATCCGCGCGGATCCGAACCTCACGCTGCCGCTGACGAACTTCAGTGCCGGCAGCATCACCAACCCCTATGCCGGCCAGACGTATTTCGAAGCCCGCTGGTTCAAGGACTGGGTCCTGACGGAGAACGAGGTTTACCGGCTCAGCGCGGCGTGGGATGTCGGCAGCTCGAAACGCTGGTTCGGCCGTCACCGGGTGGCCGGGCTGATCGAGGAGGCGCAGCAGGATCGGACCCGCCGCTGGCGCGACGAAATCCTCGTCGACCAGAACAATGTGCCGATTTCGAACGCGACGAACGCCGAAGGTGCGGCGAATCAGCTTTACCGCCGGAACTACATCGTCGAGGGCGATTTCCGCACCTACTATGGCGGCAACCCAAGCATCCCGGTCTCCCCGTTCATCTTCAACGGTCGCGAAATCCATGCGACGTACGCGTCGCGCGCCCGGGCCAACACCCAAACGGTGAAGGACATCAGCACCCTGATGTTCGCCAGCCAGAGCTTCTGGTTCAAGGACCGGCTGGTGACGACGGTCGGGGCGCGGCGCGACGACATCAAATTCAAGAACGCCCAGGAGGCCCGCGTCCTCGACCCGAACGATCCGCGGGTGCAGTCCGGGATGCTCTCGGCCGGCGAGTGGTATTTCAACGGCGAGTATGTGAATCACCACTACAAGCCGACGACCTTCACCTCGGGAGCCGTGCTGCACGCGACGCGGCGGTTCTCGGTGTTCTACAACATGTCGAAGAACAACGGCACGCCGCGGTTTGATCGCACGGTGCTGCCGTACGGCGATGTGCCGGAGCCGACGGAAGGCCGCGGCCGCGACATGGGCTTCATGCTCGATATTCTCGGCGACGACCGGCTGTTCATCCGGACGACGTGGTTCGAAACGAAGCAGCTGAACGACGCGCCGATTCTGCCGGGCGGAAACGACATCGGCGTGGACAATCTCCGCACCATGCTCGACTCGCTGCTCAGCGCCGGGAGAATCTCACAGGCGGACTTCGACCGGCAGGCAATCACGTGGACGTCGGCTTCGATTGACGTGAACACGAACGGGATCGAGGTGGAGGCGGTGGCCAATCCGACGCGGAACCTGACCCTGCGGGCCAGCTACTCGCACTCGAAGCGGCGCCGCGAAAACTTCTTCACCGAGGTCTTCGACTTTTTCGACACCCGGGTGCCCGAGTGGCGTGCGTTGCTGGCGAACAACCCGACGGAGCTCGCCGCGTTCGAGCAGGCGGTCACGAACTTCTACAGCGAGATGGCCTACCAGGTTGACCGGCAGAATTCGCCGTTCGGAACGCGTCCGCACAAGCTCAACGGGACGGCGCGCTACGCGTTTCGCGAAGGCCGGCTGAGGGGCCTGTTCCTCGGCGGTTCGATTCGATACAACGGCAAGAACTTCCTCAGCTGGCAGCGGGAGAGCGGCCATATTTACTGGGGAAATGAATCGCTGTTGGGGGACGCGTTCGCCGGCTACCGCACCCGCGTACCGCGGACGAAGATGAACCTCACGGTGCAGCTCAACGTGAAGAACATCTCGAACTCGTATCTCGCGAACGTCGGCCGCTACAACGACAACTACACCGGCGTCCGTCGCGTGTACCTCAATGAGCCGCGCAGCTACCGGCTGACGACGACGCTGGAGTTCTGAAGGCGGCTCCGTAGTCGGCCGACTCCGTAGCAGCCGAGGTGACGAGGCTGTTGGGCGCGTCGAAAGCAGAGCGGAATTCACCGTCCGGCTCGCTTCGCGCTCACCGCTACGTCCAGCCTCCTTACGTCGGCTGCTACAGCGGTCCCCGTCCCACTGACTTCTGACATCTGACGTCTGACGTCTGACATCTGACATCTGACATCTGGCTTCTGGCCTCTGTCCCCTGTCGCCTGTCCTCTGTCCCCTGTCCCCTGGCTCCTGTCTCCAGTCTCCAGTCCCCAGACTGCATCCGGCTTGCCGCGGCACTGCCCTCGCGCTAGCGATGCAACGATGAATTCGCGCGAGGCCAGCCGCGTTGGACGACGCCAGTTTATTCAAGGCACCGCTGCCGCCGCGCTGCTTTCCGGCGTCGCGCCCGCGCGGGCGGCGAGTTCCCGCGGTTCGGTCATCGTTGAGGAAAACAAACGCGCCGGGGCGATCGACTGGCAGTTGACGCGCGTGCGGCTCGACAAGGCGCAGGGCGTCCGCGCGCCGGCGGTGGAAGGTTATGCCGCGAAACAATCGGTGCTCGCCGGCGAGTCGATCGACTTGTTCGTCAGCACCACGCCGGCGGCCCGATTCAAGATCGAGATTTTCCGGACGGGATATTATGGCGGCCGTGGCGCCCGGCTGATGACCACACTCGGGCCGTTCGAGGGCGAACCCCAGGTCGTGCCGACGATGGGCGAGCGGCGGCTGGTGGAATGCCGCTGGAACCGCACGGCATCGCTGCGAATTCCGGCGGACTGGCCCAGCGGCGTTTACCTCGGCCGGCTCACGACCATCCCGGCGTCGGACGACAAGCCGTATTGGCAGAACTACATCGTGTTCATCGTCCGCGACACGCGTCGCGCCGATGTGCTGCTCCAGTGCAGCGACAACACCTGGCAGTCATACAACAAATGGCCGGAAAACACGTCGCTGTACACCGCTCCCGCCGGCGCGCACGCGCGCAATGTCGCCGCGAGCTTCGACCGGCCTTACGGCAAGTACGCGCAAATCTACGAGAACCCGCAGTCGATCGGGTCCGGCGAGTGGCTGTGCTTCGAGTTTCCACTCGCGTATTGGCTGGAGCAGCACGGCTACGACGTGACCTATTGCTCGAACGCCGACTGCGTCGAGGCCGCGCAAATCACCCGCTGCAAGACGATGCTGAGCGTGGGGCACGACGAATATTGGGATCTGCGGCAATACGAGGCGGTGAAGCAGGCGATTCAGTCGGGTGTTTCGGTTCTGTGGTTCAGTGGAAATTCCTGCTTCGGCGTGAGCGAGTTTCAGCCATCGAGTGACGGCCGGCCGGGGCGGATCATCGAACGAGTCGGCCATTACTCCGGGTTGAGCGACGAGGAGGTGGAGAATGCGCGCCGTGTGCTGACGAAGGAATTCAAGCGCGTCGGACCCGACGAGAGCCTGATCATCGGCGCCCGGACGATCATTCCCTTCAATGGCGGCGCGGACTGGACGTGCACCAAGCCGGACCACTGGGTTTTCGCCGGTACGGGCATGAAGAAAGGCGAAAGCATCCCGGGGCTGGTCGGCTGGGAGCATCATGGCGCGCCGGCAAAGATTCCCGGACTCGAGGTGGTGGCGGAGGGGCTGGTGTTCAGCGGGACGCAAACCCCGCGTTACACCGCGACGGTTTTTCCGGGGCCGAAAAACAATTTCGTGTTCAACGCCGCGACGATCTTCTGGGTGCAGGGGCTTTCCTCTCCACCCGGCCACATGCTGCCGTGGTCGCACTCGTCGCGACCGCACGGGCCGGACCCGCGGGTGCAACAGATCACGCACAACCTGATTCGCCGCGCGATCGGGCGCTAGCTCGCGGTCAGTTAAGGGTATCTTGGGAGCGCTTGTCCTGGGAGCGCGGGCGTCTCGCCCGCAATTACCGAGTCGTGAACCGGCTTTCCAGCCTCGGAAGCAGGCTGTGAGAAAACGCTGTCATTCTGAGCGCCAGCGAAGAATCCAGCAGGATGCGCGTATGCCATCGGTCTCTTGGATTCTTCGCTGCGCTCAGAATGACACGCAGGGGAGGTATTGATGAGTTTTCACACAGCCTCGTCACCTCGGCTCCTACGAAGCGCCGCTCAAGACGCGACTTCGATCTCCGGGGGCGAACGCTGCTCCGAGCTTTGCGGGCGTGACGCCCGCGCTCCCAGGGACGACTCGCCGGCCTACTTGGCACGGATCTTTTTCACGCCGATGCCCGGTGCATCTGAGGGCATCACCTTTCCGTCCTCCACCGTCGCACCGCGGAAGGGATCGTTCGCGATCAGCAGCGCGCCATCGAGATCGGCCCAGTCCACCAGCGGCGAAAGCTGCGCGGCGGCCGAGATCGCACACGAGGTTTCAGTCATGCAGCCGAGCATCACCTTTAATCCGAACGCGCGTGCCACCGTGATCATCCGGTGCGCTTCGCGCAGCCCGGTGCATTTCATCAGCTTGATGTTGATGCCGTGAAACAAGCCCGCCGCCTTCGCGACGTCACCGAGCCGCTGCACGCTTTCGTCGGCGATCAGGGGCAGCGGAGTCCGCTCGCACAGCCACGCCGTGTCCTCCAGACGTTCCTTTGGCAGTGGCTGCTCGATGAAAATCACTCCGCGCTCCGCCAGCCACTCGATCATCTCCAACGCCTGCTCGCGCTCGTTCCAGCCCTGGTTCGCGTCGACGGAGATCGGCTTGTCGGTGACCTCGCGGATCGTCTCGATCAACGTCCGGTCGGCAGCAGCGCCACGGCCGAGTTTCACCTTGAGGATTCGATAAGCCCCGGCCTCCTCCGTTTTCTTCCGCACCATTTCCGGCGTATCGATGCCGATGGTGTAGGAAGTGAGCGGAACCTTCGCGCGATCCAGTCCCCACAACCGATGCCAGGGCGCCGCGAGTTTTTTTCCCACCCAGTCGTGAAGCGCGATATCGATCGACGCCTTCGCCGCCGTGTTTCCGGGAGCGAGCGCGTCGATCGCCGGCAGGATTTCCTCGAGCAGAAAGGGATCGCGGCACGGCGCCAGCAGGGTTTCCGCGCGGGCGAAGAACGCCGCCGCACTCGCTTGGGTTTCACCGAGATACGGGGGCATCGAGGCCTCGCCATGGCCCGTGATCCCGTCGTGCTCGAGCTCGAGCAGCATCGCGGGCGTGGTCGTCCGCGAACTCGTCGCGATCGTGAACGCGTGCCTGAGTTCGAGCGTGTAGAGGTGGAACCGTAACTTCATGTTGAGCGGACGAAACGGAGCTTGGGCGCCGCCGCGTCGTCCACAAGCCGGCAGGAACGGAGATGGGAAGACGCCAAAGCTGGCCAACCAGCGTGTGCTGATATCGATCCGGATCGTGCACTTTCGCGACGATTTTGGGGAATCGTGAAATCGGTCATCGGTCATCTAGAATCTGTCATTTGGAAGACCCGACAAATTCAATGGATTGGAAATTGGCAGATGCCCGATTCAAGATGCCCGATTTCAAGATTTCCAAGAGGGACGTCCCTTGGTTGCGGCCCGTGGTGCCGCGGTGGGAAAAACGCGGGCTCCTTGACCCGCATCAATGCGCGTCGGGCCGCCACGTGAGATACTCAACCCGTGAAAGCGCCACGCCCTTCCGGTGTGAAGCACCCACCACCCATCACATCCATGCTCGTCCCCAACACAGTCCAACCGTCCTCCGGCCCCATCGATCCGTGCGCCGTCTTCGATGTCCGGCCCATTCCGTGTCGCGTGAAGCACGCGCAGATCTTCCAGCGCTGGCTCGACCTGCCCGTCGGCGAATACTTCGTGCTGCTCAATGATCACGACCCCGTGCCGCTCTATTATCAGTTCTCGGCGGAGTTCGGCGAGGCGTTCGCCTGGGAATACCTCGAGCGCGGGCCCGAGGATTTTCGCGTGAAGATCACCAAGCTGGCGCCCGTCGCGAGCCGTGAGCCGGGTCCGGTGTGCGGCACCGCGCCTGCGGCCGCGCCCTCCGCCTCATCTTGCGGAAGCCAGCGATATGAGCTCGACGCCCGCGGGCTGGAGCCACCGGAACCGCTGATCCGAATCTTGAACGCGCTCGAATCGCTGCCGGCCGGCGGCGCGCTGCGCGCTCTCACCGATCGCGAGCCGTGCCACCTGTTTGGCGAGGCCACTCAACGCGGATTCCGCCATGCATGCACCGCTCAGCCCGACGGCAGTTGGGTCACCGAGCTTGAGCGCGCTTGAACGCGCCGCGCCGCGGCCACCGTTGCGCGCCGCGACGCTGCCCGTGGGGCCGGGCTCGAGCTGGCTCGCCAACCAGGGCCGGCTGCCGCTCGCGTTCATGGGCCTGGCTCTCGCCTGGCTCGTCGCTTCGAGCGGATTGCTGCTCGCGCAGCCCGCGCTGCTCAGCCTCACGCATGCGAGCCCGCAGGTCGTGGCCCTCACGCATGCGTGGGTGCTCGGATTTTTCATCACCGTCGCGTGCGGCGCGGTTTACCAGCTCGCGCCCGTCGCGCTCGGCACCACGTTGTGCAGCGAACGGCGCGCGTGGTGGCATTTCGGGCTGCACGCCGTCGGCGTTCCCGGGATGGTGTATTCGTTCTGGGTCTGGGATCTCGCGCTGCTCGGACACTTCGGATTCGTGGTGACGCTCGGCATCATTCTCTTCGCCGACAACACGTGGCGAACGGTGAAGCGATCGGGCCGCAGCGGCGCGGTCGCGTGGTCGATTTCGCTCGCCGCGGGCTGGATGCTGCTGACCGCGCTCGTGGGCGTCACCCTCGCCGCCAATCGATTCTGGCACTTCATCCCGCTGGATCCGCTGTCGCTGCTGCGGGCGCATGCCCATCTCGGACTCGTCGGCGTCTTCATCACGCTTCTCCAAGGCGTCGCGTTTCAACTCGTGCCGATGTTCACGCTGGGCGAAGTCCGCGACTGGCGACTCATCAACGCCGGACTCTGGCTTTCGCAACTCGGGATGATCGGGCTGGTGGTGGCACTCGCCGCCGGAGTCGCGCTGCCGACCACTCTTTTCGCGCTGGCGATTGCCGCGGGCTGGATTTGCTCGGCCGTGGCGATGAAGCGCGCGCTGGCGACACGTCGGAAGCGCGCATTCGATCCTGGAACCCGCTGGTTTCTCGTCGGCGGCGCCGGCATCAGCTCCGCGATGGTCGCGGGGATCGCCCTCGCGTGGCCCGGATCGCCGTGGGGCTCGGCGCCGGGTGGATTCAGTGCGATGGTGTACGCCTTGATCGCGATTGCCGGTGGACTGTTGCCATGCATCGCCGGGATGATGTGCAAAATCGTGCCCTTCCTGACCTGGATGCGCGCCTACGGCCCCAAGGTCGGCCGCGTGCCAACGCCCGCCGCGTCAGCGCTGACCCGGCCGCGGCTGGAGCGGTGGGGCCTCGGGCTTCAGACCGCCGCCGTGGCGCCGCTGCTGGTCGGTGCATGGACTTTGAACGAGACGATGCTTCAAGCCGGCGCGTGGGTGCTGGCCGCCGGCGTCGCACTTTTCACGCTCGATATGATCGGCGTCCTCAAACACCTGTGGTGGCCGGAAATTCCCGCCGCCGCGCCCATGCCTGCTGCCGTCACATGAACTCCGAAGCTGTCACCGATTCCACCTCCGCCTGGGCGGCGCTCCGCGCCATCCCCGACCCTGAATTCGGGGTCAACATCGTAGACCTCGGGCTGATTTACAGCGTCGAGGTAACCGACGGCAGTATCGACGTCGTCATGACGTTGACGACCGAAACCTGCCCGTCCGGCGCGTGGATCCACGAAGGCGTGAAGAATGCGCTGGCGCGGCTGCCCGGCGTCAAATCCGTGAACGTCGACCTGGTGTTCGAACCCGCGTGGAATCCCAACATGTTGAGCGCCGAAGCGCGCCGCCACCTCGGCACAGAGTGATCGTCCTGCCGGCGCATCCGACGCACACCGCTTCGTCCCCGATGAGTTTTTCCTGTCCTCATTTTGAAATCAATTCCGACGGCTGCCTGCGGTTGAAGACCGACTGCGTGCCGGGCCGGCCTGGCTGCGTGCTCGGGAGCAAGGCCGTGTTTGCCGTGCCGGTCGAACACCGGATTCGGGAACGCGAGGAGGAAAACCGACGGAAAGCGGAGGCGAAACGCTGGGGCACGACGGAAACGGACAGGGCCAGAAACCCTTGATCTGCGTCAAGGGCAGCGGAGGAACTCCGTGTTAGGCTCCTGCATTCCAATGGATCACAGCCCGGTCATGAATGGTTTTTCGGCGGCGCCGTCACTTCCGAATAAAGCGGGGGGCACCGGGTCGACAACCCGCGCGATTGTGAACGGAAAATGGTCGATGGCCGTTTCCTGCAGCACCGAGCCCCGCACCGTGGTCATGCAGAAGGAAGTGGAACAGGCGATGCGACTGAGGCGCGGACAGATTCGCTCGCGCTGGCTCGAGCTGTTGTTCGTGGAGCCCGTCAACACTCCCCTCGCGAATCCGCGCGCGCTGATCTTCATGCTCGACGAGACACTCGATGCCATTTTCGCCGCGCTGCGCTGCGGGAGCGCCGAGCAGCCGGCATCAGCCCCGGACTGCCCCTGTGGACGGAATCCTTATCTTTCGTATTTTCGCGCCGGCCGCCAGGCGCTGTTCGAGGCGCTGGTGCTGCTGCAAGCCGAGGCACCCACGCTCGATCCCGTGGCACGCGACGCCGCGGTCACGGCGCTCGATCTCGCGCTCCGGCAAATCGCGACCGATGCAATCGAGGGATTTGGATCGCTTTGCCGTCATCGCGCCACGGGCTTCACGCCGTGCGATCATCCGGAATGCGATCGCATCGATGGCGTGGATCAACCGCAAGGTGACGCGGACGAGCGAATGGATTAGCCCGCATTTTTGACCCTCTGATTGGTTTTCACACCTGTCCGACCGCCACGGTGCGGCGTCTCTCCGCCGGCCTCGAGTTCATGCGGGCTAACACAAAACCGCCAGGCGGTTTTGTCCTTAGCCGTAAAGATTCAGAGGACAACCGCGAATGAACGCGAATGGACGCAAATTCCAGAGGAGGAGGGAGAGGATTGCCCAAGTGAGACCATGGTCACCGTTTGGTTGATCGTTTCCATGCTCCCCCAAGCGTCCTCTCCATTCGCGTGAATTGGCGTCTATTCGCGGTTGAACTGAATTGTTCCGGCTTAGCCGGGAAATCGGCGAGGGCGGCATCGGCGCAAACGCATCCGGACGCTCTGCGGTATCGCCGCAGAAGAGAGTGTGAGATTTCCCGGCTCGCACGAAGATCGCAAGAATTGCGGCATGGTTTGGATTTCGTCGCGGCCCGATTCTGCCAGAAACAAATCCGCCATGTGCCCCTCCGTGACGCGTTTACTCCGGCTGCTTTGCGCCGGCGCAATTCCAGCCGTGTTTGCCGCCCGTGCCGCGGACGAGCGATTCCCCTTTGTCATTCCCGGCGATGATGCTTCGCCGTCGATCACCAATCTGTCGGCGCTTTCGCCGCGAGCCGCTGGGGCCGACGGATTTGTCCGCGTGCAGGACGGCCATTTTTTCACGGACGCCGGCCGGCTTAGGATCTGGGGTTTCAACACCTGCTTCGGCGCGAATTTTCCCGAGCACGCCGATGCCGCGAAGGTCGCCGCGCACCTCGCCAAACTGGGCGTCAACGCCGTGCGGATGCATCATCACGACACGTCGCCGGCGCCGCGCGGGATCTGGGGCGCCGTCGTCGCCGGCCACCGCACGTTGAACCCCGACCAGATCGAGCGGCAGGATTATTTTCTCAACGAACTGCACCGCCACGGCATCTATGCGAATCTGAACCTGCATGTCGGTCGCGAACTTGGCCGCGCCGAGGGCGTGGTGCGTGACGGGCTGCCCTACGCCGTCCGGTACGATAAGTACCTGCTCTACTTCATGCCGGCGATGCGCGCGGCGCTGAAGGAGTTTTGCCGCGATTACCTGCGGCACGAAAATCCGTACCGGAAACTCCGGCGCGTCGATGATCCGGGCATCGCGATGATCGAGATCACGAACGAGAACTCGTTCAGCAAACTCGGGCCCGACATTGCGGCGGGACTGCCGGAACCGTATCGCGGCGAATTCAAGCGCCAGTGGAACGCGTGGCTCACGCAGCATTACGCGAACACCGCGGCGCTGCGGAAGTCGTGGGCCGGCGCGAACGAACCGCTCGGCGCGACCCTGGCCGACTCCAGCGCGTGGAAGGCCGGCCTGGGCGCGTGGCGCGTCAAGCAGAGCGCGGAGCATCCGCTCGCGACGCGCTTCGGCCAGCCGGGCCCGGAGCCCGGCACCCCCGCGCTGCTGCTCCAGCCCGCCAGTGCCGGCGGCGAGATGAGCGCAAACGAAATCCAGTTTCCGAACCTCAAACTCGAACCCGGCCAGGTCCACACGTTGTCGTTCTGGGTCCGCGCAACCGCGTCGCGGTCGCTCTTCGTCGATGTTTCGAACGCGGGTCCTGCCAACTGGAACCCGGTCGGATTCCGCGAGACGCTCTCGCTCGGGTCCGAGTGGCAGCGCATCCATCGCGTGTTTCGCGCCAGCGATGAGATTCCGGGTATGGCGCGAATCTGCTTCAAATTCGGCACCAGTCCGGTCGCGTTTTCGCTCGCGGGACTCACGCTCCGGCGGGGAGGCGATTGGGTCGTGGTGCCCGCGGGTCAGACGCTCGAGGCGCGCACGGTTGATATTCCGGTCGCCGGCTGGAGCGAACTCGCGCAACGCGACGCGCTCCGGTTCATGGCCGACACCGAGACGGCGTTCATCCGCGATCTCGTCGACTTTCTGAAAAAGGATCTCGGCGTGCGCGTGCCGATCACCGCGTCGCAGATCAATTATCACTCGCCCCAAATCGTGGCGGCGACGTGCGACTATGCGGACATTCACGCGTATTGGCAGCATCCGCGGTTCCCGCGCAAACCGTGGGATCCCGTGGACTGGAACCTCCCGAACACGCCGATGGAGCGCACGCCGGAGACGGATGCGATGCTGGGACGCGCCCCGTGGCGGCTGCTGGATCGGCCGTACACGATGTCGGAATGGAACATCCCCGATCCGCACGACTACGCCGCCAGCGTCGTGCCGTTCGCGGCGATGATCGCGGCGCTTCAGGACTGGGACGGCATATTCTTTTTCCAATATCATAGCGGCGGCGACGGCGGCTGGTATTCGGACAAGGTCCAGCGCTATTTCTCATTCAATGGCCAGCCGGCCAAGCTCGCGCTCTTCAGTGCGTTCGCGCGGATGTTCCGGCATGGCGATCTCGCACCGCTGCCGCTGACCGCGGCCGGCACGGTGGACAAGATGCTGCCCGCGACGCTTGGGCTCACGCACCGGCTCGGGATTGATCCGAAAGCGACGACGGCGGCAAAGGTGTCTGCGCCACCGGGAAAACGGCTCGCCTCACCGGACGGCCGCGCGATCTGGGATGCAACCGAGGCCAATCGCGCTCACGTGATTCTCAACACGCCCGCCACTCGCGCGATGTGGGGACTCGTCGGCGGACAGCGGTTCACACTCAGCGGCATGACGCTGGCGGTCGGCGCAGTGGAGCGCGACTACGCCGTGCTTGTGCTCACGAGCATGGACGGCCAGCCGCTGGAACAAAGCAGCCGGGCGTTGCTGGCGGCGGTGGGCTCGGCGCAGAACAGCGGGATGAAATGGAACGAAGCCCGCACCTCGGTCGGCAACCAGTGGGGCACCGGGCCGGCGCAGGTCAACGGCATCGCCGCGGAGATCACATTGCCGCGACGCGGCGCGCGGGTGTTCGTGCTCGACGGTCGAGGACAGCGCGGCCGCGAGATCGTCGCCGCGGATGGAGCCGAGCGATCGCGTTTTAAGATTGGCCCGGAACACCGGACGTTGTGGTACGAAGTCGAGTGGCCGTGAAAAGATTTCGAATTGCGGATTTCGGATTCGCCTGGGAGCGCGGGCGTCTCGCCCGCAGTGTTTGGTGTACCGATTTCGAAAAACCACTCCGGCCGGGACGGCCGTGCCTCGACAAGTGACCGCTCTCGCCCGCACGCACATCGGCTTCGTCTGCAGCGTATACACGCCCGGACCGGCGATTTTGACATTGGGCTGCCCGAAGGACTCGAGCTCATCCGCGATACTGGAGTTGCCGCTGGCGTCGTGCATCCAGATGGCGCTGTCACCAGCACGTCGCCGAACTCCGCGGCCGGGAAATAGGTGATCACTCCCGGCGTGCCGGTCGTCAGGGCGGAGTCCGTTGCTTGCACGAGGATTTGGCCGTTGACATAGCTCGCGGGAGGGGAGCCGGCTAAAACTCGATCGTGGTGCTGAGCCGGAAGGTTCGCGGCTCGACCACGCTGAACCGGCGCACGTAGAGATCGTCGGGCGTCCGGCGCAGGATCATCGGGTCGTCGTCGTCGAGCACGTTGCTGATATTGAGCTGCACGTGCGCGCGCAGGCGGTTTGTGGAGGAAAGCCTGAAGCGATAGCCGAGCAGCAAATCGGTGCGGATGATCGCGTCGCTGTATTGGAGGAGATTGGTCGCGAGATTCCGGCCGGTGAGCATTTTGCTCTGGTAACGCCAGCCGCCGCCGGCGTAGAGGCCCTTCGGGCCCCGCGAGAAATCGTGGCGCACGAAGAGATTCGCCTTGTGCCGGCGGTTGCCGATCGCGCCGCGGCCTTCGGCGGAGGTTTGCGCGGCGATGTCGTCGCGCAGGTTCGCGATCTCCTGCGCGATGGAGATATTGCTGCTGGTGAGCACGGCGGTGTCGGTGCGGCTCCAGAACGCGATGTTCTCGTCGGCCCACGCGCGCACTTCGGGGATGATGTTGCTCTCGACGGCGTCGGTGATCGAGTAGTTCGCCTGCAGCCGCCAGTTCGACGTGGGATTCGCGACCACGCGAAATTCCCAGCCCTCGGATTCGCGATCGGAGTAACCGCCGTTGGAGTTCACCTGGTGCGCGTCGGCCGCGGCGGTGGTGATCTGGCCGGCGTTCACCAGCGCATTCAGAATCCGGATATTCCGATTCGTCACGATCGTGATGATGCTGCGAAAGTCGGATTCCTGCCGGCCCGAGGTGGTGAAATACGTACCGCGGAAATTGAGCCGGCCATCGAACAGTTCCAGGCCGGCACCGAGATCCTCGCCGCGACCCTGGCCTGCCGCCGGCCGCGCCGAGCCCGGCAGCACGCGGTGCGCGTTGTTCGGCAGAGCATTGTTGTTGGAGCGATTGTAGGTGAGGGAAACCGCCGGCGTGACGTGCCACACGGCACCGAGCGTGCGCGTCTGCGCGTTGTCGCGCGACCCGGCGACGGTGCCGTAATCCACCACGAATTCCTGGGTGGCGGGATCGCGCGCGGTGCCGCGGTTCTCGAGCCGCACCTCGTCGCGGCGGTAGCCGAAGGTGCCGATGAGCCGGCGCTGGAAAAACGCCGCCTGTCCGCCGATGAGTCGCGTGTTGAGCCGCTGGTTGTCGTCGTCGATGTTCGTGTTGCGCTGCACCCAGCGCGACGAAAGCGTGCGGCCGGTCACCGGATCGGTGCGATTGGTGATCAACGGGCCGTTGGCCGCGGGCACGCGATAGCTGCCCCACTGGCCCTCGGTGAGATAATACCGCCGCCAGACCTGGTTGGCGTTGTTTTCCGGCTGCGCGTTGAACGGGCTGCCGATCCCAGCTTTCGCGGCGCTCGTCGCGCTGAAAACTGCTGCGTTCGTGCTCGACCAGGGCGGCCCAGCGGTATTGGCCCCAGGGGCCGAGGTCGAACTCGTGGGCCAGCGCCGCGCGGAGTGTATTGAAATCCTCGCTACGGTCGCGCCGATACCAGTTCGTCTCGACGTAGTAGCGGCCGGCAAACGGGTTTGCCTGCGTCGTGGTCGGCCCCGCGGGCAGGAGCTCGTTGGGATCGCCGGACAGCGTGTTCGACGTGCCCTCGCCCGGATCGTAGCCGACGAAGTTGTAGGCCTGGTGATTGAACCCCAGCGAGAGGAACGTGCGCGCGGGCAGTTTCTGCTCGATCCCGACCATCCAGTTCGAAAACCGCGTGTCGCGCTGGGCGCCGGGGCCCGCGGGATTGACCGAGTAATCGACCACGCTCGGGTCGATGATCATCGTGTTCTGCTGCGCGGTGGCGACCGTCGAAGCCAGCACGCCGCGCAGGTCGGCGAAATAGTCGTTGTTGTCCTCCGCTTTCCTGACGGTAAACGCCCCTCCCTTTTCATCGTGTGTGGCGACGAGCCCGGTGCCCGCGAGCATCCGGTCGAGCGCCTCCCGAACCGTGAATTCGCCGTTCACGGCATTGGTGCGGATGCCCTTCACGGTGGCGACGCCGACGACCATGCTGCGGCCCGATTGCTCGGAGAAAACCTTCAGCGTTTTCTCGGCGGCATCGGCTGGGATATTAAACACGCGTTTGCTCGACTCGTCCGCGCTCGCCGAGGTCACCCAGAGTAAACCGAGGAGCGACAACAGGGAAGGCGCCGCGCGGGATGCACGGGCCAGACGCCGGAGAAATGAAGCGGAAAACATGGAGGATGGCGTCGCGAAGCAACGACCCTCGCGACGATCGAGGTTCTACTTGGAGACTACCGGAAGGCGTTGCTCGCTTACAGGCCGCGAAAAGTTTTTGCGCCCGCGCTACCGGCGGCGAAGCACGATCCGGTTCGCGCTGCGTTCCGATTGCAGGTTCAGACCGGTCTCGACGAGCCGCACGAACGTCTCGGCATCGTTGGACCAAAAGATGCCCGAAACCTCGAGCTTCGCCGTGTCTGCATCGCCGACCTGAAGCTGCAGCGTGTTTTCCCGATTGAAGAGATCGAGCACTTCGGCGAGCGGCGTCTCCGTAAATTCAATGCGCTTGTGGCGCCACGCCAGCGACTGCGCGAGCTGCGCCGGTGTCACTGACATCGACGGCAGCGCCGCCGGCGGTGAAATCGTCACCGGCACCGTGACGCGTCCGCCGGCACTTACCAACGTCGGCGGCGCCGGGACGCGAACAGGGCCGGATATCGGCGGCTCCGTCGAAATTCGCTCGACTGCCACCCGACCCTCGGTGACGAGAACCTCCACCGCGACCGGATCATGCCGCACGGAAAACGCCGTGCCGACCGCCCGCACGGCCACCGCGCCTGCCGCAACGACAAACGGCCGCGCCGGATCCTTCGCCACGGTGAAGTGGGCTTCGCCGCGGATCAGCCGAATGCGGCGCTCGTGCGCGGAGAACAGCACCTCGTAGCGTGATCCCGCATTTTGCTCGACGGTCGATCCATCGGGCAAGGTCTGCCGATCGGGTCGCATGACAACCGACTGCGGCAGGCCATGCGGTCTTGCCCCAAGGCCAAACGGGGTCATGGCAACGGCCACCAACGCGGCGGCGGCGAGGCCGGTCGCGAAGAAGGCAGCCTTTTTCCGACGACGCACGCGCTGCGTCCGACGATGCTCGAGCGTCTGCCGCGCCACCTCCGCGAAGCCCTGTTCGCGCGGCTGGTTCAACTCCCGCCACGTGGCCGCGAATTGCTCCAACTCGGAGGCGTGCCGCGCGTCGGCCGCAACCCAAGCCTCGAACTCCACCTGCTCCGCCGCGGTGAGACCGGCCTGACGACGCAGGAACCAATCACCGGCGGCATCGGCGATGGAATGCGTGGCACTTCTCTCGGATGTCTTCATGTCTCAGGTTTTCTCGCCGCGTTCCTGCATGTAATCACGACACCGGTGCACACCGCGCACGAGCTGCACGCGCACGGTGGATTCCGCCATGCCGAGTTCCTGGGCGATGACTGCGGTCGACCGGCCCTCGAGTACGCTCAGCACCATCACCGCGCGGCAACGCGCCGGAAGCCGGTCGATCGCGCTCGTGACGAGTTCGAGGCGCTGATGCGCGCAGGCAACCTCCGAACCATCGCAGCCCTCCGCTGCGAGCAGCGCCGGCGGCAACTCGCTGACCGGCACGTCGGAATAGATTTTTTGCCGGCGAAAAAGGCTCAGCGCGGTGTTGCACGCGACGGAGAAAAAATACGAACGCGCCGACTCGATTCGTTGCACGGCGCGCAACCTGAGGAGCTTCAGATAAGACTCCTGGACGACGTCATCCGCGTCCACCGCCGGAAATCGTGCCTGGAGGTAGCCGCGGATTTCCGTTTCGTGCGGCGTGAAATTCTCCACGATCCAGTTCCGCGACATCGGCGCGGCAACAGAGATTTCTTCCGGGGGCAGCACGCTCACAGCAACGCAGGGTTCGCTCGGAACGTACCGGCACGTCGCCTCCTTGGCCAGATCTTTGGCGCCGCCGAAAACTTTTCCCGAAATCTTACCCGCCCATGTAAGCGCAACCGTTCCTTTGCGCGTCTAGTCCGGTGATGCTCCCCTGCCGCCTTTCTTCCGCCGCCCGGCCACCCGTTGTTCCCTGTTGGGATTCATCGTCGCCATCGCGGCATAGGACGTGGAATGCGCCGCTGGTAACCGCGAAGAAAGAACCGCCGCGATGTCTCCGATGCTGAGCTGCGCTCCTGAAGCGCTCTTGATGGCGGAGCTGGTGTTTCGTCGGCCCTTGCGCCTCGAATGGCCCTGAGTCCCCCGGCTCAACGCTGACCCTATGGGATTGGGCCCGCTTGCAAACTGATCAAATCCATGACGCCGGTGCGGAGCGCGAGCCAGGCAAACTGCAGAAAGGTCTCCTCCGGCTTGCGGGCATAATCGACTTTCCCTGCTTTCAATGCGCCTGCCTTGTCCGGTGTGTTCTCGTTCCTCACCTTCAACTGATTGGTCAGAATTGTAGCCACGCGATTGGTGACGCCTCTTTCGCTGCCAGTGTCCGGATCGACAACCGTCACCTGCAAGTCTCGGTACACTCCCCGCAAGGCGCCGTGGGCATGGCCACCCACCACGTCGATGTCGAACAACGCCTCGCTCGCGCTGCCGGACCTGATCTGGATGCGTCCCGAACCATCCATATACCCGTCGAGGCGGGTCAGGTCCATCGCGCTTAACTTTCCCGAATATTGAAACGCCAGCGTGGAGGGCGCCACCGGGATACGCATCTGCACGATCATTGTTCCCGCGTCCATCAGCCTGCCTTCCGCCAGTAGTCCGATGGCCTGGCCGCCCGCCGCCGCATTCGCGATTTCCTTCGCGCTGATCTGTACCGCGGAGAACTTGAGCACGCCGGGTTCAGCTCCTTCGAACCGCCGGGCGGCATACTTGATCAGTCCATCGGTGATCGTGAGCCGGTCGATGCGGAACGGTCTTGTGATCGCGGCGAGCGCCTCATGCGGCATGGGCGGGCTCTCCGTCAACGGACGGCGCGGTTTGTCGCGATTGACCAAGGACTCAAAAACCGGACCGGCCAATTCGACCGACCGGGCGCGATACGCCTGGCCGTTGAGCAACTCGGCGAAACCCACGCCCCGCAGGGAGCAGGATGCGACCGCCAGCTGATAGCGCACACGTCGAAAGGGAGCCGAGGCGAAGAACGCTTCGTCGCTCATGACCAACTGCAGTGTCAGTGCCTGCGCCGCGATTTCAGAATCCGGAACTGAAATTCGAAGATGCCCGCATCGGACGCGATACTCTGCCAACACGGCCGAGAGGTCCGTGACTTCAAGCTGGGCGCTGCTGAAAATCTGCGCCGGGTTGGGTTTGCCCACCAGCAACCGGCCCCAATGCACACCGGTCGCTGAAATCAAACCCGCGCTGGCGGGCGCCCCGTCCGTCCGGGTCATGGCCACGGAGTCGCACCCCAGGCGATTGCTCCAAAAGTCGTAGCGAAACGCACCCAGATGCAGGGACGATCCGGGAAGATGCGCGGAGAACGCCCGCTCGAGTTTCGGCCTGAGGAATCGATTCAAAAGCGCATCGCCGGAAAAATGGAAAACGGCGGCGACCAAAACAACGATAGCCAGCGACGCCGCGATGGCCTTGAATACGCGCGCTCGCTTTCGCATGTTCCGCGCGGGAGGGGGCGCAGCGAGGGGGTCAGTTAGGTTTTTCAATGAGACTTTCGCGAGGCGGCCCAACCGCATCACTGAAATAGTTAATACCTGACCCCGTTCGGGCTGCACTGTTTCAATCGGGGCTATTCGCGCAATCAACTTGTGATAACGTGGCCCGCCTGCGCGGCGAAAAAAGGTCCTTTTCGGGACACGACCCATGTTTAGAACAGGCCACATGGTTGGGGAGGCAATACCTGATCGGTTAGCCCCTGCGTTGTTGTAGGCACTGGTCGTCCGTTCCAAGCCAACGCCGATGGTTGCGACGTGTTTCGCGAATGCAGCCACACGCGAGAACAGGTCGGCTGCCGCCTCGCCCATTTCCATCGCATTTACGGGCTGCTCAGGTTGCTGCGAGCTGATACTCACCGAACGCAGGAGCGGCAATCAGTGCCATGTTGCCGTCGGCACGTTACGTTCTAATAAACTGTCTTCCCGTTTGTCTTGGTATAGCAGCTCAGCATCACCATGAATCGCCCTTTGGTCTGGTGGGTCCTTGCCTTGGCCGTGCTTGCCCCAGATAGCCGAGCCGGTCCGCGTGATGCCGAGTGGCGCGAAGTGGAATCGGCGACCCAGCAGGGCAGGCCCCAGACCGCTATCGAGCGACTGGAACCGATCATCACCGCCGCGCTCGCCGAAAAATCCTATGCCGAGGCGGTCAAGGGCATCGGCCGGAAGATCGCGCTCCAAGGCACCATCCAGGGCAACAAACCGGAGGAGAGAATTGTCCGCCTGCAGGCGGAGCTGGCTCAGGCGCCCGCCGCGATGAAGCCGATGCTGGAGGGGATCCTCGCGCATTGGTATTGGCACTACTTCCAGCAGAACCGCTGGCGGTTCATGCAGCGCACCCAGACCGCTACGGCGCCCGGCCCTGACCTCCAGACGTGGGACCTCGCGCGCATACTCGCCGAGATCGACCGGCATTTCGTCGCTGCACTCGCCGACGAGGCGACGCTCAAGGCCTCGCCGATCCGCGACTGGGACAACCTGCTGCCCATCGGCACCGTGCCGGACAACTATCGTCCCACCCTTTTCGACTTTCTTGCCTACGAGGCTCTGCAGTTTTACCAGACGGGCGAACATGCGTCGGTGACCGCCGAGGATGAATTCGAGGTGGAGGCCACCGGCCCGATCTTCGCCGCCCCGGCTGATTTCGCTCGTTGGACGCCCCAGACTACCGACCGCGCCTCGCCGAAACTGAAAGCCATCGCGCTCTATCAGACCCTACTGAAGTTTCACCAGTCGGACACCCACCTCGCCGCCTACTACGACGCCGACCTCGCGCGCCTGACCTACGGTCGCAATGTCGCTCGCGGTGAGGACAAGGACGACCGCTTCAAGGCCGCACTCCGCCGCTTCGTTGAGGCCACGGCCAAGCACGAGATCTCCGCCCGCGCGCTCGCCACGCTGGCCACCCAGCTCAATGCGGAAAAGGATCCGATGCAGGCCCGCGAACTGGCCCAGCGCGGCTTCGACGCTTTTCCGGAGACCGCGGGCGGGGCCCTGTGTTTTAACGTCATCGAACAAATCGAGGCCAAGTCCGCGCAGCTTGATACCGAGTACGTCTGGAACGCCCCCTGGCCCACCCTCAATGTCACGTACCGCAATATCACGAAGGTCTATTTCCGTGCCATGGCCGTCGATTTCACCGCCCATCTCGAGGAATCGCGGTGGGGCGATTCAATTGATCAAGAGCGACTCGAAAAACTCCTCGCCACTCCACCGACTCTCGAATGGAGCGCCGATCTGCCGCCGACCACCGATTTCAAACCGCGTACGGAAAACCTTCCTTCGCCGACCAAGTTGAAGCCCGGGTTCTATCTCATCGTGGCCAGCCACGAACCCGCCTTTGGTGTTAAAGAAGACCAGGTCAGCGTCGCCACCGTCTGGGTGAGCGACCTCGCGCTAGTGTCGCGGATGCGCACCGACGGCGGGAAGCACAGCGGTTTCGTGCTTCAGGCCAATAGCGGCGATCCGGTCGCTGGTGCGCTAGTGAGGTTCTGGCAGCGCGACAACCAGAGTCGCTTCAGCTCTCTGCCCTCGACCGAGACCGACCAGGACGGCCAGTTCCAGTTCGTAACCACTGACAGCCGCCCGTTCGCCCTCCTCGCTGAATACCGTGGCCATGCAGTCTCCAGCCACCGTGAAATCTATGCGTACGGCGGCGGCGGCAACCGCGACCACGCCGACTCCCAAGCCGTGTTCTTCACCGACCGCGCGATCTATCGACCGGGTCAGACGATCAACTACAAGGGCGTTTTCCTCCGGCATGATCGCAACGCCGGCAACTACTCCGTTATCGCGGGTCTCAGCCTCATCGTGGTGTTCAACGACGTCAACGGGCTGGAGATCGCCCGCGCTACGCACCGGACCAATGACTACGGCTCGTTCAGCGGCGTGTTCACCGCGCCGCGCGACCGCGTGATGGGACGCATGCGCCTGCAGGTCCTCAACCGATCCAGCCAGACCAGCATCCGGGTCGAGGAATACAAGCGCCCGAAATTCCGCGTCGAAATTGATCCGCCCGTGGTGGCCGCCAAGCTCGGCGAACCCGTCACCGTCGCAGGCCACGCCACTGCCTACACCGGCGCCGCCATCGGCGGGGCGAAGGTGAAGTGGCGCGTCGAGCGCGCCGTGCAGCTTCCGTACTGGTGCTGGTGGTGGTGGGGACAGCCCCCAGCCACCAAGGCCATCGCCCACGGCACCGCCGTTACCCAACCCGACGGGACCTTCCAGATCCAGTTTCCCGCCGAGCCCGACCGCGCTGTGCCGGCCAAGGATGAACCGATCTTCGCCTTCACCGTCCACGCCGACGTCACGGACACGACCGGCGAAACGCGCTCCGAGAACCGCATTGTGCGTGCGGGCTACACCGCCCTCCAGGCCTCGCTCACCGCCGCCGAGTGGCAGACACCGGACCAGCCGGTGGAATTCACTCTCGGAACAGAGTCGCTCGATGGCGAACCGCACGCGGCCAGCGGCACGGTGACGGTCCACACTCTCCGACAGCCGCCAGCCGTGGAGCGGGCGGCCCTGCGGTCCGACCCCTACCGATGGCGCACCAGCTCGACCGAGCCGAAGCCCGATCCGGCGAACCCCGACTCCTGGGAACTCGGCGCCGAAATTACGAGGCTCCCCTTCAAGACCGACGCCACCGGCGTGACCAAGCTTACCGCGCCCCTGAAAGCCGGCATCTACCGCGCTTCGCTCGAGACGACCGACCGGTTCGGCAAGAAAATCACGGCCCGGCAGACCATCGAGGTGAATGCTCCGCGCGATGCGCGTTACACGGTCAAGCGCGCCAACCGTTTCATCGCGCCCAAGTGGTCGCTCGAACCGGGGGAAAGTTTCTCCGCGGTGTGGGGCACTGGCTACGACTTCGGTCGCGCCTTCGTTGAACTGGAGTGCGCCGGCCAGCCGTTGCAAAGCTACTGGACCTCCGCCCGACGGACCCAGGAGCGGATCGAGCTGCCCGTCACCCCGGAGATGCGCGGCGGGTTCACCGTGCGCGTCACCTACGTCCGCGAAAACCGCGCCTACCTTAACGAGCGCATCGTTACAGTGCCGTGGTCGAACAAACAACTCACTGTGAAGTGGGAAAGTTTTCGTTCAAAGCTCGTCCCGGGCCAGCGGGAGACCTGGACGGCCACCGTGTCCGGCCCCGACGCCAAGGGCCGCGTGGCCGAGATGGTCGCCGCGCTCTATGATGCCTCGCTCGACCAGTACGCGCCGCACTCGTGGCCCCAGGCCTTTCCGGTCTTTCGCTGGGAATTCGGCCGCATCTCCGCCGAATTGCAGAACAGCGTCCGCCCCTTCCGCATTGTCGATGGCTGGGACGGCCCAGCCGGTCGCGAGCCCAACTGGCGCTATCGCGCCTACCCCCCGGAGATTATCGCCAGCCTTTGGGGCTGGGGCTTTGGTGGGCTCGGTCGAACTCTGGGAGCCGTCGGTGGCGCAGTAATGAATGATGGCGAGGTCAGACTTGATGCGTTCGTGGTTAGCGCGGAGCGAACGGGCAATGCCATGGCAATCATGGCGTCCGCGCCGATGGCGATGGCCGCTATGGCCCCCGGGCCGGCTCCCGTGGCCCCGGCGCCCGCGAAGCCTGATCTCACCCAGATTACTGCCCGCAAGAACCTGAGCGAAACCGCGTTCTTCATTCCCCACCTGCTCGCGAAGAAGGACGGCACGGTGCATCTCACGTTTACCATGCCCGAGGCGCTGACCGAGTGGAAATTCCTCGGCTTCGCCCACGACAAGGAACTGCGCGCCGGTTTCCTCACCGACAAGGCTGTCACCGCCAAGGACCTCATGGTCGAGCCGAACCCGCCGCGTTTCGTGCGCGAGGGCGACGAGCTCGAGTTCACCGTCAAGGTCAGCAACCGGACCGACCGCCCGCAGACTGGCACCGTGAAGCTCACCTTCGCCGACGCCGCGACGGTGGCGTCGGTGGACGTCGCCCTCGGCCATCGCGCCCCCGAGCAAACCTTCGAGCTCCCGGCCAAACAGTCGCGGAGCTTCTCGTGGCGCATCGCGGTGCCTGACGGCCTCGGCTTTCTCACCTACAAGGCCGTCGCCGCCACCGCGTCGTCCAGCGATGGCGAGGAAGGTTTCTTGCCGGTCCTCAGCCGCCGTATCCTCGTCGCGGAGTCGCTCCCGCTGCCCATCCGCGGCCAGTCCACGAAGGAGTTTGCGTTCGCGAAACTCCTCGGGTCCGGCTCCTCCAACACGTTGCGGCACCAGTTGCTCACTGTGCAGATGACTTCGCAGCCCGCGTGGTACGCCGTGATGGCGCTGCCGTATTTGATGGAGTATCCGTACGAGTGCAGCGAGCAGGTCTTCAACCGGCTCTACGCCAACGCGCTCGCCCGGCACATCGCCAGTTCCGACCCGAAGATCCGCCGCATCTTCGATCTTTGGAAAAACACGCCTGCCCTCGACAGTCCTCTGGAGAAAAACCAAGACCTGAAATCGGTGATGATCGAGGAGACGCCGTGGCTCCGTCAGGCGAAGGCCGAGGGCGAGGCCCGCCGAAATGTCGGACTGCTGTTCGAGGCCAACCGTCTCGACGAGGAGACCGCGCGCGGCCTGCGCACCCTCGCCGAGCGACAACGCGGCGACGGGCTGTGGCCGTGGTTCCCCGGCGGCCCCTCCAGCGAATATATCAGTCTCTATATCATGACCGGTTTCGGCCGGCTACGGCACCTCGGCGTGACCCTCGATGCCAAGCCCGCCGTCAAATCGCTCACTGCGCTCGACGCCTGGATGACCGAACGCCACCGCAAAATTCTCCAGGGCTCAAACCCGATGGACTATGTTCCGAGCTACCTCGACGCCCTCTATCTCTACGGCCGCAGCTTCTTCCTCGCCGACCAGCCCGTGGCCGAGACGCACCGAGCAGCCGTCGATTTTTTCCTCGGCCAGTCGCGCAAATTCTGGGTCAAGCTGGACTCCTGCCAGAGCCAGGCGCATCTCGCCCTCGCGCTGCAGCGTTTCGGCGACGCCGACGTGCCACGCGCGATCATGACCTCCCTCAAGGAGCGCAGCGTCACCGACGCGGAACTCGGCCGGTTCTGGCGCGACACCGAACTGAGCTGGTGGTGGTACCGCGCGCCGATTGAGACGCAGGCACTGATGATCGAGGCCTTTGCCGAGGTGACCAACGACACCGGAGCGGTGGAGGACTGCAAAGTCTGGTTGCTGAAACAAAAGCAGACGCAGGACTGGAAGACCACCAAGGCGACCGCCGATGCCATCTACGGCCTCCTGCTGCGCGGCAGCAAGCTGCTGTCCAGTGACTCTCTCGTCGAGGTCGCGCTCGCGGGGCAAACGATCAAGCCCGAGAAGGTGGAGGCCGGCACCGGTTTCTATCAAACGAAGTTCGGCGCCACTACGATCAAGCCCGCGATGGGCCAGATCACGGTCAAGAAACACGACGACGGCGTGAGCTGGGGCAGCATCCACTGGCAGTACCTCGAGGACGTCGCCAAAATCACCCCGCACGAGGGCACCCCGCTGAAATTGAAAAAGTTCCTTTTCATCAAAGAGACGACCGGCAAGGGCCCGGTGCTGAAGGCGGTCACCGGCCCGGTCGCGGTCGGCGACGAACTCGTGGTCCGCCTCGAACTCCGCACGGACCGTGACATGGAGTACGTCCACCTGAAAGACCAACGCGGCAGCGGCACCGAACCCGTCAACGTGCTGAGCCGCTATCGCCATCAGGACGGCCTCGCCTACTACGAGTCCACCCGCGACACCGCCTCCCACTTCTTCATCGATTACCTCCCGAAGGGGGTCTACGTTTTCGAATACTCCACCCGGGTGCAGCTAAAGGGGCGGTACCAGACAGGCCTCGCCGAGATCCAGTGCATGTACGCCCCCGAGTTCAACAGCCACTCCGAGAACATCCCCGTGGAGGTCAGGTGAAATCGGCTCATTGATCCATAGTGAAGCCGTTCCTGCTCGCTGCCCTTTGCAGCACGCGACGCTGGCTCGCGCGACCGATCAGCGTCCCGGGAGGTGTGAGTATTCGAACTATCGTCAAGCTTTGCCTCAATTTGACGCGTTCCCAATCCGACCCGTTTGAAAACGCGCAAGCGTGCGCACCGCGTCGGGCTCATCAGCACTCCTCGACCAGGCGGTAACCAATGCCGGATTCGGTCTTAAGATGACGCGGCTGGTGCGGATCGGCTTCGATTTTTTGCCGCAGATGCGTCATGTGCACGCGAAGATAATGCGTGTTCTCTTCGGACTTCGGTCCCCAGACTTCACGCAGGATTTGTTGATGCGTGACCACCCGGCCGCGGTGGACAACGAGAATTCGCAACAGCGCGTATTCGCGCGGCGTGAGTTTCACCTCGGCTTCATGGCGGCGCACGATCCGCGCAGCCAGGTCCACCGTGATGTCACCGAACGTCACGGCGGCGAGTTCTTCCCCGCCGGGCGCGCGGCGCATGATGGCCCGGAGCCGCGCCAGGAGTTCGCCTCCGCCAAAGGGCTTCGTGAGATAATCGTCGGCGCCGGCATCGAGCGCCGCGATCTTGTCTGACTCGGCGGCCAGCACGGTCAGCACGAGCACCGGCACCCGCGACCACTCACGCAGCCGGCGCAAAACCTCGAGCCCCGGCAGGTCGGGCAGGCCCAGGTCGAGGATGATGGCATCGGGCGCGCGGCGCGCGACCTCGTCGAGACCGAGCAGACCGGTTTCCACCTCGCGCACCGAATGGCCCGCCGACTCGAGCGTAATCCGCAATAATCGCCGAATCTGCACCTCATCGTCGATCACCAGAATGTCACCCTTGGCCGGCGGCGTATTCATTCGTTCGGCACGCTGGCATGCGCCGCATGGGGAAGGTAAACGGTGAACACGGCGCCACCACCGGGGTTTTCGCCGGCGACGACTTCACCGCCTTGCGCGGCCACAAATCCGCTGATGATCGACAGGCCGAGCCCGAGCCCGCCGGCGCGGGCCGCGTCGCCGCGTTGGAATTTCTTGAACAAGCGATCGCGCATCGTTGCCGGCAACCCGGGCCCGCGATCGGCCACGGTGAAGAACACGCGCTGCCGCGCCCCCTCCACCCCCGCGGCGAAAAACACCGGCGTCTGCGCGGGCGTGTGCAGGGCCGCGTTGAGGAACAGGTTCGCAATGACCTGCTCCATCAGCGCGAAGTCCGCGCGGAAAAGCGGCATGTCGCATGGGATGGATGTTTCCAACGGATGCCCGGCGAGCAGATCCCCCACCCCCTCACGGGCGGCGTTCACGAGGTCGTGCACATCACACCAGTCGGGTTTCGGCTTGAGGGCGCCTGATTCCAACCGGGTTTGATCGAGCAGATTGTTGACGAGCCGGTGCAACCGGCGCGTCGCCGTCAGGATTTCGTCGATGAGCTGGCCGCGGGTCGCTTCGTCCGCCTGCCGCAGGCTCTCCGCCGCGCTGTGGAGTACGGCGAGCGGCGTCTTCAGCTCGTGCGAGACCCCATCGAGCAGGGCGTGGTGCAGCTTCTCCGATTCGGCCAGCAACTTCTCCCGTTCACGGGCGGCGCGGAACTGCTCGCTCTCGACCAGCAAGGCGAGCTGGGCGGCAAAGCTCTCGGCCAGATCACGCTGGGCGAGCGTGAGCATGGTGTCGGTCGCGACCGCAATCACGAAAACCCCCAGTGCCGTGTCTTCCCGCACCAGCGGAACGTGGAACCCCTCCGCCGATGGCAGCGTGTCGGTGAAGCGGCCGGCCTTTTTTCGGTTTCGCCAGACCCAATCCGCGACTCCCCGCTCTTGGTCGGAAAGAGCAAGTGAACTGGCGGAGTGTGACGCGAGGGCGTTGTCATCCAAACCGCCCAGCAGCAAAGCTGATTTTCCACTGAAAATCGCATCCGCCTGTCGCAAAGCCGCGAAGACACCTTCATCGAGCGAGCGCGCGGCACTGAGCGCCTGGGTCAGATGAAAAAGCGCCATGGCCCGTTCTTCGCGCAGTCGCTCATGCCGTTCCTGGTCGCGAATCCGCGCCGTCAACTGTCCCGCGATGAGCGCGACCGCGAAATACGTCGCGAACATCATGCCGTCCTCGAACTTCGCGATTTGAAACGTGAAGGCGGGCGGAATGAAAAGGAAATTCCAGCTCAGCGCGCTCACGACGCCGGCGACCAGAACGGGCCAGCGGCCAACGCGCAGACTCAGCGCAATCGTGGCCAGCAGGTAAAGTAAACCCACGGCCAGATATCCGATATAGCTGACAAGAAACGAGCTCGCCACCGACAGGGCGGCGAGCGCGGCAAACACTTCGATGAACTCGCGCGCCGGCGCCGGTTGCGGTGGTTCCCATTCGAGGTGGACAGTTGATTTGCCAGCGGCGCGTTCACCCGGGACAACGTAAATGTCGATTGAACCGCTCCGGCGCAGCAGACGATCCACGAGACTCCCGCCCCGAAGAACATTCAGCAGGCGTGGCGTGCGGGGCTTGCCGACGACGATTTGGGTGGCGTTGTGCTGGAGCGCGACGCGCACCAGCGCCTCGGCAACGTCCTCGTCGTGCGTCACGACAATCTCGGCCCCGAGTTCGCGCGCGAGCGCAAGATTCTGTTCCAGGCGGCGACGTGCTTCAGCGGCAAGCTGCCGGGACGACTCGACACTGACGGCCATCCAGGCGGCGGCCTGCGCCGCCGCCATCCGGCGCGTCCAGCGGACGAGTTGGGTGGAGAACGGACTCGGCCCTACCGCGACGAGCAGCCGTTCACCGGAACGCCAGACGGCATGCGGCGCTCCGGTGGCCCGCAATTCGCGGAGTTGCTTGTCCACGCGCTCGGCGACGAACCGAAGGGCGAGTTCACGGAGCGCCGTCAGGTTCGTCTCCTTGAAAAAGTTTTCCGCCGCCGTGGCCGCACCGTCGCCGAGATGGACCTTGCCGTCGGCGAGTCGCTCGCGCAGCGCCACGGGCGTGAGATCGACCAGCTCGATTTGCTCCGCCAGTTCGATGACCGAATCGGGCACCGTTTCCTGCACCGGGACACCGCTGATCTGCCGCACGGCATCGGCGCGGCTTTCGAGGTGCTGGACATTGAGCGTCGTGAAAACATCGATGCCCGCGTCCAGCAGCTCCGTGACATCCTGATAGCGCCTGCGATGCCGGGAGCCCGGCACGTTCGCATGCGCGAGCGCGTCGACAAGCACGAGCCGCGGCTTGCTGGCCAGGACGGACTCGAGATCGAACTCGGTCAGCGTGATGCCGCGGTGTTCGATTTGCTTCCGCGGCATGACCGGCAACCCGACGAGGAGCGCCTCGGTTTCGGACCGGCCATGTGTTTCCACGACTCCGACGATCACATCGACGCGATCGAGGAGTTCCTGCTGCGCGGCCCGGAGCATGGCGTAGGTCTTGCCCACCCCCGGGCACATCCCGAAAAACACCTTCAACCGTCCGCGCCGGGGACGCGCTTCCTCCCGGCCGACGGAAGCCAGCAGCGCGTCGGAATTGGGTCGGCGCTCGGGCATCGAGTCGTCGACGTTGGGTCGAGTGGATTGCCGGTGCAAGCGTCGCCCGGCCGCTCCCGAGTTCGGCGCAAATCAGGTTTTGAGCGGTTTGAAAAGTGGCACGGGCGTCCCGCCCGTGGACGGCGCGGAGCGCCGCCAAATCATGGGCTGGAAGCCCATGCCACTCACAAACCCACGGGCGAGACGCCCGTGCCACGCCGGATCACGTGGGCGCGCTCAAAACCTGATTTGCGCCATGAGCTCGAACACATGTCGTGCGATCGCGGCTGCAGCGCGGGTGATCGCATCAAGTGAACCAGAAGGCGAGCGGACGCGAGCATCCGGCAGTTCGCGGCTCTGGCCGATCGATGGGGGCGCCTTCATGGCATTAAGACCCGGGGCAAAGACGCTAAGATTTCGCTAAGACCCGCGAAACTGCTTGGTCCTCGTGGTCGGGGTCGCGGATAGTTATTCGTTCCATGAACCCTCCGGCCCCTTCGCCGCTCAGCGTCCGCGCCAAACTCGTCCTGAGCCTCGGGGCGCTGGGCGTGGTGTTCGGCGATATCGGAACGAGCCCGCTTTACACGATGAAGGAGTGTCGTGATCACCTGCCGGCCGGCATCGATCCGACCGCGGGCGTGCTGGGCATTCTCTCCCTGATGTTCTGGGCGCTGGTGATCGTCGTGTGCGTGAAGTACCTCATGTTCGTTACGCGGGCGGACAATGACGGCGAGGGCGGCATCTTTGCGCTTCTGGCGCTCCTGCAGACGCGGACGGCGCCCCAGGAAAGAGGCATGAGCATCACGGTCGTGTTGATCCTAATCGGCGCGGCGTTGCTCTACGGCGATGGTGTCATCACGCCCGCGATATCGGTGCTGGGCGCAGCCGAGGGTCTCACGGCAATCAACCCAGCCTTCGAGCATCTGGTTCCTGGAGTCGCCGCCGGGATTCTCGCCGTGCTCTTCTGGTTTCAGCACAAGGGCACGCACCGGATTGGCAGCGTGTTCGGGCCCGTGATGCTGCTCTGGTTCGGCACGCTCGCCGGGTTCGGGATCTGGCACCTGGCGCACAACCCCGGCGTGCTCCGCGCGGTCAACCCGGGCTACGGACTCGCATTGCTCAAGCACCGGCCGGTGGAAATTGCGGCGTTGCTCGGTGCCGTCGTGCTGACGATCACCGGTGCGGAAGCACTCTACGCGGACATGGGACACTTCAGCCGGAAATACATTGCGTGGGCGTGGTATGGCGCGGCGTTTCCCGGGCTCCTGCTGAATTATTTCGGCCAGGGCGCGTTTCTCCTCGCGCATCCGCAGGGCGCGGAGAACCCGTTCTTCGCGCTCGCTCCGCCGGGATTCCCGCGCGCCGCGCTGACTGGACTTTCCTTCGCCGCCGCGATTATCGCCAGCCAGGCGCTGATTTCCGGCGCCTATTCGCTCACGCGCCAGGCGATTCAACTCGGCTATTTTCCGCGTCTCCGCATCGCGCATACGAACGCGGAGCATGCCGGACAGATTTACGTGCCGTTCGTCAATCAGGCGCTGGCCATCGGGTCAATCGCCACGGTGTTGCTCTTCTCGTCGACGGCCAATCTCGCGGCCGCCTACGGCATCGCCGTCACGGGGACGATGGCGATCACAACGATCGCGTTCTATCTCGTCGTGGCGAAGCGGTGGCGCTGGAACCCCTGGAAGGCGGGCGCCATCTGCGCTGCGTTTCTGCTGGTGGACCTCGGTTTTTTCGGCGCGAACGCGCGCAAAATTCACGAGGGCGGCTGGTTTCCGCTCGCGATTGGCGTGGTCGTGCTGGCAACCATGCACACGTGGAAGGTGGGCCGGTCGGAAATCTATCGGCGCGTTTATGGCAGCAGCGTCACCGAGCCGGAGCTGACCGGCATCGCCCGCAGCAAGCGCATCACGCGAGTGTCTGGCGCCGCGGTATTCATGGCCGGATCGCCGCACGGCACCCCGATTGCACTGCTGCACCACGTGAAGTCGAACCGGGCGCTGCATGAAACCGTGCTCCTGCTGAGCCTGAGCACGATCGAGCTGCCTCACGTCGCCGAGACGGAGCGACTCGAGTTGATTGAGATCGGCGAAGGGATCTGGCGCGTGATCGGTCGATACGGATACATGGAATCGCCCGACGCCACGGCCCTCCTCCAGCAAGTCGCGGAGCGCGGAGTCCCGATCAATCCCGCCGCGGCGACCTATATCTTCAATCGTGAGATGATCATGGGTGGCGGCGACGCCCGGATGCCGGAGTGGCAGAAACATTTTTATGGTTTCCTGAGCCGAAACGCGCGACCGGCGAAAGATTACTACAAGATTCCGCCATCCCAGATCATTGAAATCGGCCTGCCCGTGCACCTCTGACGCGCCGCCGGAGGACCACATCATCTGAGTTTTTAAAAATCCTCCCGGAAACGTCGGCGGTCAGGCGCGAGCGACCGCCGCGAGCCATTCAGGGCACGGATGCGCGCGGAACATGATTTGCCCTCGTTCAGTGCGGAGCACGAGGCGGAAGGGTTGGTCGATGTCGGAGTTGTCGAACACGCGCACGTCCGGGACAAAGGTGGTAGCTTCGGCGAGGTTCCGAAGCGACTGGTGGAAGCGCCGCTCAAGCCGGTCTGAAGGAACGTCGTGGCCACCCTGCGCCACTCGCTGCATCACGCGTGCCTCGGAAAGCGGAACCCCCGAGATGCCGATGAAGTGAACCTGGACATCGTAGCCGGCTGCAATCGCCCGGCGCAGAAAATTGAGCTTCGCGCCCACCGGATCTGAGAAAACAGTCTCGGTGATGAACGATTCCCCGCTCGCCAGGAGTGCGTCCCGCGCGCCATCAGCGAATTTCGCCGCCTCGGTGTTGGGGACGCCGAGCTTGCGAGTGAGTTCATCCGCATTGACAAACTGGAGGCCCGACGTGCTGAGAAATGTGCGGTAATAGGTCGATTTGCCAGCGCCATTCGGGCCGGCCAAAAAGATGAGGCGTGGAGCCGGCATCAGCGAGCGGCGCTTTCTTTCACGGCCATGAACTGCCGGTTGACGAACCTGCCGAGGCGCTTGGTGCCGTCAGGCAGCTTTTGGACGATGAGTCCGGGATGCGCCGGGTCGGTGCCATAAATGGGTGTGCCGTGGCGCCCGATTTCGGCCTTGGCGAGTTCGCGCCCCTCCGGGGTGTCCACCTTCGCCAACAGGCTGACCAGGTCCTGCACGCGACCCGTTTCCTTGAGCAACCTGATGCGGTCGTGCGCAAATACTGCTTCGGCGACGCGACCCAGTTTGGCCCAGAACTCGACTTGGGCGGTTACCGAACGATCCATGAGCGTGGCCGAGGACCGGGCTTCATTCACGAACGCGCTATCGAAACAGAGTGGAGTTGTTGCTGCCATGCCACACCTATCGTAGCAAACTGCTACAGAATCAAGCGAAGGAATATGCCAGCGGACTCAGTGGCCACCCTTGTGAACAACTTGTGAGCAAAAAGTGAGCGGATTAGGCGTTTTCCCGATACCCCGCGGCAGTATTTTGCAATATCCTCCGCGTCCCCAAAACGCGCATGAACCCCCGCGAAAACCTCGACGAAGAACTGTTCCGGCTGGAACAACGGATAGCTCGGCGAGCTGACGAATTATCGCGCCAATACGGCGTGGATCGCAGTAATGCCCTGGAACACTGGCGTCAGGCCGAACGCGAAGTGTGGCAAGACGAGGCGCCTGAACTGCTCGCGGTGTCGCCCGACATATAGCGGTCACTCGCCCTGCTTGGGCGATTCGGGCGGCAGCACGCGGGCAACGCTCAGCAGCTGGGTACTCAGCTTTACCCCGCCGCGTTGCGCGCTGACGGGGTTGATCTCGAAACGCACCTTGTTGCCGTCGAGATAAAACCGGATCGAGCCGCCGCGGCGCGCGAAGTCGGTGACCTCACCCACCGTGATGACCGGGGCGTCACCGAAGTATCGGAAATCTTCTGACCGCCCCCCTCCCGCCCCGGCCACGCGTGCGGGCAGCGCTCGTGGCTGGGCTCGCGTCAGTTCCGCGGCCGCGTCAAACCGCCGCGTGGCGCAGCCGCAGTGCATTCGAGACGACGGTGATCGAACTGAGGCTCATCGCCACCGCCGCAACCATCGGGTTGAGCAACCATCCGGTAAACGGATACAGGACGCCGGCGGCGAGCGGCAGACCGGCAAGGTTGTAGGCGAAGGCCCAGAAGAGGTTCTGTTTGATGTTCCGCAGGGTGGCGCGGCTCAGGTGCACCGCCCGCACCATCGCGGTAAGATCGCCTTTCACCAGCACGATTCCCGCGCTGTGCATGGCGATGTCGGTCCCGGTGCCCATGGCGATCCCGACGTCGGCGGCGGCGAGCGCCGGCGCGTCGTTCAAGCCATCGCCCGCAAATACCACCGACTCGCCGCGCGCGCGGTGCTCGCGCACAAGTTCCTGCTTTCGCGCCGGCGTGACCGCGGCGTGATAACCATTGAGCCCGAGTTCACTCGCCACCGCCTTCGCCGTTTCCTCGCGGTCGCCCGTCACCATGACGACGCGCAGCCCAAGCCGCTGCAACTCGCGCACCGCCGCGGGCGTTGTCGCCTTGATCGTGTCCGCCAGCGCCAGCGTTCCCGCCGCGGCGCCATCGACCGTCACGGACACAACCGTTTCCGCGGCGTTCGCCGCCCCGGCGGCCGCGGCGCGGCCGACCTTGACCAGTTTGCCTTCGATCGTCGCCTGCACGCCGACGCCGGCTTCCGCGGCGAAGTTCATCGCGGGGCTCGCCGTCAGACCCCGTGCTCCGGCCGCCGCCACGATGGCGCGTGCGAGCGGGTGTTCGCTGGGCGCCTCCGCCGCCGCAGCCAGCGCGAGCAGGTTTTCCTCCGAAAATCCCGCCGCCGGCATGATTCGCACCACGCGAGGCATACCCGCCGTCAGCGTGCCGGTCTTGTCAATCAACAGCGTGTCGGCATGCGCCAGCCGCTCCAGCGCCGCCGCATCCTTGATCAGCACTCCCACCTGCGCCCCGCGGCCGATGCCCGTAATCAGCGAGACCGGCGTGGCCAGCCCGAGCGCACAGGGGCACGCGATGATCAGCACGGCCATCGCGTTGAGCAACGCGTGGGTGAGCGCGGGTTCGGGTCCGAACCAGAACCACGTGGCAAAAGTGATCCCGGCAATGACGATCACCGCCGGGGTAAACCAGGCCGAGACGCGGTCGGCCAGCCGCGCGATGGGCGCCTCGCTGTTCTGCGCTTCCTCCACCAGCCGGACAATCTGGGCCAGCAGCGTGTGCTGCCCCACCCGCTCGGCGCGCATGACGAACGAACCCGTTGTATTCAAGGTTCCAGCACTGACCTTGTCGCCCGGGCGCTTCGGCACCGGCACCGGCTCGCCGGTCAACATCGACTCGTTGATCTCGGTGCCGCCCTCGAGCAACGCCCCATCCACCGGCACGTGCTCGCCGGGTCGCACGCGCAACCGGTCCTCCGCCTCGACGACGGCCAGCGGAACATCGGTTTCGTGGCCGTTCGCATCCAGCCGGTGGGCGATTTTCGGCGCGAGATCCATCAACGCGCGAATGGCGGCATCGGTGCGCGCATGGGCCCGCTGCTCGAGAATCTGCCCGAGCAGCACGACGGCCGTGATGAATGCCACCGCCTCGAAGTAGAGCGGAACCCCGTGCTCCGTGCGCAACGCCGCCGGAAAATGCTCCCCGAAGAGCACCGCCGCGATGCTGGCCAGGTACGCCGCGCCCGTGCCGGTGACGATCAGCGTGAACATATTCGTGTCACGGTTGCGCAGTGACAGCCACCAGCGGCGATTCAGCGGCGCACCCGCCCAGAAAAAGATCGGGGTGGTCAACACCAGTTGCACCCACGCGAGCACCTTCGGATCGAAGCGGTGGAAAAACTCCGGCGCGATCATTTCACCCATCGCGAGCACGATCACCGGAACGCCGAGCACGAGCGCGACCCAGAACCGCGGCCGCAGGAAGCGTTCATGCGGCAGCCCCATGTACACCGGTGCGTCCGGCGCCGCGGACGCACCCGCCGGCATCGCGTGCCCATGGTGATGAGCGCCGTGGTCTTCGGCGTGAGCCGGCTCGGCGGCCGCGCCCGGAGCTGGAGCGGCCGCGGGTGCGTGACAGCATGACTTCGTGGTTTTCGGGTGCGAGTGATTCATCACAGGAAAGACGGAACGTAGCCGAAACGCGGCCGGCGTAAAGAAGTCGGCGGGATTGACTGTCCGTCGATAGACAGGTGTTTTTCGGCTCGGGAAAAACAGAACGCGCCGCGATTCTTTTCGTCATCGCTCCACGCCTGACCCCGCGCCGCTGCTTCTCGCTTTCACTTGCCTTGGCGTTTCCCGGAACCGTTAACGTGAATACTCGCTGCTCTTGTTTTCTCCTGCTGTTGGCCGGCGTCATCTCTGCGGCCAATGCTCAAACCATCCAACCGGTCCCGATCAAATGGCTGGACGGCGCCCCGCCCGCGGTCACGACCGGCGTCAGCTGGGGTGTACCGTGGGCGCGCGGCACGGTGCAAAAAAACCAGACGTTCACGCTTCAAACCGCGGACGGCAAAACCCGGCCGCTCCAGACCTGGCCGCTCGCGTATTGGCCGGACGGTTCGCTGAAGTGGAGCGGATTCGCCACCGTCGCCGGACCCGGGATGGCGGAGTTCAAGCTTGTCACCGGTGCGGCCGCCGCAACGACAGACGGCCGCGTCACCGTGCGCCGCAGCGACTCCACCATCGAGGTCGACACCGGCCGCGTGAGACTCCGCGTGCCGCAGTGGGGGTCTTCACTCATCGACTCGATTGCCATCGATGGCCGGGAAATCGCGCGGGCGGGAAAACTTGTGTGCGTCCTCCAGGACGGCCCGGAGCGCGGGCCCGCCGACATTGCCGGTCGGGAGTTGTTTGAAACCAAACTCGAGTCGGCCACGGTCGAGCAGTCCGGGCCGGTGCGCGCCGTCCTCCGGCTGGAGGGCCGGCATCGCGGCACCCGCACCAATCGCGAGTGGCTGCCCTTCGTCGTCCGGCTGTATCTCCACGCGGGCAGCGAGTCGGTACGGATGGTGCATTCGGTTGTGTACGACGGCGAGCAGGAGAAGGACTTCATTCGCGGGCTCGGCGTCGTTTTTGCCGTGCCGATGCGGGAGGAAGTCCACAACCGTCACATCCGGTTCGCGGGCGAGGGCGCCGGGCTTTGGGCCGAGCCGGTGCAGCCGATGATCGGCCGCGGTGGCCGCTTCGTGTCCGATCCGGCGGGCGGAGGTGATGTGTATCCGAAACAAGCTGACGGACTGCGCGTCGCGAATCGCGCCGCGGTCAACAGCCGCGGGCAAAACCTGCTCGCCGACTGGGCGGTATGGGATGCGTTCAAACTTTCCCAGCCGAACGCCGACGGGTTCACGATTGAGAAACGCACCAACGCGGAGAGCGCGTGGATTCCCGCCGGCGCCGGCCGCCGCGCTTCGGGCTTCGTTTACGCCGGTGATGTCAGCGGTGGTCTCGGCGTGAGCCTGCGGAATTTCTGGCAATCGCACCCGACCGCCCTGGAAGTCCGGCGCGCGAGCACCGCGTCGGCCGAGCTGACAGTCTGGCTTTGGTCGCCGGATGCACCGGCGATGGACATGCGGCACTACGACACGCGGCCGCACGGCCTCGAAGCGGTGTATGAAGACGTGCAGCCCGGGTTCAGCACGGCCCACGGCGTGGCCCGCACGAGCGAGCTGACGTTGTTTCCCAGCGCGGACGTCCCGAGCCGCGAGGCGACCGTCGCGCTCGCGCAAACCGGCGCGCAGCCGCCGCGGCTCGTCTGTCCGCCCGACTATTACCATGCGGCGAGCGCCTTCGGCCCGTGGGGGCTGCCTGATCGCTCGACGGCAGTGAAGAAGGCGATCGAGGATCGGCTCGACGCGACGCTGAACTTTTATCTCCAGCAACCCGAGCAGCACCGCTGGTACGGCTTCTGGGATTTTGGCGACGTGATGCATTCGTATGACAACGAGCGCCACGTCTGGCGCTACGATCTCGGGGGCATGGCGTGGGACAATTCGGAGCTCGGGACCGACATGTGGCTCTGGCTGAGTTTCCTGCGCTCCGGCCGGGCGGATGTTTTCCGGATGGCGGAGGCCATGACCCGCCACACCGGCGAGGTCGACGTGTACCATCTCGGGCGGTTCGCCGGGCTCGGCTCGCGACACAATGTCCGCCACTGGGGGTGCGGCGCGAAGGAGGCGCGGATCAGCCAGGCCGCGTATCGGCGGTTTTATTACTACCTGACCACGGATGAGCGGTGCGGCGACCTGATGCGAGAGGTGCTGGATGTCGACTTCAAGACCGTGGAGTTCGATCCCATGCGGCTCGCGCAGCCCATCACCGAGGCGGAGAAAAAAATCGCTCCGACGCGCGTCCGGCTCGGACCCGACTGGTTCGCGTTCGCCGGCAACTGGATGACCGAGTGGGAGCGCACCGGTGACACGAAGTGGCGCGACAAAATCCTCGCCGGCGTGGAGAGCCTCAGCTCGATGCCGCTCGGCATGCGCACGGGACGCAACCTCGTGCTCGGCTACGATCCGGCGACGGGAAAGCTTTTTCAGCTCAGCGACGAGGCCGGCGTGTACAATCTCGCCACGATCATGGGCGGCGCCGAGGTGGCGATGGAGCTCGGGCTGATGCTCGATGACCGGCGGTGGCACAAGCTGTGGCTGCAATATTGCCGGCTCTACAACGCGCCGCGGGACGCGATCGTCCGCGACATGGCTTCGGGCACCGAGGGCGGCGACGCCGCGTTCGTGCGCGACGGCCGGCTTGCCGCGTATGTTTACCACTGCACGCAGAATCCCGCGTTCCTGAAGGTCGCGGTCGGCGCCCTCGTGCGAACCGGCCGCGGGTCACGGTTCAGCGGCACATTGCGAAAGATCGAAGGCCCCGAGTCGTTGAACGCAATCGACGAGGGGCTGGCCGGCACGAATGGCGCGGCGCAAACCGGGCTCGAGACGATCGCGATGCTGGGCATGGCGGGAGCGCACCTGCCGGCGGAGTTCCCCCCGATCAGCGCCGAGGAGAGTGCGCGCGGTGGTCGGGGCGGTCGCGGACGGGGCGGCCCGCCGGGACCCGATCCCAACTTCGACGCGCGCAATCCACCGCCGCCGCCACCGGAACCGGCGCCGAAGCGATAGCGCGAGTTCTGCATAGCGCGGCAAGTGGGCCGCAGCGAAGGGGACTTCCTCGGCTCTTTCTCTTTCTCGTAATCTTAATCTTTCTCGTCGAATCGTTCGTCCAACCCGGAGAAAGAGAAAGATTAAGAGAAAGATGCGGGCCGGAGGCCCGCGCTCCCAGGGCCGGCACCGGCTTCCAGCCGGCGGTGTATTCGATTACCACATTCGAAAAATCTGCGGCAGAGCCTGCCCTGAGCTCGTCGAAGGGATGCCGCAGCCACTTCATCCCCTGGCGGCACGCAGCCCGGTGCATTCTCACTGCATGGCTGCGTTTTCCGACCTGGGAGCGCGGGCGTCTCGCCCGCAATGGATTCGATGCGGAACTGAACGGTGGAGCGCGTTGACCTCAACGCGCTTTGCTGCGGGTTGTCGTTTCGTCAGCGGCTTGAGGTCAAGCCGCTCCACCTCGAAAGAATGACGCTGCGGTCCCGACGCCGGCACAGCCCCTTACGCGGCTGTCCGACCCACATCTTGCTGCCCGATGGTGAAATCTGGATACGTCGCGAGATCCGTGTGCCGGGGCATGATAAAAACTTCCGGGTATTCGTTGACAGGTTCCGCGAGTGGCTTCGACCATCAGCCGCTCGCCCCATTCCGCGCGACCGTCCCTTCGTTGCATTGCCTCCCCCCGGGCACAGTGACTCCACCTCCGGCACCGCGCGGCTTCGGCTTACCCCTCATCATGATGCAATGGAATCCCCGGCGGTTTGCGACGGCTGCGACTCAGCCCCTTGTTTTCGCCCTGCTCGCCATTGTCGTCTCACCTCAGACGGCGCGGGGGGCTCAAAGCGCGCCACGAGCCGCGGTCGCCACCGGCAGTCTCACGGGCCGGGTGGAGAATTCCGCAACGGGCCAGTATCTCCACAACGCCCGCGTCGCGGTCAAGGGCTCGGATCTCGTCACGTTCACCGATGAATCCGGCACCTATCGCTTTGCGAATGCGCCCGCCGGGAACGTGACACTCGAGGTTTTCTACACCGGGATGGCAGCCCAAACCATCACGGTCAGCGTGCCCACGGGCGGCATCGCCACGCAAAATGTGGATCTCGGCGGCTCGGCCGCCGAAGCGTCGGGGACCGTCGTCCGGCTCGGAAAGTTTGTCGTCGCCGCCCAGGAAATGGACGCCGAGACGATTGCCACGAACGAGCAGCGGTTTTCGCCCAACATCAAGAACGTCGTCGCCGCGGGCGCCTTCGGCGACATCGCGGAGGGCAACGTCGGCGAGTTCATGAAATTCCTGCCGGGTGTCACCGCGGATTTCGCGGATCCGACGATCCTCTCGATCTCGGTACGCGGGCTGAACAGCCATCTGACCAGCGTCACGTCCGACGGCGCGCAAATGGCCAACGCGCACTACGGCGGCTCGACCCGGGTGTTCCAGTTCGAGCAGGTTTCGATCAACAACATCTCGCGGGTTGAGCTGACGAAGGTGCCGACGCCGTCGCAGCCCGCGGATACGCTGGGCGGCACGGTGAACATGGTGAGCAAGAGCGCGTTCGAGCGAAAGAAGGCGCAGCTGACCTACCGGCTTTATCTCACCGCGAACCAGGGCGACCTCACGTTCAAGCAGGTGCCCCACTCCTTCGAGACCAAGGAATATCGGGTCCTGCCGAGCGCCGACTTCAACTACACGCTGCCGGTGAACGACCGGTTTGGCGTCGTCGTCTCAGGCCTGAGTTCGAACCAGTTCAACGACGCCTACGTTTCGGCGAAGGTGTACAACGCGACGGCGGTCGGCACGGGCGCGACCTTTGCCCGGCCCTACCTGCAACAGCACATCCTCCAGGATTCGCCGCGCTACACGAATCGCGACTCGGGCAGCCTGAAGGCGGACTGGCGCGTCACGCCGAACTCCGTCCTCTCGGTCGGCGGGCAGCTGAACAAGTTCTGGACCTACTATGGCATGCACCAGATGACGTCGAACGCGGGCACGGTCGCGACGCCCAGCGTGGCCGGTGGCATGCCGCTCACCTTCGGGCCGGACTTCACCAGCGGCGCCACGGGGCGCGGGGGCATCACGCTCGACGGCCAGTTCTTCAACATCCGCGGCACGACGAAGGCGGGGAACGCGCGCTACCGGTTCGACGATGGCGACTGGAAAATCGAGGGCGGCGCGAGCATGTCGGAGTCGCGCACGTATTTCCGGGACACCGACCGCGGGCACTTCTTCAACGTCACCTCGGCGCTGAACGGCCCGCTGCGTCTCGTGTATTCCGATGTCAGCAACGAGGGGCCGGGGCGGGTGGAGACATTCAACAACGCGAACCAGCCGATCGACTGGCGGGACATCAACAATTACCGGCTCACCGGAGCGCGCTCTTCGCTGCGCACGATCCTCGACGAAGTGCGGACCCTGGATCTGAGCGTGCGGCGGCAGTTCGACCGGTTTTCATTCCCGCTTGCCGTCCAGTTCGGCGCGGCGCAGCGGTATCAGGAACGGGACACGCGCCGGGAGGAGATCAACCGGACCTATCTCGGACCCGACGGCAGCGCGGCCACGGCCGATTCGGCGGCGCCATTTGCCGCGCAGGTTTACGCCAACCGCGACGCGAGCTTCGGATTCAGCGGCGTGCCATGGTCGTCGCCGCACCGCGCATGGGAGGCGTATCAGGAAAATCCGCGGCTGTTCACGAAGACGGCGGCGCAGCAGGTGGCGGAGGAGACGTTTCGGATTACCAACTCCGAACGGTTCCAGGAGACGGTGGATGCGGCGTTTTTCCAGACGGAATTCCGGCTGTTCCGGAACCGGCTGAATGTGCTCACCGGCGTGCGCTACGAAAAGACGACGGGCAAGGGTCAGGGCGCGCTGCTCGAACCATCGAATGTGTTTGTGCGCAACGCGAACGGCACCTTCGCGCACAACGCCGCCGGCCAGCGGATCCGGCGGCCGGAGGCGGGCGCGGCGGGTTCGCTCGAGGAGCTGAGGCTGACCCGCACCGAGCGCGGGGCGCGCGCGAAGAAGACCTACGACGGATATCATCCGAGCGTGCATCTGACGTATAATGTAACGGACAACTTCCTCACCCGACTCGCCTATGCGAAGACCTACGGGCGGCCGAACTTCAACCAGATCATCCCCAACGCCACGGTCAACGATCTCGACGAGGACAACTCGACGGATCCCAACGCGCTGCCCGGCACGATCAGCCTGCGCAATCCCGGGCTCAAACCGTGGACCGCGGACAATTTCGACCTGACATTCGAGTATTATTCACCGAGCGGCGGGCTGCTCGGCGTCGGCGCGTTTCGCAAGGACGTGCAGGATTTCTTCGGCAACGCCGTGACGATCGCGACCGAGGCGGACCTCATCGCGCTCGACCTCGATCCGCGCTACGTCGGCTGGCAGATCACGACGCAGCGGAATTTCGGGCACGCGCGGATGTCGGGCATCGAAGTGAACGTGAAACACTCGCTCGGGTTTCTCGGGCCATGGGGCCGGATGTTCGAGGTGTTTGCCAACGGCACGAAGCTCGATCTCGATGCCGAGACCCAGCCGAGTTTCGGCAACATCATTTCCGGCAGCGCCAACTGGGGTGTCACGTTCACGCGCCGGCCGCTCGTCGTCATGGCGAAGTGGAATTACCGCGGGCTGACGCGCGGCACGCGAATCCCCGGCGTCGGCGCGCTCGACGGTTATCAATGGGACGCCGAGCGGACGACGGTCGACGTCAACGTGGATTACCGGCTCACGCCGTGGGTCGCGTTGTTTGCCAACGCGCGAAATGCCCTCGGCGAGAATCCCGCCGCGTATCGCTACGGTGGTGATACGCCGGAATACGCGAAGCAGTTCCGCGTGCAGCGGCACGGCGGGCAGTACGCGTTTGGGATCAAAGGGACATTCTGATGAACATGACGAACTTCCCTGGGAGCGCGGGCGTCCCGCCCGCAATGGCTCGAAGCGGGCGGGACGCCCGCGCTCCCAGGATCGGCGCCACATGGCGGATCGGCAATGTCATCGGCGGTCTCTTGCTGGCATCAATCGCCGCTCCCGCACTCGCGCAAACGGTTCCCGAAGCCGAACGCAATGTCGTCTGGCACGACCTCGCCGAACTTCCGCTCGAAGGCCAGGGGTGGAAGGAAACGAAACATCGTTATGACCGGCTGCCGGCAACGGCCGAAGGTGTCGTGCGTCCTCCGGTGTGGACCCTCGCCCAGGACTCGACCGGAATGCGTTATCGGTTTGTCACCGACGCGCCGTTCATTCGCGCCCGGTGGAAAGTCCGCAAACCCGACCGGCTCGCGAAGTCGCACATGGCCGCCAGCGGCGTCAGCGGGGTTGACTTGTACGTCCGCGACGCGGGCGAATGGCATTTTCTCGCGGTCGGCCGCCCCGAGGCGGGCACGAATGAAAAGACGCTCGTCCGGGGGCTGAAACCGGCGAAGCGCGAATACCTGCTCTACCTTCCGCTCTACAACGGTATCGAATCCGTTGAAATCGGCGTGCCGAAAGGGGCGAGCTTCGAGCCGGCACCGGATCGGTATGCGGCGCGAAAGCCGATTGTTTTCTACGGCACGTCGATTCTCCAAGGCGGGTGCGCGTCACGTCCGGGGATGGCGTATCCGGCGATCGTCGACCGGGCGCTCGACTGGCCGACGGTGAATCTCGGCTTCAGCGGCAACGGCAAGACCGAGCCGGAAATGGCTCAACTGCTCGCCGAGCTGGAGCCGGCGGCGTACGTGCTCGACAGCCTGCCGAATCTCGACGTTGCGCAGGTGCGCGAACGGGTGGAGCCGTTCGTGGCCGTGCTCCGGGCGAAGCATCCGCGGACGCCAATCATCCTGGTGGAGAACGTGAACTACGCCGACACGGGGTTGATCGAGTCGCGCCGGACCAAGGTGACGGACACGAACGCGTATTTGCGCCGATTATTCGAGCAACTAAAGGCCGCCGGCGACAAACACGTTCATTACGTGCACGCGTCGCATCTGCTCGGCGGCGACGGCGAGGATACGGTGGACGGCACGCATCCGACCGATCTCGGTTTCTCGCGGATGGCGGCCGGGCTGACGCCGATCCTGCGGACGGCGCTGCGCGAGGCAGGCCATGCCGTCGCGGACGACGAAGGGTTCACCGCGCTGTTCGACGGCAAAACGCTGAACGGATGGAAACCGCACGACGGGATGCCGCCGTTGCACCTCGCCGGAAAGTGGTGGGCGGAGGACGGCGAGTTGCGCGGAACGCAGGATCCACCGGGCAAGGGCGGACTGCTCTGGCACGAAGGGCCGTTCAAGGATTTCGTCCTCAAGCTGCGCGTTCATCTGACGTATCCGATGGACACGGGCGTTTTCGTGCGCGTGGGGCCCGATGGGCTCAGCCATCAAATCACGCTCGATTACCGGCCCGGTTCGGACGTGGGCGCGATTTTCATTCCGTTCATCGGCCACGCGTACGTTTGCCGAAACCGCGAGGGGGAGAAGCTCGTGCGGCCGGATGAATGGAATGATCTCGAAATCCGAATGGAAGGCGAACCGGCGCGGATTCGCGTCTGGTTGAACGACCGGCTGCTGACCGATTTTCAGCACACGGAAAAAACCACCGCCGGCTTGCATCCCACCGGCGGCATCGCGCTGCAAGTGCATCCCAACGTGCCGAACCTCACGGTGTGGAAGCCCGGCGCGGTGGTGCGGTTTCGCGATATCCGAATCAAGGAGCTGAAATGAGACGCGATTCACCCGTTGGCTGCTTTCCTGGGAGCGCGGGCGTCTCGCCCGCCATGCCTCAGGGCGGGCCGGAGCCGCGCCCTCCCGGGGCCAGAACTCGTGCCCGTATGGCCCGAGTTCACCTGAGGTTGGCGTTGGTCCTGGTGGCAATCATCTCCACCTCCATCGCGCAAACTCTCCGCGTCGGTCAGGCCGCTGTCGACATCACGCCCCCAGCGGGGATGCCGTTTCAGGTGCCGCAGCGCCCGCCGTTTCCCGTCATCGCGGCCGCCGGCACGCATGATCCGCTGCACGCGAAGGCCGTGGTTTTCGAAAGTGGCGGCGTGAAAGCCGCCATCGTCGCGTGCGATCTCACGAGCATTCCGGTGCACATCAGCGCCGCTGCACGCGCGCAGGCGGCCAAAATTTCAGGCGTGCCGGCCGAAAACGTGATGGTCACCGCGACGCATACGCACACCGGGCCGAACATCCGCCCGCGGTTCTTCGCCAACCCCAGCGCGGAACAGAAGAAGACTGCGGCCGAATACCTCGAGCGGTTGCCCCGGCTGATCGCGGAAGCGGTGCAGCGCGCCGGGCAGAATCTCGTCGAGGCGCGGCTGCATGCGACGATCGCGGAAGTCCCGGGAGTGGCGTTCAACCGCCGGTTCCTGATGAAGGACGGCACCGTCGTCTCCAATCCGGCGAAGGGACAGGATGAGTTGCTCGTCAATGTGGTCCGCCCTGCCGGACCGACCGACCCATCGATGCCGATGCTCTATGCCGAGACGAGCAAGGGCGAGCCGCTGGCGACGCTGATCAATTTCGCCCTTCACCTCGATACGACCGGCGGCCTCGAGTACTCGGCCGATTTTCCGTACGAAATCTCCAAGATTCTCGCTGATGTGAAAGGGCCCGGAATGTTGACCCAGTTCACCATCGGCGCGGCAGGGAACATCAACCATTACTACCTGCTCGATCCGAAAAAGCCGCGGCGCACGAAGGGATTCCAGGAGGCGGCCCGCATTGGCGCACTGGTCGCGGCCGAGGTCGTGCGGGGCTACCAGCGACTGCAACCCATCGCCGCCGCGCCGCTGAAGGTCTCACGCGAAATCGTCCGACTGCTGGTCCTCGAGGGAAAAGCACCGGCGCTCGCGAAGCAGTTCGGCAACCGGCCTGAGTTCCATGATGGGGAGCTGATGGTGAAGCTGGTGGACGGGAAGTACACGTTCGAGGCCGAGGTGATGGTCATCACCGTGGGCGATGAGCTCGCGTTTGTCGGGCTGCCGGGCGAAATGTTCGTCGAGCTCGGCCTCGCGATTAAGCAGAACTCGCCGTATCAATTCACGTTCATCAACTCGCTCGCCAACGGCGCGATTGGCTATGTCGCCAACCGAAAAGCCACCCGCGAGGGTGCGTATGGCGCGGCTCCCGCCAGCACGCGCAGCAACCCCGGCTCCGGCGAGGCGCTGGTTGACTCGGCGGTCCGGCAGTTGGTCGCGCACCGCGACATGAAGGCCACCCCTTAGCCGCCGGTCTGATCTGGCATTTCGAATGAAGTCGATGGAAGGAATGAAGACTCCGGACCGGCGGCTTAGGCAGCGCTGCGCGCTGCAGCGGAGGTCGGTGTCTTTGCCGAACAATTCAGGCCAACCGCGAATAGACGCCAATTCACGCGAATGTCGGTTGGGCAACCCTCCCCTTCCTGCTCTGGAATTCGCGTCCATTCGCGTCCATTCGCGGTTATCCATTGAATCGATACGGCTTTGGGCGCGCCAAGAGCGAGTTGATTAACCCTCAAACAACCAGCTTACCCATGCTCCATCGCTTTTTGGTTCTCCCAGGCCTCCTGCTCGCCACCTACGGTTTACCCGTGTCAGCCGCCGCGGCTGACACGGGTAAACCGGACATCATCTTCATCCTCGCGGACGATGTGCGCTGGGACGATCTCAGCGTGGGGGGGCATCCTTTCAGCAAGACGCCGAACATCGATCGCGTCGCCCGGGAGGGCGCGATGTTTCGAAACGCGTTTGCGACCACGGTCATTTGCTCGCCGAGCCGCGCGAACATCCTCACCGGGCTGCACACGCATTCGCACGGGATCGTCGACAACACCGATCGCAGCCCCGCGAGTCACCAGCTGGCGACGTTTCCGCAATGGCTGCAACGGAGCGGCTACGAAACCGCGTTCATCGGCAAATGGCACATGGGCAACGATGACAGCCGTCGGCCGGGCTTCGATCAATGGATGTGCCTGAAGGGCCAGGGCTCGTCGTTCGATGCGGAGCTGAATGTGAACGGCCGGTCGGAACAGACGCACGGCTACGTCACCGACATCCTGAATGCGCGGGCAGTTGATTTCATCCGGGCAAAGCACACGAAACCCTACCTGCTGTTTTTCGCGCACAAGGCGGTGCATCCCGAAACGGTGCAACGGGCCGATGGTTCGCTCTCCGATCCCAATGCGTCGAACTTCATCCCGGCAGAGCGGCACCGGAATCTGTATGCCGGCGTGAAAGTGCCGCGCCGGCCCAACGCGCTCGAGCCGCCGCAGGGAAAACCGGCGCTGCGGCGGAAGCTTCCCGGCGTGGAGCCGCTGTCGCCAAAGACGACGGGCACAAGCGATGAATCGATTCTCGGCCGGCTGCGGATGCTCGCGGCGATCGACGAGGGGGTCGGCGAAATTTTCAAGGCCCTCGAAGTGTCCGGGCGGCTCGACCGCACGCTGATCGTCTTCACCAGCGACCATGGCTATTATTATGGCGAGCACGGGCTCAGCGTGGAGCGGCGGCTCGCGTATGAGGAGGGTATCCGGATTCCGCTGTACCTGCGCTACCCGCCGCTGATCAAGCCGGCGACGCGGCGCAACCAGATGGTGCTCACGCTCGATTTCGCGCCGACCCTGGCCGAGCTCGCCGGCGCGACGCCTCCCGCCGGACTGCACGGGAAGTCGCTGGTGCCGCTGCTGCGCGAGAACGCGCCCGGGTGGCGTGACGCATTCCTGATCGAGCATTTTTCCGAGAACGTGTTTCCGCGCACGCGCAACATGGGCTACCAGACCATCCGGACCGAAGGATGGAAATACATCCATTACGTCGACCTGCCCGACTCGGATGAGCTGTATGATCTCAACCGCGACCTCTACGAAATGCGAAATGTGATCGCCGCGAAAGGCAACGCAGCCGAGCTCGCGAACCTCAAGGCCGAGCTCACGCGCCAACTCGAGGCAACAGGCGGAAAAGTTCGGTAGCGAATATTTCCGGCTGAGATCCCGTCGTTTGGATATGGCGGTACGGCACGCTTGAAAGCACGTCGAATCCTCAATGTAGCGGAAAGCGTGAGCTTTTCGCCAGGTGACCGCCGAAGGCTGCGAAAAGCTCCCGCTTTCCGCTACCGCCGGGCTTCGCCGACATCGGATTGAGAATGAACGACGCAACGAATCGTCGCCTCCCTGCTACAGATCGAACGTCGCCGTGAGAATGAACTGCCGCGGGTCGATGATCCGGAAGTTGTACGGGTTGCCATCCGGACTGACGCCAATCGCCTGGAGCCGGCCATTCTCGAAGGCATTGCGGACGTTGAGCTGCACCGTGGCCCGAATCTTGTCCTGATAAAATCGGAATTGGTGCGAGACGAACGCGTCGAAGTACGCGCGGGCCTTGTCGAAGACGGGCTTGTTCTTGTCGAGGGAGCGGATGACGCCATCTGCGTCGGGCGCCGCGCCGAGAAAGCCGATCGAAGCCTGGTCCTCCCAGCGCATGGAGCCGCCGACCCGCGTCGCCTTGAGCCACTTGTTCTCCGATATGCCAGCGAGGTTGTAGCTCGTGAGTGCGTTGACCCGCCACTCCCGCACCTGCGAACGCGGCTTGCCCTGATTGGCCACGGCGAGCTTGTAAGGAGCGAGCACCACGCCCTCGTAGAAGGCTTGCGGTGTGCCGGAGCTGCCGTACCGCGTCGTCCACCAGAGCTGGCCGGTCGTGGGATCGACGACCTTTTGCCAGACCGGCAGCCGGTCGTCGAAGTACCGCTGGATGTTCGGCGACATGTTGGTGTCGATCGTCTTTTGCTGCGCGATGTTGGCGCGCATGGTCCAGAACCGCGTCGGGTTGTAGTTCAGCTCGACCTCGTAGCCCTTCGAGGCGACGTCCTGCGTTTCCGCGACGCTCCGGCCGGTGACGTTTTCGATGAATCCGCCGGAGAGCCCCATGATCTTGTAGACCTCGTCGCGCTGCTGCTGAGGGGTCCACTCCGGGTGGAGGCTCGAGACCCAGGTGGTGGCCTGATCCTCGAGATTGAATCCATCGCTGCCGAAATCGATCCGGTTGGCACGGGTCGCGACGATGCCGGCGTCGCCGCCGCGGGCGAACTGCTGCTTGTTGTCGTACCGGTTGATTTTGGCGACGAACTTGCCCTGGAAGAGGCTGAAGGCGACGCCGTAGTCCTTGCCCTTGCCCTGCGGGTTCGGCAGCAGTTCGCCGAAGAGCGTGTATCGAGCGTCGGCGGGCTGGAACGTGTCGGAGTCGTTGTAGAACACGCTCACGGAGCGCACGAAGTCGGCGAACAAGCCGCCGGCGTCGGCCCGCCGGTCGAGGGCGGCCCAGTTGCGGAATGGCTTCAGGACGATGCCGCGAGTCTTGGTCGGGCCCTGCTTCTCGGTGAACAGGTTCCACTGCTCGAGCGGGCTGTAATCGAGGAGACCGGTCGTCGGATTAACGATCGCGTCGAACGAGTTGCGGCTGCGGTTCTTGTCGCGCCGCCAGCCGAGGGTCGTGACGATGCGGTCGTCGGCGAAGAAGCTCTGGAGGGTGAGGCCGCGACTGCGGATTTCGCGGCGGGTCCGGTTGGAAGGCGCGAAGCCGGTCTCGCCGAACACCACCGGCTCGTTGATCCACTGCTGCGTGACGCCGTTCAACCAGTAGAGATTGTAGTTTCCACCGACGCCATAGAGCGCGGGCGGGGCCTGGTCGATGTTCTGGCCCTGGTTGTCGCCGACGAAATATTTGAAATAGCCGCGTGCCTCCGCGTTGCTCTGGCGGTTCGTGTTCGAAAGCCACGGGTGATCGTCGATGATTTGCTCGCGGTAGCGGAACCGGCCGGTCGTGATCAGCCGCGTCTCGTGATAGCCGGCCGCGCGGTGCTTGCCGACCCAGCGCAGGATGTGGCCGAACCGTCCCTTGTTCCGCGTGAGGTCGAGCTGGTACGCGAGCTCGGCCCGGATGTTGTCGTTGCGCTCGGGACTGTTGAAGAT
>JAUSID010000032.1 GCA_030648295.1 Opitutaceae bacterium | reverse complement strand
GAAAGCATGAACCGACCTTGGTCCGAAAGCCGGATGCGGGAAATCCGCACGTCCGGTTTGATGAGCGGGGAGTGGAAACGGAGCGGCTACGCCGCTACCGCGCTACTCCTCGACTCTACCAGGCTGAATGAAAAACCTTTTGGTCACAGAGCGCACAGAGCTCCGACACAGAGTTCACAGAGGAAAACCCTTCGATCCAATTTGGAATGCCTGCCCATTCGCATCAGGCGCGTCCAAACACCTTGTGGCCTCCTGCAGCCTCTGTGTCTGAGCTCTGTGTCCTCTGTGACCCATGCCTTGGTTCGTCTGGCTATGAAATAACCGGGCTAGAACCGGACGCGCATCGAAATATTAAACTCCGTCGGCACCACGTAACTGTAGCGGTAGACGTTCTCGCCCGTCGTCAGTGTGGTGAAGCCGGTCTTGCGGAGTTTTCCATTTTCTAGATCGGTGATGTTTTTCACCTCGCCGCGGATGATCACCGTCTGCCGCCAGATTTTCTGCGTGCGCGAGATATAGGCGTGCATCAGGTGCGTCGACCCGCCGACGAGCTCCTGGGCGTTGTTGATGCCAAGCAGGTAATCGTCACGCCAGCTGCCGTTGACGCCCACGCTGGTCCCGCGCAGCCCCTTCCAGCTGTCGCGACTAAATGAATACTGCGCCGCCCAGCTCGCCGACCAGGGCGAGGCGCGCGGGCCGCTGGGCTTCTTGTCGATGTCGAGCGTGTCGAGCAGGTTTCTCGCCTCGTTGAGCAGGGCGGCGTTCTCGTTGCCCCGCGCGACCGCCGCCTCGTAATACCCGCGAAACGAGGACATGTCGGGTGTCCCGAGCACCTTGGTTCGCGCCAGCGTGAACCGCAGCCGCAATCCCTCGACCGGCTTGAGGAACAGCGTCATGTCCGCCCCGGTCGAGTTCTCGGTCGAGCGATAATACCGTGACGCGCTCGCCGTGCCCTCCTCGGCGTATTTGTAGCCGGGATCGCCGGGCTGGAGGTTGTTCGGATTCATCAAGTCCTCGACTTCAGCGGAAGTGAAATTGATTCCGGTCACGTTGTTCCAGCTGAGTGCGACGTTCTGCCGGTCGATGTCGAAGACGCCGAGCGTGATGCTCGCGCGATCCTTCCAGAAGTCGCCCTTCAATCCGATTTCCTTCGTCACGCCGGTAATCGGCCCGAAACGCTCGCGGTCGAATGTGCGCAGCCCCTGGAAACGGAACGATTCCGAGTACGTGCCGTAGAAGTTCAGCCCTTCAGTGAGCTTGACGGTGATACCGCCGGTGTAGCTCGTGTTCTCGAGGTGCAGCTCCTGGTTTTCAATGTACTCGCCCGGTAGCGCGTCCTTTCGTTTCGGCGGCGGGACTTCCTCGTTGTACGGACCGAACGTGCGCACGCCGTTGTATTCATAAGTCCGATTCCAGTCGTGCCGCACGCCGAGCAGCGTCAGCAGCCGGCCGTTGAAGTATCGGCCGCTGGTCGAGAAGGACGTCGCATACGCCTGCCGCCACTCGGTCCCGTCGGTCGCGCTGGTGCCGGACGGAAACGACGCCAGCCGCAGGATGTGCACATCATTCGTGACCGGCATATTCTCGAGCTTCATCGCGTCGAATAGTTCGCGCGAATAGAACCGCGGGTCGTCCAGGTAAAGACGCAGGCGCACGCGATCGGCGTTGGTGTTGAAGGTGGTCGCGGTGCCGTTCTCGATCCGGGCCACGTTGTAGTGGTTGAACCGGTAGTTCTTGACCCAGTCCTCCCGATAGTCGGCGCTGGCGACCAGCAGCTGCTGCATCCACTTGAATTTGTCGAACAGGTACACCGCGGTGCCGCGAAACGCATCGACCTCGTTGCCGAACTGTTTCTGGTCGAGCTCGGTCTCGACGTACGGCCGGCCGTTCACCTCGACGCTGACGGTGCTGCTGAAGAAATTGTCGGTCCGGATCGCCTTTTGCTGCTGGTGATTGTACGCGAATTCCAGCCCGAGCGGTCCGATCCGCTGTTCGATCGTGGCGGAGTAGGTGCGAAAGGGCCGGGCTTGTCGGTCGAACGCTCCGCGGATGTTGTAGTGCTTGGGATAACCTTCAAACTGCTTGGTGCCGATGACTGCGCCCGCCGCGTTGCGCATGATCACGTCGAAGGAGCTGCCTTCGAGCAGCGAGGGCGAACCACCATCGGGTCCGTTCGAGCGATCCGCGCTGGGCAGCAGGGCGCGCTGGATGTATTCGCCGTCGGAGGTGTAATAGAGCCGGTCGTTGGTGAACGAACGCGAGCGCCCCGAGCGCTCGCGGATGCTGACGCCGCCGAAGCCGCGCCGGTTCTCGAAATCACCACGCTCATATTCGAGCCGCACCATGGTGTTGCGGAAGGGCCGCCACGTCGTGGTCAACGTCTGGCCCTCGAGCCCGAACGTCGACGCATCCTGGAACGTGCGCTCCTGCCGCTTCACCGCGTTGAAACGAAACGCGAGGTTGTCGCGGAGCTTGCGGTTGTAATCGAGCTGGAACCGATAGGCGCCGTAGTGGTTGTAGTACGCGAAGACCTCGCCGAACGTCCTCATCTGTGCCCGTTTCGTGAATACGGACGCCTGGCCACCGGGTTCGACGTCGCCGAAGATCAGCGAGTTGGACCCCTTCCCGAAATCGATTCGCTCCACATTGTAGGTGTCCGAGGGAACGTACCAGCGGAAGTAGTTGCGCGTGGCGGTCGAGCCGCTGAGGCCACGGAACGCGATCGCGCCGCTCTGGTTGTCGTTTTCCAGCGTCGGCGGGGCGAAGGCGTTCGCGACAAAGTTGGAGACCTCGTCCGCGGTGAACAGCCCGAGGTCCTCCATGAAGTCGGCGGTGATCGCATCGATGTTCACCGGCACATCTTTCAGCGCCTGCTTGGTGCGCGTGGCGGAAAGCGTGTCGTTCGCCGACCATCCAATTTCGCGCTCGGTCGAGATGATGAAGGGCGAGAGCTGAACAAGATCGTCACGGCTCCCCGGGCCCGTGGCCGGCGCCGCGCCGGAAGCGGGCACGGCACTCGCCACTGCCGCCGCCTGATCCGGCACCGCCGCCGTGACCGCAGCTGCAATCGCCTGCGACTGGGTCGGGGCGACCGCGGCTACGGCGCGAGCGACATTGGCGGCTTGCGCGGGCACTGCTTTGGCGACTGCGGCTGCGATCGCGGCGGCCTGACCGGGATTCGCGGTGGCGGCGGTCGCGGCAATCTGGCCGGCGTGGTCGGGATTGGCCGCCGCCTGGGCGGCGGCGCTTGCAACGTCCGCGTCGCCCCGAAGGGCGGTCTGGCCCTCGGCGGCAAACGGAAGGGACAGGAAGAGCGCGGTGGCAAGCAATGCGCCCGGGAATCCAGGTTTTGTTCGGTGCTTGGGTGACATTTTGCTTTGGTGGTAGAGGGGGAGGCTGCGCAGGCGCGGGACGCGCCGGGCACCGGGGCGAATCGGATCACGCAGCGACGCCTCAGGACACGCAAGCTGGAATGGGAGGCTTGCCAAAACCCCAAAGCCGCGCGCGATCAGGACCCATGGCGATCCTGATGGAAGAAGGCATGCGCTGGTTCGGTCCGGCGGACACCGTCACGCTGGCCGAGTTGCGGCAGGCGGGCGCAACCGGAATTTTTTCCGCGCTGCACGAAATCCCCTATGGTGAGCCGTGGCCGATGGATGCGATTGTCGCGCGACGCGACGCGATCGCCGCCGCCGGGCTCACGTGGCGGGTGGTCGAGTCGGTGCCGGTGCACGAGTCAATCAAGACGCGGACAGGCGACTACGCGCGGCACATCGAGAACTATCGCCTCACGCTCGAGCGGCTCGGGGCCGCCGGGATCCGGATCGTCGTCTACAACTTCATGCCCGTGATGGATTGGGTGCGGACAGATTTGCACCACCGGCTGCCGGATGGCGCCGAGGCGCTGCGGTACGACCCGGTCAAGTTTGCGGCGTTCGATCTCTTCGCGTTGCAGCGGCCGGGCGCGGAACGGGACTTCACGCCGGCCCAATGCGCGGCCGCGCGGACATTCTGGGACGCGCAGAGCACGGTCGCGCGCGACGCGTTCATCCGGCAGACGCTGGATCTCTTCCCCGGGGTGCGGCTGGGTCTGACGTTCGACGATTTCCGTGCGATGCTCGCGCGTTATCGCGAAATCGATGCGGCGACATTGAAACAAAACCTGCAGTTGTTTCTGCGTGCCGTCGTGCCGGCGGCGGAGGCCGCCGGCGTGCGGCTGGCGATTCATCCCGACGATCCGCCGTTTTCCGTGCTGGGTTTGCCGCGGATCGTCTCGACCGCCGCGGATCTGCGCGACGTGGTCGCGATGGCTGATTCGCCGGCGAACGGGATTTGTTTTTGCACGGGCTCATTGGGGGTCCGTGCCGACAACGATCTCGCGGGGATCGTGCGCGAATTCGGAACACGGATACATGCCGTGCATCTCCGCAGCGTGCAACGCGACGACGACGGTTCTTTTTTCGAAGCCGCGCACCTGGAGGGAAGTGTCGACCTGCCCGCCGTGGTGCATGCGTTGCTGGCGGAACAGCGCTCGCGGGCGCGAACGAAAGACCGCGCGGCGCGGCTGATCTTCCGGCCCGATCACGGGCACGTCATCCTCGATGACTTCAAGCGACCCGCGCCCGCGTGCCCCGGCTATCCGCTGATCGGCCGGCTGCGCGCGCTGGCCGAGCTGCGTGGGTTGCAGCTGGGATTGGCCGCAGCGCGAAGTGATTAACTCGCTGCGGCCGCCTGTTGACCGCCGGCATGGGGCGTGTGCATGATTTCACCGCGCATGAAAATCCCCCGCTTGCTTTGGCCGTGGTCGATTCCTTTGGTGCTGGTTTCTTTCGCGTTCGGCGCCCGCGCTCCGCGCCCGACTGAAGAGGCTTTTGCGGCGCGCAACGCACGACCGACCGGAACGGCCGGCGATCCGGTGCGCAACGTCACCGATCCCGGCGTCGTGGTGACGCGGCAGGCGATCACGCCCGCGGGCGTGCAAAGCGTGTTCGAGGGCCGCGTCTACGGCGTGGCCTTTGGCGCGAACCCGGCCGAGGTTTGGGCGCTCGACGCGAAACGGCTCGTCCGGCTCGACTGGCGGGCGAACCGCGTCGTGAGCTCGACCGCCGTCGGCGGCAAACCGGGATTGCAGGCGATCGCGGTCGATCCGGCCGGCCGCGCGTTCACGACCGGCGCGAACGCCGAGGATGCGAAGCTGACCATCGTGGACGGCACGGCTTCCCGCGTGCTCGCCAAAGGCTTCGGCGCCTATACTACCGGCACCATCGCGCTCGCGCGCGAAAAGAATTCCGCCGGCCAGCGGCTCGCCGTCATTCCCATCATCGCGCAAAACAAGGCCGCGGTGATCGACGTCGAATCGGGCCGGCTCATTGGCTCCGTGGAAACGGGGATCGCCCCCGTCGGCGCCGCGGTGAATGCCGCGGGCACGATCGCGTACGTCAGCAACTGGGCGGGCCGCGTGGCCAGGCCGGGCGATGCCACCGCGCCCACCGGCCTGGCGCCGAAGGCCGATCGCGTGGTCATCGACGCGCGCGGCATCGCATCGAGCGGCACGGTCACCAAAATCGATCTGGGGGCGCAGCGGGCGCTGAGCCAGATTGCAGTCGAGCTCCATCCGGTCGCGTTGCTCTGGGACGAACCGCGCCAGCGGTTGTTCGTGGCGAACGGCAACAGCGACTCCGTTTCGGTCATCGACACGCGCAGCGATCGCGTGGTTCGCACCCTGCCGGTGCGGCCGTTCGGCGCGGCCGCGCGGGGTGCGGCGCCGACGGCGCTGGCGCTCACCGCGGATGGCGCCCGGCTTTTCGTCGCCTGCGGCGGGATCAACGCCGTCGCGGTCCTGCGCACGTCGGACGGCGTCATTGAAGGCCTGATACCGACAGGCTGGTATCCGAACGGCCTCGCGTTGAGCACGGACAATGGGCTGCTCGCCGTGTCCACGTTGCTCGGCGTTGGCTCCGGCTGGCGCGACGAACCGCAGAAGCGTTTCGTGCACGCCTATCGCGGCACGGTCAACGTGCTGCCCGTGCCCGACGCGGCGCAGCTGGCGAGCTACACCACCGCCGTCGCCGAAAACAACCGGCTCCCGCTCGCGGCGAACCCGGCGTCCACGGTCGCCGCCGCGCGCGGGACAAAACCGGTCGCGATCCCGCGGCGGGCGGGCGAGCCGTCGCTGATCGAGCACGTCGTGTACGTCGTGAAGGAAAACCGCACGTATGATCAGGTGTTGGGCGATATGAAGAAGGGGAACGGCGATCCGTCGCTGGTGATGTTCGGCGAGGACGTGACGCCCAACCACCACCGGCTCGCGGACCAGTTCGTCCTGCTCGACAATTTTTATGCGTCCGGCGGCAACAGCGGCGATGGCCACCAGTGGATTACCCAGTCGAACGAGACGCCGTATGCGATGTGGCCGGGCTGGGATGGCCGCAGCTACCCGTATGACGGCACCGATCCCGTCGCGTATTCGTCCGGCGGATTCCTCTGGGATTACGCGTTGCGGGCGAAAAAGACGGTGCAGGTGTTCGGTGAATTCGCGCCGCGCGTGAGCGGGCGCGGCCAGCCGCGGGCCGCGCTGATGACCCGCTGGCGCGCCGGCGACGATTTCGCCACGAGTTGGAACACCAGCTCGCCGATCCAGCCGCTCGACCGGCTGCTGGCGCGGAATTTCCCCGGCTATTCCACCGAGATTCCGGACGTGGTCCGCGCCCGGCTGTTCCTGGCCGAGGTCAAGAAGTGGGAGGCCGCGGGCCGGATGCCGAACCTCGTGTTCCTCCAGCTGCCCAGCGATCACACGCGCGGCACCGCGCCCGGGACGAGTTCGCCCAAGGCGATGGTCGCGGACAATGATCTGGCGGTCGGGCAGATCGTCGAGGCGCTGACGCGCACTCCGTTCTGGCGCAAGATGGCGATCTTTATTTCCGAGGACGACGCCCAGAACGGCGTCGATCATGTCGACGGCCACCGCACGGTGACGCTCGCGATCAGTCCCTACGTACGGCGGGGGCACATCGACTCGACCTTCTACGCGCACACCAGCATCAACAAGACGGTGGAGTTGATCCTGGGTCTGCCGACGATGTCGCTGTTTGACCTGATCGCGAACGACATGCGCGCGAGTTTCCATGACCAGCCGGATTTCACGGGTTACACCGCGGTGGAGCCGAAACAATCGCTCGACGAACTCAATCCGCCGGCGAACGTCCTGCGCGGCGAGGCCCGCCAGGGCGCGCTCGCTTCGGCGAAAATGAAATTCGACACGCCCGACGCGGCGCCGACCGACAAGTTGAACCAGATCCTGTGGCACAACGTCCGCGGCTGGGACGTGCCGTATCCTGGAGTCAAGCACGCCGCGTTCGCGCCGCTGTCGATGGACGTCGACGATGACGACCGCTAGCCGGGACATTTCACAGGCTGAATGGAAAAACCTTTTTGGTCACAGAGCGCACAGAGCTCCGACACAGAGTTCACAGAGGAAATCCCTTCGATCCAATTTGGAATGCCTGCCCATTCGCATCCGGCGCGTCCAAACACCTTGTGGCCGCCTGCTGCCTCTGTGTCCGAGCTCTGTAGTGCTATCCCTGAAAATGCACGCGGACTGCGACGATCTTTTCAATCCATTCACCGCAGATAACGCGGATAAAGGCAGAATCTCCGACCATCTGCGCTATCTGCGTTATCTGCGGTAAAATGTCTTGGCCGACCCTTTGGTTCGCCGCCCATTCGAAGCGCGAGCAAACCCCGCTGGCGCAGGAAAGTGAATTGGGCACGTTCACGCGGGCCAGGCGAAGTTGGGGGTTGAGCCGCGGCTTGCGCTTCGTTCGGATGCCCGCGAATGCATTCGTTGAAGCAATTTCTCCGCCTCTCCGCGGCCCTGATGGCTGCGTTCCCGGCCGTTCGCGCGGAGTCCGCCGTTGGCCGCAAGGAACTGCTGCGTCAGCCGGACGCATGGTATGCCTCGAACGAGGCCCGCACCATCGCGGACAACATCGTCCTGCACCAGAGTGCGCCGGGAGGATGGACCAACTGGAGCAATGAAGGCGGGATGATGCAGCCGCCCACGCCGGCGGACGCGCCGAACCTGGTGCACGCTTCGCTCGACGACGGCGCCACGACGACGCAACTGAAAATCCTGGCCCGGGTCCTGGCCGCGAAGCCATCGCCCGCGCCCGCGCGGGCCGCGCGTTATCGCGCCTCGTTTCTGCGCGGCTTCGATTACCTGCTGGCCGCGCAGTATCCGAACGGCGGATGGCCTCATCGGTATCCGGCGGAAGGTTACCATGCGCACATCACCTTCAACGACGATACCACCTCCAACGTGATCGTGCTGCTGCGCGCGGCGGTGGCGGGCGAGCCGGTTCATGCCTGGCTCGATGCGCCGCGCCGGCAACGCGCGGCGGACGCCGTGAACCGCGGCATCGCGTGCATCCTGCGTTGCCAGGTCGTCGTCGACGGCAAAAAGACCGTCTGGGGCGCACAACACGATGCGAAAACGCTCGCGCCGGCGGCGGCGCGAAAGTTCGAGCCGGCGTCGCTCTGCGGCAGCGAGTCGGTGGGGCTCGTCCGGCTGCTGATGGACAACGAGCGGCCGTCTCCTGAAGTGATCGCCGCCGTGCAGGCGGCGGTCGCGTGGATGCAGGCGGTGAAGCTGACGGGAATCCGCGTGGAGCGGTTGGAAACGCCGGCAGGAAAGGATGCCCGCGTCATCGCCGATCCGGCCGCGCCGCCGCTCTGGGCGCGGTTTTATGAAATCGGCACCAACCGCCCAATCTTTGCCGGCCGCGATGCGGTGATTAAGTACAGCATGGCCGAAATCGAGCGGGAGCGCCGCGGCGGCTACGGCTGGTATACCGAGCGGCCGCGGGCGTTGCTCGAGCAGGATTATCCGCGCTGGGCGCAGCGGCATCTGAAGTAGGCGCTGCCCGCGCGATTCTCGATCGCTCTTCTTACGGCAACGAACGCTGCGCCTCGCGCCAGGCGGCGCCGAACGCCTCGATGGCTTGGTCGGAGCGCACGGGGCCGTTCGAGGTGGCGCCCGCGGCGAGTGAGCCTTCCGCCTGGGAAAGCCGCAGCGCGTTGCCGCCAGCGAACAGCGCGTCGCCGACCGCCACCTCGGCGATCGACTCCGCGGCGGAAAGCAGCGCGGAGATGGCCTGGCGGGCGTCCGTAGCGAGTGGCGGAGCACTCTGCGCCACGGCCTCGAACTCGAGCGCGGCATCCTCCAATAATTCGAATACGACGGCGCCCGCCGCGGGCTCGAGCCGGCCTGTCGTCTGCCAGTTGCGGCGATCAAGCGCGAGTTCCGTCAGATCGGCAAGATCGTCGAGCTTCGCCTCGATCGCGGCGTTGTCCGTCCGGATCGTCCGCAGCAGCGTATCGACCGCGAAAATCATTCCGTAGGCGGAGTTGTTGACGCGAATCGCGGGCTTGTAGGGCGCCCAACCGGTGTCGCGCCGCAACACGCCCCATCCGGCGGCGCCGGCGTCGGTGTAATGTTCTGCCCGCGACGATTTCCAAAACACGGCGTCCGGCTCGACGTCGGTGCCCGGATTCGCCGGCTGTTCCGAGAGTCCAACATGGAGGGAGTTATAAGCACCCGGGACTGCGAGCGGCGCGATGCCGTGGTGCTGGGTGTCGAATGCGACCGCCACGATGACTTCGTCCGGCAGCGAAAGCTCCAGTTCGTCGAGGTCGAACCGGATATTGAAAGCCACGCCCGGGAAATGGCTGCCATCGGGCCCGCGCCACGGGCGCAGGGCGGACGCCGCCATGGGATCCGGCTCGGGGCGAAATGGGATCAGAAAGCGGCGTGTCTGCGTTGCGAGCAGTTTACCGGGCCGGGCGCGACCGCCGGAATATTCCGGCGCGTAGATGTTCAGCGTCACCGGGTGGGCGAAACCCGCGCGCGGCAGGGCGGGGAAATCGGAATGCAGCGCCCAGCTACTCAAGGTGACGGTGATGCTCTCGATGAAGTGAGCCGGACCGGCGAGCCGGATCAGATCGCCGAACTCCGCCGTGCCTGTATCATGAAACCCGAGACTCGACATGTTCGGTGGCAGCGGCGCCGGGCTGGTGGTGAACTGGCTGTCGGTTCGCGGCCGATCTTCGTCGGCGAACGGATCCGCGACCTGCACCGGCGAGCTGCCGGCATCGGTCAGCGCACGCGGAGAAACTGGTTTCGCGAAGCCCGCTCCCATTGCACCGAGCAGCGCCAGGGTGACCAGTGGAATCCGGCCGGCGGATGGGGCGTGACGGGAAAACATGGAACGGAGAGGCAATGCCACCAGAAGACCGTATTCTAACGGAGGCAACCCCGTGAGCGCGATAGGGCGGCGCCCGATTCGGCGGTCCGGGAGGCTTCCGCCGCATAAGCGTGGAGCCGATGGGTCGTGCGGCGTTTTCTTGGGAGCGCGGGCGTCCCGCCCGCAATGGTTGGACGGGGGCGAGCCATGGGCCCAACTGTGGCATGGGCGTCTCGCCCATGATTGCTTGCGGCGCTTACGCCGCCCACGGGCAGGATGCCCGGCAAGATGTCCGTGCCACTTTAATCCGTGCGGGCCGGAGGCCCGCGCTCCCAGGACAAACCGGCGCGTCCCAAAAGAGTTCGTAATCTCCCAGGAAATCGGAATTCCTCCTCCGCGTTTTTGATGCCACACCCTGTTCCCGCCCTTCGGCCGTTGATACCGGACGACGCGTTCGGGCGAGCGGCAGCGGCCGTGCTCGCGCCGGCATGCGAAAGGTCAGGAGCATGAAGCGTGGAAATCGGGCCCGCCCGGCTGCCGGCCGTTTCGTGAGCGGATGAATAAACGGCCCAACATGGCAATCGAGGTCGTCGAAGCTCCGGAGCCAAAGCTGATCGAGTGGCGGGACCGCTACCGCGCCGCGACGCCCGGACAGATCGTCCACGACTCGCTTCACCGCCGGGCGGGATGGACCGAGTCCCATCTCGTCGTCGTCGATGGCGAGGAAGTCGGATACGGTTCAATCGCGGTGGCCGGCCCCTGGTGCGGACGCCCGACCGTCTTCGAATTTTTTCTCGCGCCCGCCAGCCGCTGGCGGGCGTTTGAACTTTTCGAGGCGTATCTGGCCGCGAGTGGAGCGCGGTTCTTCGAGGTGCAGACCAGCAGCACGCTGCTGACGGTGATGCTGCATGTGTACGGACGTGAGATCAGCAGCGAGAAGATTGTGTTCGAGGAGGCGGCCGCCACCACGTTGCCGGCGCACGGCGCGAAGCTGCGGCGCGAAACGTCAGAGGCGGCCGATCGCGAATGCAGTCTCCAGCGGCAGGGTGGGAGCGAGTGGGCGCTTGATCTCGATGGCGTGCAAATCGGCCGCGGCGGCATCATGTTCCACTACAATGTCCCGTATGCCGACATCTACATGGAGGTGACCGAGGGGTCGCGACGTCGTGGATACGGCGCGTTTTTCGTGCAGGAGTTGAAACGGATCGCGCACGAGATGGACGCAATCCCATGCGCGCGATGCAGCCCGGGGCATGTCGCTTCGCGTCGCACGCTGCAGAAAGCGGGGTTCGTGCCCTGCGGTCACATTCTGCTGGCGACGGTCGCGAGTACGCCGGCATCGGTCGAGGGGTGAAAGTGGGACGCGAAACACGGGATGGGCCATTGACTGAATTGGGTTTCGGCGCAGGAATCGCGGGCAACACCCTGCAATCTCCATGAATACCACACGTGCCGTTGATCGCGCCGTGAATGTTGACGCCGCCGCGCGTTGTTACGCGCGTTCCCTCCCGCGGTTTGGCCTGACCGCCCTGCTCGCGTTTTTGCTGCCCACTTTCATCCCGTCCGCACACGGCCAGGCGACCGCATCACCCGCGACTGGCACGGGAGTCGTGACGGGCCGGGTCAGCAACGCGGGGACCAACGCGTACCTTGAGGGTGCGGTGGTCACGCTCGAACCGGGAAACCGCACGGCGCTCACCACGAGCACGGGAGAGTTTGTCTTCGTGGATATGCCGGCCGGAGTCTACACGCTCACGGCGTCATATACCGGCCTGGATCCGACGACCTCGCGCATCGTGGTCGAACCCAACGGGCGCGCCACCTCCGACCTGCAGCTGACCTCGACCATCTACGAACTGGAGCGGTTTGTCGTGGCCGGCGAACGCGAGGGTAATGCCGCCGCCATTACGTCGCAGCGCAACGCCGACAACGTGAAAACGGTCATGGCGTCGGATGCGTTTGGCAACGTCGCCGACCTCAACATCGGCAACTTTCTCATGCGGATGCCCGGCGTGACCAAAACCGAGGCCGAGGGCGATGTGGTCGGCATCATGATTCGCGGCATCAGCGACGATCTCAGCATGGTGACGATCGACGGTGAACAGGGCGCCAGCGCATCGCCGCTGGGGGGAATGAAGCGCGCGTTCGAGGTCGACAAGATCTCGGCTGATTTCATCGAGAGCATCGAGGTGGTGAAATCGCTGACGCCCGACATGGACGCGGGGGCAGTGGGCGGCATTGTGAACATGAAAACCAAGAGTGCGCTGACCCGCAAAGGCCGCCACCTCTCGTTCCAGGCGGGCGAAGCCTACAACGTCTGGCGCAGCACGCTGCGGCCGTTCGCCAGCGTCACGTATTCGGACGTGCTCGGCGCCGAGCAAAAGTTCGGCGTGCTGCTGACGGTGAGCTACAACCAGACGAACAAGCCGCGCGACAACAGCAATTTTACCTATGAGCAGACGACGGCGACGGACCGCCCGGTCTGGTTCAATGCCAACCCGTGGGGCGAGGACTGGACCAATCACACGCGGATAGGACTGAGCACGCGGCTGGATTACAAGCTGACGCCGGTGACCACCCTCTATACCAGCCTGATGTTCTCGGATTATGAGGTGACCCTCAGCCGGCATCGCGGCGGGCTCAGCAATCCGACCGCCGCCAACCTGGTCCAGGTTACGGATACGATCTCCGAGGCCAGGAACCAGACGTTCAACTACATCCAGTCCTTCATCCACCGGACGGTGAAGACCCAGAGCTACATGGTGGGCGGCGATACCCGGTTGCTGGGCGGCAAGCTCGATTTCCAGGCGACCCTATCCCCGTCAAAGGGGCATCAGGATACCTTCAACACGCCGCGCGCGGTGGCGGGCACGCAAATCCGGCAGGATCGGTCGGTTTCGCACAACTACGTCACGATCACGCAGACCGGCGGCCCGGATATTTTCGATCCGCGGAACATGACGATGAACAATTTTCAGCTGCCGGAAGAGGAACTCGAAGACCGCGTCATCGGCGTGCAGGTCAACCTCGTGCGCAACCTGGAAACGAAATGGCCGCTCGTGCTCAAGACCGGCGCGAGATACCGCTCGGTGCGGAAGTCGACGGACGAAACCGCGCGGACGTTCTCCTACGTTGGGCCCAACGGCGTCGTGGGACCGGTAGGGGCGGCCAATGACGACGATCTGGCGCGTTTCTTCGACCCGACCTACCACCACAAGGCGTTCCTGTATCCCACCGATCGGATGTCGTTTTTCGATGGCGCGAAGATCCAGCAGGCGATGATCGACACGCCGAACTATTTCCTCCCGAACGTCGCCAACACGGTGCAGAACTCGATTGCGAACGACACGGAACTCACGGAAGACATCGCGTCCGCCTATCTCATGGGCACGCTCAAGGTGGGACGATTCACCGCCGTTGGTGGTGTCCGCTTCGAGGATACGCGCGTCACCGGCAGCGGCTACAAGAACGAGATTTCGCGCGAGGAGGCGGCGCGGCGGGCCGCGTGGGTGGGGACCGTGACGCCGGTGGAACTGGCGCGCCGCACGCTGGCCCAATACGGCAATCCCATTTCGAGCAAGTCGAGCTACCACAATTATTTTCCGAGCCTGAATCTCAAATACGCATTGCGGCCGAACCTCCTGGCGCGGGCCGGGTTTTCCGAGAGCGTTGGCCGGCCGGCGATTGGTTCGATTCGCCCATCGGTCACCGCCAACGTGGAGACCGAGACGTTGACCGCGAATAATCCCAACCTGAAACCGCAGCGCTCACGCAATATCGACCTTTCGCTGGAGTATTATTTGAAGTCGACGGGCCTCGTGTCCGTGGGGGCCTTCCGCAAGGACCTGCGCGATTTTATCTTCCGGTCCGGCACGGCGGTGCCGCTCGAGCCCGGAAATCCATTCGGCGAACAATATGTCGGCTATGATTTGACGACGAGCGTCAACGGCGGGACGGCGTGGGTCCGCGGGCTGGAGTTCGCCTACCAGCAGCAGCTGAGCGGCCTCCAGCTGCGATTGCTGCGGCCGTTTGGGTTCTTTACGAATTTCACCTGGCTCGAAACCCAGGGGAACTACAACGATCCTTCGGGCGTGTCGGGTCCATCCGCCGTCCCCGGTTTCACGCCGCGCAGCGGCAATATCGGTCTCTCCTGGATCGCCCACGGCTGGACGGTGCGGGTGAAGGCGAAATACGAGAGCGATCGCCTGCGCCAGTACAATGCCAATCCCGCCCAGCGCACCTACGTGAATGACAATTTTCCCGTCGACCTGAACGTGGCTTATACGATCAACCGCCGGCTGACGGCTTTCGTCGACGTGATCAATGTCTTCGATTCGCGCACCTTCGACGACTATATCTACATCGAGGACCGGCCGTTTCGGACGTTCAAGTTCTCAACCTATGTCAAGGCCGGCGTGAGTGGACGGTTCTGAAGAAGACGAGGAAGACGGGGAAGATGGGGAAGAACGCGAGACACGGAAGACGCAGGCGGCGCAGCGACTGGAAATCAATCCGGGTCGTCGTTGCTGGGCCGCGGAGAAGGGAGAAAGGAGCAGGGAGCAGGAGCAAACCAATCGACGAGTTTAGATTTGCACGAAGGCAGACAACTTTCTCACGGACGGTGAGCGGTGCGGCGGCTCAATTTTTTCCGCCAGTTTCCGCGGTCATGATCGTGAGCGAAAGCGGCGCGAGCCGGCCGTGCATCGTTCCGTTCGCAATCGACAACGCCGGTCGTGCGCGCGTCGCAGGCGCCGTGTCATCGGGTGACTGGCCCACGAACTCGATGCATTTTGTGATCTTCGGAGCGGTGAGTCCGGTCACGCGGATGTTCACGTCGACCGCCAGCGAGTCCTTGTTCAGCAGGAAGAAAACCGCAGCCCGGCCGGGTGCTGACTTCATCGCGTAGGTCCGCACGTGTCCGGCCGCGCGATCCGCCGCGACAAACGTGTCGAGCAGGTGACCGTTGACCAGTTCGATGGTGGCCGAACTGATCCCCTGTATGGTGTTTCTGGATATTAAGATGCCCCGCAAGAACGGCTTCGAGGTGCTGGAATGGGCGCGGCAGCAGAAGCGCCTCCACGAGACCTCCTTCGTGATGCTATCGAACTCGGACCAGCCGGAGGATCGCGACCGCGCGGCCAGCCTTGGAGCGACCGCGTACCTCGTGAAATACCCGCCGCCGGAGGAATTTCAAAAAGCCTTCACGGCGCACTGCCGGGCCGGAAACGGTCAGACCGGAAACGTATAGGCGCTCCGCGCCCGGTGGGGAATCACTGCCATCGTCAGTCATCGCACGTTCGAGATTCCCGGGGCCGAGCTCGTTCGCCGGCTGCGGGATGCGGACCCCGCCGTGCCCATCATCATGGTGTCGGGGATCGATCGTGAAGGCGCGGCTCTCGAGGCCGGGGCGACCAGCTTTCTGCATTACGACGAATGGCTTCGGATCGGCACCGTTGTCGAATCGCACGTAAAGACATCCGTCCCGAGCCCACCCGCCGACCGCGCTGGCGCCGGTTACAAGGCGCCCGGTGCCGAACCGCGCCTGCCGGCCGGGCGGACGTGAGTGTGGATCTCGTCGTAGAACTGCTGCGCGGCGGCCGCCAGTCGCGCGACGACATCAGGATGCTGTTTCACGCGATCGAATTTCTCGCTCACGTCAGCGCCGAGATCGTAGAGCTGCTGGGGCGCGACCTTGCCGGCGGCATCGATCGTCAGTACGAGCTTCCAGCGCTCGTCGCGGATGCCGCGAACATCGGCGGGCTGAGCAGCGCCAGGGACGCGAGGAGAAGGGCGGGAAAAATTCATGGTCAAAGTTGAGGCGGATTAAAAAAAGCGAACAGACATTACCAGTGCGGCGCCACGTTCGATCGCGTCAACGCTGACGTGCCGGCGCGGTTCGCGTGCTCGCGCGATATTCCTCCAACTGACGTGCGAGCCGGGCGGCGATTTCCGGATACTGCCGAACGACATTGGTCGACTGCATTGGATCAGCCTCCAGATTGTACAGCTGGTTCGGCGGTGCATCCGCCTTGATTTTCCCGTCCGCGGTGATGTCGCTGTTCACCCGCCGGCTGAACGCAATGCTGCCGGGCCCGCCCTTCACGCCGGCAAAACCGCCGTCGCCCTGGGCACTGATGGCAACCGCCGCAAACGCGAGCGCAGGCCCGACGCCCCATACTGCGGCCAACAAGAGGTGAACGAAGCGGCAGGGTGGAGGAGGCATGAATTTTTTGGGGCCGCGCGATCGAGCGAAGGTGCCGGGGACGGAACTGGATGACGCTAACGCGCGCCCTGGAGGCGGGAAGCCGTTTCTGCGGCCGCGCGTGCACCAGGTGGGTGCGCGCATGCTGCGGCGGCACAAGCTGAGCCAGCCCGACCCCGACGAAGATCTCCGGCTCAACGGCGTCGCAAGTCCCGCCTCGGTTCGCTCCGCGACACTCGAGCGCAACGGCGAGGTGTCGGTGGTGAAGCAGTGACGAACGCCTTACGGAAATGTCAGCCGCGCGAACTTGTCTCGGTCTCGGGCGGCGGGGCTGGTTGGCGGCGATTACATTCCACTTCCGGACCACGACACGTCTGTCGGTGTGGCCGCGAGGCTTGCGTCATGGCGGCATCACCGCAATTTTCCTTCGACCTCACTGCACCGTGCCAACCGCGCGCGGCATCCGCGGATTCCCTCGCGGTCCCGGCGTTCTTTCCGACCAAAACCAACGACTACCCCATGAGCAAATCAACATCCGCCATTCCTCAGCGACCGAAGCTCAATCGCCTCGTCAGCGCTTGGTTGATCGCCGGCCTCGGCAGTGTCGTTCAAGGCCCGCTGCCCGCGGCACGCGCGCAATCCGTGCCGCCGCCGCCCGCAACCGCGACTCCGCCGGCTGCGGCGGCCCCGGCCGATACGGATGACGTCGTCGTATTGACGCCGTTCAACGTCGATACGACGAAGGACCGCGGCTACCAGGCCGAGAACACCCTTTCCGGCAGCCGGCTCAATTCGAGCCTCAACGACACGCCCGCGTCGGTCTCGGTCTTCACGAAGGAATTCCTGCAGGACGTCGGGCTCACCGAGCTCAACGAGCTCATCGAATACTCCGTCAACGGCACGCTCAACTTCAACGACACCGGCCCCGCGATCGAGGCGAATCCCTACGTCAACGCCACCGCGCTCACCCGCAAGATCGACATCCGCGGCATCCCATCCTCGCAGGCCCTGGATTATTTCCAGAGCATCACGCCGGACGATTCGTATCGGATCGGTCGTTACGACGAAAGCCGCGGGCCCAACGGGATTCTTTTCGGCATCAGCGACGTCGGTGGGCTGATCAACCAGACCTCGAAGCCGGCGCAGACCCGCCGCGACAGCGCGACGCTGCGCTACAGCTTCGGTTCCGACCACCGCAGCCGCGCCGAGGTCGACGGCAACAAGGTCCTGCTCAAGGACCGGCTGGCCGTGCTCGTCGCCGCGGTCGACCAGGAGAACGGCGGCTGGCAGACGCACGACTTTCAGGACAAGGAGCGGATCTACGGCGCCGTCACGTTCCGGCCGACGCCGCGGCTCTCGGTCAACGCCATGGCCGAGACCGGCCGCGAACGCCGCGCCGTCGTCGTGCCCTTCACGCCCGGCGACGAGGCGCTGGCGTGGTATGACAACCGCGAGGCGAGGGGCGTCGCCGCGGTGACCGCCGCGCCGCTGAACGCCAATCCCACCGCCGCGCAGCAGCGCCTCGGCCTCACCAGCCGCAACGCCAACTTCACCGGCGCCGGCATCCGCCGCGTCACCTTCATCGACAACGACCGCACCGTCTTCAACGCCGCCGGCACGTATCTCTCCGGCAGTTACAACAACCCCACGGTGCAGCACCCCGACGGCTCGCCCGGCGTCAGCGGCACCACCCTCCGGCTCAACGACGAGCGGCTCGTGCCCTACGAGGTGAACGCCGGCGGCCCCGGCATGTATCGCGACCAGAAGCTGAAGAACTTCACCGTGACCGCCGACTGGCGGATCGCGAAGAACCTCTTCGTCAACCTCGCGCACAACTACCAGAAGACGCAGGCCGAAGTCTTCTTCGTGAACGCCGGCAATCCTTTTCTCCGCGGCGATCCGAACACCACGCTCGGCGTGCGCGGGCCGGACAATCCCTACGCGGGGCAGCTCTACTTCGACGCCACCTGGAAGCTCGACTTCCACACCGCCCGGCGCGAGGACTCGCGGCTTTCCCTCTCCTATCAGATCGACGCGAAGAAGTTCGGCTCGCACCGCTTCGCCACGATGGCGTCGCGGGTCGACGAGATGGACTACCGGCTCGGCACGTGGCTCGCCCTCGCCGGCGTGCCGTTCAATCCCGATCCGGAGAACGTCAACAACCGGATCATCACGCGCCACTACGTGACCGAGGGAAATCCGGAATCCTTCGTCATCGGCGACTGGCGCCAGGTGCCACGGCAGATTAGCGTCGACGGCACGGCCTACGACGTCGCCTGGGTCAGCCAGCCCGCCGGCAACCAGAACTCCCTCGCCGAGCAGAAGGTCAACACCGTGCTCGGCGTCGTGCAGAGTCACTTCTTCAAGAACCGGCTCGTCACCACGCTCGGCTACCGCGAGGACGACGCGAAGATCACCAGCTTCGGTCACCGGATCGATCCCGTGCTGCGGCACATGATCATCGATCGCGATCCGGCGAAGGCGATCGTGAACCAGACCAGGGGCATCGCCCGCTCGCAAGGCGTCGTCCTCCATGTCCTGCCCAGCCTTTCGCTGCTCGCCAACACGTCCACCAGCGTCGCGCTGCCCGACTTCCGCCGCAAGGTCCTCCCGGACTCGAAGGTCGCCGATCCGGCGAAGGGCACGGGCAGGGACTTCGGCCTCTCCGTCTCGCTGTTCGATCGCCGGTTCACCGCCAAGGCGGTCTATTTCACCACGAAGGAGGAGGGCAGCTCGACCGCCGGCCAGAACATCTTCGCCAACGCCAACAGCCGCATCGTCGGCGCGTTCTCCACCGTGCTCGTCGGGGCCGGCCAGCCGATCACGCAGACCGACTGGACCGCGCGCGCCGCCGCGTTGAATCCCGAGATTTCGGGCATCCTCTTCGATACGCAGTCCGAGGGCTACGAGTTCAGTGCCACCGCCAATCCGACGCCGAACTGGCGCGTGACGATGAGCTACGCCCACACCGATCGCGTCCAGGCCAACACCTACCGTCGCGACGTCGTGCCGTGGTATGGCTTGAAGATTGAAAACGGCCTGATCAAGCAGGGCGTGACGCGCAACGCCGACGGCTCGTTCAGCGTCGATCCGGCCGCGTTCGAGTCGAGCGGCACGATCGCGACGTGGCTCGAGCTGTCGCGGCTGCGGCCGGAAGCCAACCTCGCCACGCTCGTCACGGAGAACGGCACTACCGCCGCACAGGAGCTGTTCGACCTGGTCGAGACGATGAACGACGAGATTCGCGAGAACGAGCAGCGCTGGGGACTGCGGCCGCACCGGGCGAATTTCTTCACCGCGTATGACTTCACCCGCGGCCGGCTCAAGGGCTTCACGGTCGGCGGCGGCTACCGCTGGCGCAGCCCGAACATCATCGGCACGACCAGCGGCGGCGTCGAATATAAGGGCCGCGCCATCACCGCGACCGACCTGATGCTCCGCTACCGGCGCCGGCTCACCGAAGGCCGGCTGCGCGGCACGCTCGTCTTCCAGGTGAACGTGATGAACGTCTTCGACGAGGGCGGGATCATCCCGCAACACCTCTCGTCGACGACTGACTTCGTGGTGCCCGGTGGGCGCGGCATCGGCTACAGCCGCTTCGCGCTGGTGGCGCCGCGCGCATTCCGCTTCACGACGACGTACGAGTTTTGAGCCGGGGCGGCGGGTGAACGCGCGAGTCGTCCGTACGCGGATCGGCCGGGACCGCGACCGCCCCCGGTCGCATCAGCAGACGATGCACTTTGGCAAGGTTTACTGCCGCTGAGGTGAGGCAGGCCTTCTCGAATGAGCGAGCATAGGCGTTCGAACGAGGTACGAAAGCGACCGGGGGCGGTCGCGCTCCCACCAGACATTCGCCGCGGTGTGCCGCGCGCGGGGCCGCCACCGAATTCATCGGCGTACACCGCGGCCAAGTCGCGCCAGCTGCTACTCGTGCCGTAACGCCACCATCGGATCCACGCGGGTCGCGCGGCGCGCGGGAAAGTAACACGCCGCGAGACCGGCGCCGGTCACAAAGATCACGACGATCGTGAGCGTCAGCGGGTCGTGGACCCACTCGTTGCCCTCCACCTGTGCCGCGAGCACGTTCGTCAGATTCACACTCGAGAGCAGGCCCACGATCACGCCGAGCCCGATCATTTGCAGGCCCATTCTCAAAACCATGCGCAGGACGTCGGGCGCCGTCGCCCCGAGCGCCATCCGGATTCCGATCTCATGCGTGCGTTGCGACACGGTGTACGCGAGCACGCTGTAGACTCCGAGCACGACCAGCACGAGGCCCACGCCGGCGAAGATGCTGAGCACAATCAGGCTGAACAGCGGCCGCGCGTAGGAAAACTGCCGCATGAAACTGTTCAGCGTATCCGTCATCGTGATCGCGACATTCCGGTCCACGGCCCAAATCTGCTGGCGGAGGGCGTTGACGAGCGCGAGTGGATCGCCGGCCGTGCGCAGCATTACACCGCGTTCAAAGGCGCCGATGGTTGCATACGGCAGATAGGCGGCGGGCATGGCCGTGTTCTCGATCCCCTGGTTGCGCGCATCCGATACCACGCCGATGACTTCGAAGGCCGGATGGTCGAGGTGCATCGCACCCGGGCGTTCGAACGCCTTCATCATCACGGAGCGGCCGATCGGGTCCTCGCGTCCGAAATATTTCGCGACGAACGCCTGGTTTATGACCGCGACTTTGCGCGTATCGTTCACGTCCACCTCGCTGAGCAGGCGGCCGCGAACGAGCCGCAGCCCGAGCGTCCGGAAATAACCTTCACCGCACAATTCCACGATCGTGTCCCAACGTTCCTGCGTCCGCGGCCGGCCCGGAATCTCGACCTCGCTGCGTGGTCCGCCAAACGGTGGCAACGTGGTGATCGGCGTGACCGCGATGACGCCGGGCAGCGCGGACAATTGCGGCAGCAGCTGGCGGAAGAACTGCTGCTTCGCCGCGCCGGTCTGGTATTGGCCGCGCGGGAAAGGCAGCCGGGAAAACAGCACGTGGTCGGGGTTGAAGCCCAAATCGACGGTCGTGAGTTTGACGAAGCTCCGGATTAGCAACCCGGCGCCCGCGAGCAGCACGAGGGACAATGCGACCTCAAACACGACGAGGCCCTTGCGCAGGTTTGCGCGGCGGAATCCGCCGCCGCCGCCTTTGCGCGCGTCCTTCAGTGGCTCGACCAGATCCAGTCGCGTCGTTTGCAGCGCGGGTACGAGTCCGAAAAGCACCGCCGTCATGGCGGCGATCAGCACACTGAAGGCGAGTACGGGCAGGTTAAGCCGGATCTGCGCCTCGCGCGGGATCGCGCCCTCGGGCATCGCCGCTGCGAGGCCCTTGGTGCCGAAATAGGCAAACGCGCAGCCGACGATCATCCCGAGCAGCGCGATGGCGAAGCTCTCGATCAGCAATTGGCGGACGAGCCGCCAGCGGCTGGCACCCAGCGAGGCACGAATCGCCATTTCCTTTTCGCGGGCCGCGGCGCGGGCGAGCAGCATGTTCGCGACATTGCTGCAGGCGATCAGCAGCAACAGGCCGACTGCCGCCGCCAGCGTGTACAGCGTTTTCCGAAACGGTCCGACGATGTTCTCCACCCAGCTCACCAGCTTCACGACGAGTTTGGGCGGATAGAATCGCGGATACACCTTGGCGAGTCGCTGGGCGAGGAGCGTGAGTTCGGCTTCGGCCTGCTCGATCGTGACCCCGCGCTTCAACTTCGCCTGGAACATGAAATACTCGTCAGCCATCTCCGCGTTCGCGCGATCGAGGACGATCGGTTTGTAGATGTCGGAGTTCAATTTCGTGAACCGTTCCGGCATTACGCCGACGATTGTTGTCGGCACGTTGTTGAAGATGTACGTCTGGCCGATGGCGCTGGCATCCAGGTTGAAATACTTTCGCCACACTTTGTAGCTCATGACGGCGACGGGCGGCGCACCGGGCGCGGCATCCGCCGGCGTCAGCGTGCGGCCGATCACAGCGGGTACGCCGAGAAAAGTGAAGTTGTTGCCTGAAACCAGCCCGGCGCGCAGCAGCTCGGTGCCATCGGAGCGCGTGAAGAGTATTTCCTCGTACCCACCCGCGATTACGTCCTCGAACACCGTGCTCTGCTCGACGTAATCGAGAAATTCCGGCGTGGAAAAATAGTTGCGTCCGCTCTGCTTCGGCTGGTCGGCGTTGCGAATCTGCATCGCTACGACGCGCTCCGCCTCGCGGTAGGGAAAGGGATCGACGAGGACGTTGTAGATGACGCTGTACATCGTCGACGTCGCGCCAATGCCGAGTCCGAGGGTGAGCACGGCGAGCGCGGTGAACGCCGGCTGATTTCGCAGCCCGCGGAATCCATAGCGGAGATCCTGCCAGAGCGAGTCCATCTGGAGTGTGGGTGCACCAATAACCCGGACGCGGCGCGATGGTTACACCTTTTTCCTGGCCATTGCCAGTACGACGGGGCAACCGGGAGCGGCGGCGGCAACAATCGGCGCTGGCGCGCTTCCGATTTGGATTTATGACGGTGGAGCGAGCTCGCGACGGGTGAATGGCAGAGCAGTGTCGTTACCGTGAACTGAGCCCTGGGAGCGCGGGCGTCCCGCCCGCAACGATCGAGTGGCTGCGGCTTCCCCATTCGGCAGGCCTCTCGGCAAGCTCGAGGCCTCGCTGTCGATGAAGTAATTGGCCGTGAGCCCGTCGCACCGGCTCAGGGCCCCGAGCCGGTCGCGGGGCAGCCGCAGATTCGGTAGG
>JAUSID010000179.1 GCA_030648295.1 Opitutaceae bacterium | reverse complement strand
GCCACCAACGAGCAGCGCTTTGCCGCGAACATCAAGAACGTCGTCGCCACGGACGCCTTTGGCGACGTGACCGAGGGCAATGTCGCCGAGTTCATGAAGTTCCTGCCCGGGATCAGCGTGGAATATTCCGATGTCATGCCCTTGGCGGTGGCCGTCCGGGGGTTTGATCCCAGTATGACGAACGTGACGACCGATGGCGCCTCGCTCGCGAACGCCTCGCGGGACGGCACGACCCGCCAGTTCGATTTCATGCAGGTATCGATCAACAATGTGTCGCGCATCGAGGTGACGAAGGTGCCGACGCCGGCCAATCCCGCCAGCGGCATCTCCGGTTCCGTGAACATGGTGAGCAAAAGTGCCTTCGAGCGCAGCCGGGCGCAGTTCAACTATCGCGTTTTCGCGTCGGCCAGCAGCGACGGCATGCAGATCAAGAAGCAGCCGTTCCCTTTCGACACTTATGAGCGTCGCGTGAATCCCGGTTTCGATTTCGATTACACGCTGCCGATCAGCAAAAATTTCGGCATCGTCCTGACCGCGTTGTCATCGAAGGCGTGGAACGAACAGAACATTTCGGCCACGACCTGGAACGGCCGGGACGCCGGCGCCACGCCCTCCCGCCCGTATCTACAAACCCACAACATCATCGACGCGCCGAAGTGGTATTACCGCAATTCGGCGGGCTTGAAGGCCGACTGGCGGGTGACGCCCAATTCCGTCCTCTCGCTTGGCCTCCAGGCGACGTATTACCAGGATGTGAATGGCAACGTCAGCCGCGCCGCCAGTGTCGGCACGAACCCGGCCCCGACACCCGCCACGGGTGTCCGGATGTCGTATGGCGAGGACTTCGCGCACAGCGCGACCGGCCGTGGCACGGTCACGATGGGTGGCGGCACCTTCCGGATCGACGCCCGGACGATCGGAGCAAGTCTACGCTATCGCTTTGAAAATGGCGACTGGCGGATCGACACGAGCGGCTTCGCCTCCAACTCCAAGACTTGGCGCCATGTGATTGAGAAGGGGCTGTTCAACTCGTTTGGCATCGCGTTGCTGAACCCTACCGGTAATCGCGTGAATTTCGATGCGATCCGCCCGGAGCGGCCGGGCACGATTACAGTTTTCGACGGCAGCAATCGCGAGATCGACATTCTGGACATCCGCAATTTCCGGCTCAATACCGCGACGACCGGCGTCATTCGCGACCACCGCGACGACACCGCGGGAGGAGAGCTGAATCTGAAACGAAAACTGAAGGTCTTCAATATCCCCGCCGCCATCCAGGTCGGGGGATCCTACAAGATGCAGGATCGGGATCATGGGAGATACACCCGCGTGTTCACCTATAACCCGGCGGATCCCGCCGACCGGACGCCGGCGCCCTTTCAGGCACAAATATACAAGAACCGGGAAAACTATTTCGGTTTCGACAACATCCCGTGGGTTGCCACTGCCAACGCGGTGACGGCCTGGGGCCCGAATCCGAATTTGTTCACGCAGACCCCCGCCCAAATGGTGACGGAGGAGCAGACCCGAATCCTGGGTCAGGAGCATTTCAAGGAGACCACGAAGTCGCTCTATGCCCAGACCGAGGCGCGGCTGTTCCGGAACCGGCTGCAGGTGCTCACGGGCGTGCGCTATGAAAAGGTGCACGACAAGGCCGCCGGTCCGCAGGTCGATCCGGCGAACGTCTGGCAGCGAACACCATCGGGTGCGTTTTTACGCGACGCGCAGGGGCAGCGCGTTCGCCGGCTCGAAGCGGGTGCCGTCGGTTCGATGGAGGAACTGCACCTGATCCGCACGCCGCTCGGAAACGTCGTGAACCGCTCCGATGAAGGCTTCTATCCCAGCCTTCACCTGACTTACAACGCCACCGAGAAATTCCAGGTTCGGGCGGCTTATGCCCGGACTTATGGCCCGCCCAATTTCAATAATTTGATTCCGAATACGACGATCAACGAAGCCAACCTCGACGAGGACGCCGATCCGTCGACCGTTCGCGGCACGATCACGATCCGCAACCCGCAATTGAAACCGTGGACGGCGCATAATTACGATCTCTCCGCCGAGTATTATACCGACAATGGCGGCGTGATCAGCGCGGGGGTGTTTCGCAAGGATATCACCGACTTCTTCGGCAATGCCGTCACGCTCGCGAAGGCGGAGGATGTAGCCGATTTCGGGCTCGACGAGCGCTACGTGGGCTGGAACGTGAGCACCACCTTCAACTCCGGCGATGCGCGCGTGACCGGCATGGAGTTCAACGTCCGCCAGTCGCTCGCGCCCCTCGGCAAGTGGGGCCGGTTCTTCTCGGCTTTCGCGAACGCGACCAAGCTGAAATTGGAGGGCAATCAGGGCGCTTCGTTTCAGAGCTTCATCCCCGAGGTCATGAATTGGGGCGTCACGTTCACGAAAAAACCGGTCACGTTGATGCTGAAGTGGCATCATCGGGGCGAACAGAAGGGGGCGGCGCAACCGGTGCTGGGACCCGATGCGTTTCAATATCGGGATGCACGGACGACCATGGATGTGAACCTCACCTATCAGGTCTGGAAGCGGCACTCGCTGTTCGTGAACGGCCGCAACATATTCAACCAGCACTACAATATCTCGCGCTATGGCTCCGAAACGCCCGACTACGCCAGACGCAGTTCGACGAACTCGTACGGCGTGCAGTGGGCGTTTGGGATCAAAGGAACGTTCTGAAGAACGCGAGACGAGTTGAAGAACGCGAGACAGGTGAGAACGCGAGACGCAGAAGACATCGGAAGACGCCGGAAGACAACGGAAGACATGTAAGACATATAAGACGCTGAAAGACTCAGAAGCGCGGTATGCCGCGGTGGTCGACCGAGCAATCTTCCGCGTCTCGCGTTCTTTCGCGTCTTCCGCGTCTCGCGTTCTTCCCCGTCTTCCGCGTCTTCCACGTCTCGCGTTCTTCCCCGTCTTCCCCGTCTTCCCCGTCTTCCACCGCGGTTTCTTGCTCCCTGCTCCCTTCTCCCTGCTCCGCGGCGCATCAATCGAAAATACGTGCCACTTCGGTTGTGGCTGCGCCGCTCCCAAGCCTTGACCGGCGCGAATAGCCGCGCGTAGTTTCGGCGCGCACCTTCCTCAGTGCCCATTGGGGCGGTGCCTAAAACCTACCCCAAGCATGAACCTGCCTCAGCGGTCCGCTGTGTCGTTTTCGCGCGGGTGGCAATACGCCGCCGTTGCCGTTGCCCTCGCCGGCACCAGCCTCAATCCCGTCATCGCTCAAACCGCCGACGCGACCGCGCGTTCCACCCCGTCGACGGCTGCGATCCGTGGCCGTGTCCAGAATGTGGTGACAGGCCAGTACCTCAACAACGCACGCGTCTCCGTGAAGGGCATGGACATCACCGCGTTCACGGATGAATCCGGCAGCTTCTTCCTGGCCAACGTGCCGCCCGGGCCCGCTGTGCTGGAGGCATTCTACACCGGCCTCGATCCGCAGCAGGCGACCCTCCAGGTGGGCGCCGGACAGATCGCCGAGCAGAGTTTCAATCTCACGAACCGGGCGCTCTACGGTGAGCAGAGTGCGGTCGTGAAACTCGACCCTTTCGTCGCGTCGTCCTCCAAGCTGACGGAGGGTGAGTCGCTCGCCACAAACGAGCAGCGGTTCGCCTCGAACATCAAGAATGTCGTCTCGAGCGACACATTCGGTGACATCACCGAGGGCAATGTCGCCGAGTTCATGAAATTCATGCCCGGCGTCACGATCGAGTATTCCGACGCATCGCCGAATGCCGTCGCCGTACGCGGGTTCGATCCGAACATGACCGGGGTCACGATGGACGGCTCGCAACTCGCGAACGCCTCCGGCAGCGCCGCCAACCGCTCGTTCCTCTTCACGCAGGTGTCGGTCAACAACATGTCGCGCATCGAAGTGACGAAGGTGCCGACGCCGGCCAATCCCGCCGACGGCATCTCCGGCAGTGTGAACATGGTCAGCAAGAGCGCGTTCGAGCGCAGCAAGATGCAGCTCAACTACCGCGCGTTCCTCTCCGCCAGCAGCGACGGCATGCAGATCGAGAAGCAGCCGTTCCCGTTCGACCAGTATATCTCCCGCGTGAAGCCCGGCTTCGACTTCGACCTGACGCTGCCGATCACGAAGAACTTCGGCATCGTCTTCACCGGCCTGCACTCGAAACAGTGGAACGAGCAGAACATCTCCGGGATGACCTGGAACGCCACCGCCGCGAACACCGGCGCGTCGCCCTCGCGGCCGTTCCTGCAGCAGCACCAAATCGTGGACGCGCCGAAGTGGTACAACCGCGAGTCAACCAGCCTGAAGGCCGACTGGCGAATCACGCCCAATTCGGTGCTCTCGATCGGCGGGCAGGCGACGTATTACATCGACAAGAACGGCAACGTGAGCCGCACGGCCACGACCGGCACGAATCCGACGCCGACGCCTGCGACCGGGAGTACGCGGTTGAGCTTCGACGAGAACACAACCATCGGTGCGACGGGACGCGGCGGCGTGTCGTTCGGTGGAAACTACCTGCACATCGGCGCGCGCACGCTGGGCACCAACGCGCGCTACCGCTTCGACAACGGCGACTGGAACGTCGATATCGGCGGGGCGGTGTCGACGTCGAAAACGTGGCGCCGCTACGAACAGAAAGGCAGCTTCCAGGCGCTGAACATCACGATGCTCAACCCGGTGCGGGTGACGTTCGAGGGCATAACGCCCGTGCGGCCGACCACGATCCGCGTCTTCGACAACAACGACCGCGAACTCGATATCAACGACATCAACAACTACCGGCTGAACACCGTCACGTCGAACGACTATCGCGACCACAAGGAGAACGTCCTCGGGAACGACGTGAACATCAAGAAGCGGCTGAGCGTTTTTGGCCTGCCGGCCGCGATCCAGGTGGGCGGCCGGTATCGCGTCCAGGATCGCGACCGCCGGTCCTACAACCGGCAGTGGACTTACACCCCGCCAGACGGCAACTTGTCACCCGCGCCGTTCCTGGCACAGATCTACAAGAACCGGCCGAACTATTTCAGCTTCGACAACCTGCCGTGGACCTCGAGCAACCAGGCCGTCGAGGCATGGAAGAAGGATCCGAGTCTTTTCACGCAGACTCCGGCGCAACTCGTGGCGATGGAGCAAAGCCGGATCGTCGGCTCGGAGTGGCTGCGCGAGAGCGTGAAAGGGCTCTACGCGCAGGCCGAGGTTCGGATGTTCCGCAACCGGCTTCATGTGCTCACCGGCGTGCGGTATGAGAAAACCCATGACAAGGGCATCGGGCCGGTGAACGATCCCAGCGCCGTCTGGGTGCGCGATCCTGATGGATCGTTCGCGCACATCGGAACGGCGCGCGTCCGCCGCGCCGACGCGGGCGCGGTCGGATCGATGGAGGAACTCCGGCTGATTCGTCAGGAGCGCGCCAACTTCGGCAACCGCGATTACGACGGCTATTACCCGAGCGCCCACCTCACCTACAACGCCACGGAGAATTTCCTCATCCGCGCCGCCTACGCGAAAACCTACGGGCGGCCGGACTTCCCGAACATCGTGCCGAATGCGACGATCACCGAGAACGATATCGAGTTCTCCACCGATCCCAACGCGCTCCCGGGCGTTATCTCGGTGCGGAACACCGGGCTCCAGCCGTGGACGGCGCAGAATTACGATATCTCGGCCGAATACTACACCGACAACGGCGGGCTGGTCACGGCCGGCGTGTTCCGAAAAGACATCACCGATTTCTTCGGCACCCTGCAGACGATCGCGACCGAGGACATCCTCGACGATTTCGGACTCGACACGCGCTACGCCGGCTGGCGGCTAAATTCCACCATCAACTCGGGCGATGCGCGGGTGTCCGGGGTCGAGTTCAACGTCCGCCAGTCGCTCACGCGATTCGGCAAATGGGGGCGCCACTTCAGCGTCTTCGCAAACGCGACGAAGCTCCGGCTCGAGGGCAGCCGCACCGCCGACTTCAACCGCTTCATTCCGAAGAGCGCGAACTGGGGGTTCACCTACTCGAAGAATCCCGTGACGTTCATGGCGAAGTGGCACCACCGCGGCGAGCAGAAGCGCGGCCCGTCCACCGCCCAGGGACCGCTGGCGTTCGTGTATCAGGACGCGCGGACGACGCTCGACATCAACATCTCGTATCAGGCGTTCAAGCGGTTCTCGGTTTTCGTGAACTCGCGAAATATGCTCAACGAGTGGTTCAACCAGATGCGGTATCAGGCCGACACGCCGGAATACGCGCGGCGCAGCTCGACGAATTCGTACGGCGTGCAATGGGCCTTCGGCGTGAAGGGCACGTTCTGAAGAACGCGAGACGAGTTGAAGAACGCGAGACGAGTCGAAGAACGCGAGACATGTAAGACTCGGAAAAGAATTTTCTCATGGTCTTCCGCGTCTCGCGTTCTCGCGTTCTTCCGCGTTTTCCCCGTCTTCCGCGTCTTCCGCGTCTTCCAGGTTTGACCGCGGGGGGCGCACGGGTACGTTCGGCGGTGCCGCAACCCTTTCCGGCGCCTGCCTCGCCTGGAACTGTCCCCACCCAAGCATGAACCTGCGCATTCGATTCGCTTTGTCGTTTGCACGAGGGTCGCTCCGCGCCTCCCTCGTTTTCGCGTCCGCCATCCCGGCCGTTTCTCCGCTGTCCGCCCAATCCTCATCCCCGGAGCCCGCCGCCAGCCGATCCAGTCAGGCCACGGGCGCGATCAGTGGCCGCGTCCAAAACGAGGCCACCAACCAGTACCTGAACAACGCGCGCGTGACGGTGAAAGGCACCGACATCAGCGCGCTCACCGACGAGTTCGGCTCGTTCCGGCTCAACGTCCCCAGCGGCCCCGTCGTGCTCGAGGTGCTCTATTCCGGCCTCGATCCACAGCAGGTGACGGTGACCGTTCCCGCCGGGCAGATGGTCGAGCAGAACATCGGACTCACCAACCGCGCGCGGTACGGCGAGAAATCCGACGTGGTGAAACTCGACCCGTTCATCGCGCAGTCCTCGAAGCTCACCGAGGGCGAGTCGCTCGCGACCAACGAGCAGCGTTTCGCCTCGAATATCAAGAACGTCGTCGCGACCGATGCCTTCGGCGATGTGACCGAGGGCAATGTCGCCGAGTTCATGAAGTTCCTGCCGGGGATCAGCGTCGAATATTCCGACGTCATGCCGCTGGCGGTGGCCGTCCGCGGTTTTGATCCCAGCATGACGAACGTGACGACCGATGGCGCATCCCTCGCGAACGCCTCGCGCGGCGCCACCACGCGCCAGTTCGACTTCATGCAGGTGTCGATCAACAACGTATCACGGATCGAGGTGACCAAGGTGCCGACGCCGGCCAATCCGGCCAGCGGCATCTCCGGCTCCGTGAACATGGTGAGCAAAAGCGCCTTCGAGCGCAGCCGGGCGCAGTTCAACTATCGCGTGTTCGCGTCGGCCAGCAGCGATGGCATGCAGATTAAGAAGCAGCCGTTCCCGTTCGACACCTACGAGCGTCGCATCAATCCCGGTTTCGATTTCGATTACACGCTCCCGCTCAGCAAGAACTTCGGCATCGTGGTGACGGCTCTTTCGTCGAAGGCGTGGAACGAACAGAACATATCGGCGACGACCTGGAACGGCCGGGACGCCGGCGCCACCCCGTCGCGGCCGTATCTGCAATCCCACAACATCGTCGATGCGCCCAAATGGTATTACCGCAATTCGGCGGGGCTGAAGGCGGACTGGCGGGTGACGCGCAACTCCGTCCTCTCGCTCGGCCTGCAGGCGACCTACTACCAGGATGTGAACGGCAACGTCAGCCGCGCCGCCAACGTCGGCACGAATCCCGCCCCGACGCCCGCCACGGGCGTGCGCATGGAATACGGCGAGGACTTCGCGCACAGCGCGACGGGACGCGGCACGGTCACGATGGGCGGAAACTTCCTGCGCATCGACGCGCGGACGCTCGGCACAAACCTCCGGTATCGATTCGAAAATGGCGACTGGCGGATCGACACGACCGGCTTCGCGTCCAACTCGAAGACCTGGCTTCGCTCGTACGAGAAAGGATACTTCAATTCGCTGGGCATCGCGTTGCTCAACCCGACCGGCAACCGGGTGAACTTCGACAGCATCCGCCCCGAGCGGCCCGGAACGATCCGCGCCTTTGACGCCGCCAATCGCGAGATCGACATCCTGGATATTCGCAATTTCCGGCTGAACACCGCTACGACCGGCGGGTATCGCGATCATCGGGACGACACGTTCGGCGGAGAGCTGAACGTGAAACGCCGGCTGAAGCTTTTCGAGATTCCCGCCGCCGTCCAGGTCGGCGGCTCCTACAAGTCACAGGACCGCGATCATCGGAGATATACCCGTGTCTTCACCTACAACCCGCCGAATCCCGCCGATCCGACGCCGGCTCCCTTCCTCGCGCAAATCTACAAGAACCGGCCGAATTATTTCAGTTTCGATAACATTCCCTGGGTCTCGGCGAACAACGCGGTGACGGCGTGGGGCCAGAATCCCAATCTGTTCACCCAAACGCCCGCGCAAATGGTGACGGAGGAGCAGACCAGAATCGTGGGGATGGAGCACTTCAAGGAGACCACCAAGGCGCTTTACGCCCAGACTGAAGTGCGGCTGTTCCGCAACCGGCTGACGGCGCTCACCGGTGTGCGCTATGAAAAGGTGCACGACAAGGCCGCCGGTCCGCTGTTCGATCCGGCCGCCGTGTGGGTTCGGACGGAATCGGGAGCGTTCGCCCGCAACGCCGCGGGCCAGCGGATTCGCAAGACCGAAGCGGGCGCCGTCGGTTCGATGGAGGAACTGCGATTGATCCGCACGGCGCTCGGCAACCGCGTGAACCGTTCCGACGATGGCTACTATCCCAGCCTTCACCTGACGTTCAACGCTACGGAAAAACTGCTGGTTCGCGCGGCGTATGCCCGGACCTATGGCCCGCCCAATTTCAATAATTTGATTCCGAACACCACCATCAACGAAAACGACATCGACGAGGAGGCGGCGGATCCGTCCGTCATTCGCGGCACGATCACGATTCGCAATCCGAATTTGAAACCGTGGACGGCGCATAATTACGATCTCTCCGCCGAGTATTATACCGACAATGGCGGCGTGATCAGCGCGGGGGTGTTTCGCAAGGATATCACCGATTTCTTCGGCAATGCCGTCACGTTCGCGACGGCCGCGGATGTGGTCGATTTCGGGCTTGATGAGCGCTACGTGGGCTGGAATGTGAGCACCACCTTCAACTCCGGCGATGCGCGCGTGACCGGCATGGAGTTCAACGTCCGCCAGTCGCTCGCGCCATTCGGAAAATATGGCCGGTTTTTCTCGGTGTTCGCCAACGCCACGAAGCTGAGACTCGAGGGCAGCCAGACGGCTTCGTTCAGCGCATTCATTCCCAAAGTCGTGAATTGGGGCGCCACGTTCACGAAAAACCCGGTCACGCTGATGTTGAAATGGCATCACCGCGGCGAACAGAAGGGCGCGGCGCAACCGGTGCTCGGTCCCGACGCGTTTCAATATCGGGATGCGCGCACGACGATGGACGTGAATCTCACGTATCAGGTGTGGAGACGGCACTCGCTGTTCGTGAACGGCCGCAACGTATTCAACCAGCACTATAATATTTCGCGCTATGGTTCGGAAACGCCCGACTACGCCAAACGCAGTTCGACCAACTCCTACGGCGTCCAGTGGGCCTTCGGGCTGAAGGGAACGTTCTGAAGAACGCGAGACGGGTTGAAGAACGCGAGACAGTTGAGAACGCGAGACATGTAAGACCCGGAAAAGAAGTGTCTCATGGTCTTCCGCGTCTTGCGTCTTCCGCCTCTTGCGTTCTTCCGCGTCTTCCAGCGTCTCGCGTTCTTCCGTGTCTTCCGTGTCTTCCTACCGCTTTTTCTTCGCCGCTTTCTTCGCCGTCTGTGAGTTCGGGTCCTCGTTGCTGTCGGCGACGATCTTTTTCACCCAATCCGGCGCCGGCTGCTTGTTTTCCTCCTCGCCGTAGAACCACAGCTTCCCCTCGGAAATTCGATCGTGCGGTTCGGGCGGCCGGCGCTCCTTCGCGAGCTGGTCCAGCCGCGCCTTCAACGCGCGCACCTTGTCCGGGTGCTTCGCCGCCAGGTTGTTCTTTTCCGAACGATCCTCGCGGATGTTGTAGAGCTCGTCGCCGACCAGCTTGAAGTCGCCGATGCGTATCGCCGGCACACCCGTCTCGCTGTTCTCGAACCCCGGGACACTGATCACGATTTCGGAATGCGGCGTCGGCTTCCCCTGCGTGATCGTCGGCCACGCGTCGCGTCCGTCCAGCGGCAGCGGTTGCTGCAATGAACCGCCGGCGAGTTGGACGATGGTCGGATACAGGTCCACGACATGCAGCATCTCGTCCACCTTGCTGCCCGCCTTGATTTTCCCGGGCCAGCGCATGGTGCACGCGACGCGTACTCCACCTTCGTAGGTGTCGCCCTTGAACCCGCGGTACGGGTCGTTGTTGTACCGTCGCGGGCCGCCATTGTCGTTGCAGAAAATCACGAGCGTGTCGTCGAGTACGCGTTCCTTCTCCATCGCGCCGAGCATCCGGCCGACGGCAACGTCCATGCACTCGAGCATCGCGTGCTGCGCATTGCCCTTGTGCTGGTCGAGATATTCCTTCGGCGCGCCGTGCGGTCCGTGGACGGCGTTGAACGGCACGTAGTAGAAAAACGGTTTGTCGCGCGCGCGCCGCTTCAGCACATCCGCGAATTCGTCCGCGATCAGGAAGCTGGCGTATCCCGGCTGATGCAGCAGCTGCTCGTTGCGATGCCAGTCGTAGGTCGAGCCCCGCACGCGGGTGAAGGAATCCATCAGCGCACCGTAGTACCCGTACTGGTGATCGAACCCGCGCTGCATCGGCAGATGATGCTTGCGCCACACCCCGAGGTGCCACTTGCCGAATATTCCAGTCGTATAGCCCGCCTGCTTCAGCGCCTGCGCCAGGGTGCGCTCGTCCGGCAGCATCCCCGCGGTGTCATTGCCATGACTCCGCTCCTCCATGCCATTACGAAATGGATACCGGCCGGTGAGCAGCGCCGCGCGCGTCGGCGAACAGACCGACTGCACGTAGAATTGTGTCAGCTGCACGCCCTCGCGCGCGATGCGATCGATATTGGGCGTGGGAATTTCCTTCCCGCCCTGGTATCCAAGCTGGCCCCACGCCATGTCATCCGAAAGGAAGATGATAATATTCGGGGGGCGTGTACCCGAGGCCGCAAAGGCAGACGCAGCGAGCGCACCGAAAACGGTGAGGACCGGCAGGATTCGACTCATGGCTGAACTTAACGAGGTGAGCTTCGTCCATGGCAAGCCCGGCGCACCCATAACGGAGGGGCTGAGGGGCGGTGAAGCGGTGGAACGGAGCGGCGACGCCGCCGTGTCGACAGGTGGGACGGGCAAACTCCGGGATCTTTCTCTTGCCTCTTTATCTTTCTCTTTCGTCAGAAGCCGGGAGAAAGAGAAAGATAAAGA
>JAUSID010000024.1 GCA_030648295.1 Opitutaceae bacterium | reverse complement strand
ATTGGTTGGGATGGGAGCGCGACCGCCCCCGGTCGCAATGATCAACAGCGACCGGGGGCGGTCGCGCTCCCAACCGATCATTGCCTGTCCCTCGACAGGCTCGGGACCCTGAGCTTGTCGAACGGGCAAGCAGGCTACATCCTTGCCGATTAGTCTCATCACGACGCGACTTGGAATTAGATTATTCCAAGAGCCTTCAAACCACCACGCGTTGGAAAAAAGCGACAGTCGGCTGCCGGGCGCCTTTGCCGAGCCGTTTCAAGAGCTGCCAGCCGTCAGGCGCGAGTTCCAACTCCCCGGGCAATTCGAAGACCACGATCGCGTCCGGCTTCGGACCGAGCACCTCCGTAAGCTTCGCAAAGAGCGGCCCCGCGATCGCACCGATAATTTCGTACGGCGGATCGACGAACACGAGGTCAGGCACCGCGCGCCCTCCGAGCGGCACGACGCGCGCGTCGGCCTGAATCACCATCAATCGCGCGCCGATCGTCCCCGCGCTCTTGCAGACAGCCTCGATGTTTTTCCGGATGCACGCGGCCGCCTTCGCGTTCTGCTCGACAAACACGCCGCCATCGGCACCGCGGCTCACCGCCTCCAGCCCGTACGCGCCGCTGCCCGCGAAAAGATCCGCGAAATGCGCGCCGGCGACCCTCGCGCCGAGGCTGGAAAACACCGCCTGCCGCATGCCGTCGGTGGCGGGGCGGACCGCGTCGCCCTTCGGCACGACCAGCGGAATGCCCCGCGCCGTCCCACCGGTTATGCGCATGTGAACAGCATGTTATTTTCGCCGCGATGTGACGATTTCATCGTTCTCTTTCTCGCTGGCAGCACGGTTGAACGCAACCAATCCGCCCCTCGGCGCACCAGTTGCGTCAAACGCGAATCGGGATTCATAAGGACGCGTCCAGATGACACTCCCGCTCTCCGATCACTTCAACGGGAAATCGTTTTTCCAGCGTCATCATGAACGCGCGCTGCGGCGTCGTGATTTCTGGCGCTGGCAGTTGACGACGCGACGCAAACCCTGGCCGACCCGCGTTCCGTTCGTGGAGCAACCGGCGCCGCCGCGACCACGCGAAAACGAAATGATCGTCACGTGGATCGGGCACGCGAGCTTCCTCATCCAAACGGCCCACGGAAACATTCTCATCGATCCGGTTTTTTCGCCGCGGGTCTCACCGTTTTCATGGTTCGGGCCGAAGCGCGTGCACCCGCCGGGCGTCGCATTCGAGGCGCTGCCCCCGATCCACGTCGTGCTGCTCAGCCACGATCATTACGACCACTGCGACATCCCCACGCTTCGGCGGGTCGCGGCGAAGCACGATCCGCTTTTCATCGCGCCGCTGCGGCACGGGGATCTCCTGGCCGCCGCGGGCGCGCGCCGCGTCATCGAACTCGACTGGTGGCAAACGCACCGACCGTTCGATGGTCTCGAACTGACGCTCACCCCGACGAAGCATTGGAGCAACCGGCTGGGCCGGCCGCGCAATTACCGTTTGTGGGGCGGCTTCTTTCTCACCATGAATTCGCCGCCAGCCGCGCCGGAATCATCCAGCGGCGACACGACCCGACAACGTCCGGCGACCGCTCCCGTTCCACCCCGGTTGTGGTTCGCCGGCGACACGGGCTATGACGCGGAAATATTTCGTGCCATCCGACAGCGCTGCGGTGCACCTCAACTCGCCTTGCTGCCGATCGGCGCCTATGAACCGCGCTGGTTCATGGCGCCGATGCATATCAACCCGGCGGAGGCCGTGCAGGTGCATCAGGACATCGACGCCGACGTCAGTGTCGCAATGCATTGGGGCACGTTCCGACTCACGGACGAAAGTCGCGACGACCCACTGGTCGACCTGGAGGAGGCGCGTCTCGTCGCCGGAATCACGACCACGCAGTTCCGCGTCATCGCTCCCGGCGAAAGCCTCGTCCTCCCCCGGAAGGACGGGCCGACGGAACACCGGCCGAGGTCAGGGTCCAACATCATGTCCACATAGCATTTGCACCTGCCCGGCTTTTTTCTCATTCCTAGCGGTTACCCACGTCATGTCCGGCGTTTGCCGACTCGGCCGGACTCCACGCGGGACGTTTGCGCGCCCATCAACCAACTGCATCCATGAACGCCCGTCGCGTCATCGCCCGCCCGGCTTCGCGCTCTGCCGCGTGGCTCGTGCTGGGCTTTGTGGCGGTCGTCGCATCCGGCGCGATGCGGGCCGGACCGGCGGAGCGCGAAAGCAACTTCTGGCCCGTGCTTGTGCGGCAGCTGGATGAACACCGGCAGCCGGAATCGTGGACCGGCGCCGGCCCGCTGCTTTTCAACCGGCCGACCGCCGATGGCGGACGCGCCAGCGGGTTCCGGCCGTTCTGGTACCAAACGCACGACGCACGCGGGGAGTTTCGGTCCGGCTACTTCCTGTACCCGCTTTTCAGCTACACGGTCGACGAGAACACCTACAAGTACAGCATCTTCGAACTCGTCCGGCAGTGGGGCCGGCGCGCGGGTGCGCCGGCGCCCCAAAGCATTTTCGAGCGGCGCCAGGAATTCGAGGTCTTCCCGTTCTGGTTTTCCCGCACGACGGGCGATCCGGAATTCAGCTACCGCGCGCTGTTCCCGATTTATGGCACGATCAAGAACAAGCTCGGGTTCGAGCGGCTCTCGTGGACGCTGTTTCCGCTTTACGTCGAAAACGAAAAACGCGGCGCGATCACCACGTCGACGCCCTGGCCGATCGTGCGCGTCACCCGCGGGGCGGCCCACGGGTTTGGCATCTGGCCGCTGTTCAATCGCGTCGAACGCCCGGGCGTGTCGCGCGAGGCGTACTACCTGTGGCCGCTGGGCTACAATGTCACGCGGCAGCCCGGCCCCGATGATCCGGCCGGGACGCCACCGCGGCGCGACGTCGGCGCGCTGCCGTTTTATGCGCGCAGCACCGGCCCCGGCTACATCAGCGAGGACTTTGGCTGGCCGTTTTTCGGCTACACCGATCGCACGCAACCGGTGCGGTATCATGAAACCCGCTACTTCTGGCCCTTTCTCGTGCAGGGCCGCGGCGACGACCGCTACGTCAATCGCTGGGGACCGTTCTACACGCACTCGATCGTGAAGGGCTATGACAAGACCTGGTATGCCTGGCCGCTCGTCCGCCGCGCCCAGTGGACCGACGCGGGGCTCAGGCAGACGAAAACACAGTTCTTCTACTTCCTCTACTGGTCGAACGTGCAGCGCAGCGCCACGCGTCCGCATCTCCCATCGGCCGGGTTGCGGCACGTGTGGCCGCTCTTCAGCTCGTGGAACAACGGCGCCGGCCGCCGCCAGTTGCAGGTGCTCAGCCCGTTCGAGGTTTTTTTCCCGGGGAACGAAAAGGTGCGGCAAGTCTGGACGCCGCTCTTCAGCTTGTTCCGCTCCGACCAGCGCGCACCCGGCAATGTGCGTTACTCGCTGCTGTGGGACATCATCACTTGGGAACGCCACGCACCCGTGGCCGCACAGGCGAGCCCTCACGAGCAGCGCTTCGCGCTCGGCCGCGGCCTGATCGGCATCCGCCGCGCGCCCGGCGAACGTGCCTGGCGGCTCTTCTGGTTAGATTTTCCCTCGAAACGCGCTACCGTGTCCGTCGCGACGGCCCTCTGACATGAAACAAATCACCGCCATCCTCGACGGCTTCGGCAGCACCTGGCTTCTGCTCGTGCGTTCGCTTTCCTACGCCGGCACGCTGCCACGGCAGTACCGGCGCTTCTTCGAGCAATGCTACCTGATCGGTTACACGACGCTGCCGATCGTCGCCATCCTGAGCTTCTTCATCGGCAGCGTGCTCGCGTTGCAGGCGGGCTACTCGATGCAGAATTTCGGCACCCAGCAATTCATCGGCTCGCTCGTCGGCCTCTCGATGGCGCGCGAACTCGGCCCCGTGATGGTCGCAATCCTGCTCGCCGGGCGCGTCGGTTCGGCCATCACCGCGGAACTCGCGTCGATGAAAGTCTATCAGGAAATCGATGCCCTCGTGACGATGAACATCCCGCCCGCGCGGATGCTCGTGCTGCCGCGGCTCGCCGCGACGCTCGTCATGGTGCCGGTGCTCGCGATCATCGCCGACCTGGTCGGCTGGTTCGGCGGCGCGATCGTCGCGAAATACACCGCGATGATCAGCATCGAACCCGAGGCCTACTTCGCGGTGCTGCGCCGTTACACGCATTTCAAAGACGTGCTCAACGGCCTGATCAAGGCCGAGCTCTTCGGCTTCGTCGTCGTGCTCGTCTGCTGCAACATCGGCCTCAACACCCGCGGCGGGCCGCGTGAAATCGGCGCCTCCGTCACGCGCGCCGTCGTCGTCTCCCTCATCCTCATCCTCGTGCTCGATTACTTCGTCACGCAAGTCCTCATGCCCCTTCAGTAATGACCTGTAGTTCTACCCGCAGTCCCTTCTCCCAGGTTGAAACGCCCGCCGTCGGCGTCTCGATCGAGAAGCTGTCGAAAGATTTCGGCCGCCTCAAGGTGCTCAAGGAGGTCACTTTCGCCGTCGAACCGGGGGAAATCTTCGTGCTCATGGGGCCCAGCGGTTCCGGCAAGAGCGTCCTCCTCAAACACATTGTCGGCCTCGAGCTGCCGACCTCCGGCCGCGTGACGGTCGACGGCAAGGACGCCGCCGCCGAGGAGACGCGCGAGCAGGTGCGCATGGCGCTCGTGTTCCAATCCGGCGCACTTTTCAACTCGCTCAGCGTCTACGACAACCTCGCGCTCTACCCGCGCGAGCACCGGGTCGCCAACGAAGCCGGCATCCGCGAAAAGGTGATGCACGCGCTGCAAATCCTCTCGCTGGAGGGCACCGCCAGGAAGTCTCCCTCCGAACTCTCCGGCGGCATGAAGAAGCGCGTGGCCATCGCCCGCGCGCTGGTGATGGAACCCCAGCTCATGCTTTACGACGAGCCCACGAGCGAACTCGATCCCGTGATGTCCGCGACGATCAGTGAGATCATCGCGACGGTGAAGGAGGACTATCATGTCACGACGATCGTCGTGTCGCATGAGCGCGAGCTCGCCTTTGGCATCGCCGACCGTGTCGGCATCCTGATGGGTGGCGCGCTGATCAGCCTCGGGCCGGCCGCGGAACTGCGCTCCCCGCAGGACCCGCGCGTCGCCGAATTCCTGAATCCGAAAATCGATTTGCAGCATCCCCGTTTTAAAAACCTGGAGACCTGATTTTTTCGCCCACCAACCGCCTGCCCTCCGCTCATCGCGCAAGAGGGCTCACCGAGCACCGGAAACTCTCACTATGAATAATCTGCAACAAACCACCCGCGTCGGACTTTTCTTCATCCTCGGAATAGCGCTCATCTGGGTCACCTTTCAGACCCTCAGTGGCGGCAAAATTTTCCGCGAAAAAGGCTACTCCCTCATCGCCGGCTTCGAGAGTCTCAAGGAGCTCAAAAAGGGCGACGAAGTCCGCATGGCCGGCGTGGTGATCGGCGCGGTCGAGGAAACGCGCCTCGCCGGCCGCCGGGCCGAGGCGGTGCTGCGGATCCACCCCGAAGTCCAGATCAAGAACGACGCCACCGCCACCATCGTGATGGCCGGCTTGATCGGCACCAACTACATCGGCATCGATCTGGGCACGCCCGGCGCCCCCGCCCTGCGCGACGGGGCCGAAATCCGCACTAAAGCCACGCCCGACCTCACCGCGATCATGACCCAGATGGGCGTGCTGGGCAAAAAACTCGAAGGCGCGCTCGGCAGCATCAGCACGGCCGTCACCGGCGACGGCAAGACACCCGGCCTGTTTCAAAAGCTCGACAAGCTCGTCAGCGACAACGGCGAGAATGTGAACGCCACGGTGGCAAACATCCGCCAGGTCTCCGACAAGTTGAACAAGGGCGAAGGCACCCTCGGCAAACTTCTCAACGATCCCAAGCTGCACGACGACCTCGTTGCCACCGTCAATGAGATCAAGGGCACCGCCGCGGAGGCGAAGACTTTCGTGGCCAACGCCCAGGCCATCGTCGACCAGGTAAAGGCCGGCAAGGGCACGCTTGGCGCGCTCGTCTACGACGACACCACGGGCAACGACATCAAGGCCTCGGTCAAAAACATTCGCGACATCTCCGACAAGATCACGCGCGGCGAAGGCACGCTCGGAAAACTCATCAACGACGACAGTACCCTCCGCGACGCGCAGGCCATCATGAAGAAAGCCGACCGCGCGCTCGATGGACTGGATGACACCGGTCCGATCACTGCGGTGGGTGTGGTCGCGCGCGGATTGTTTTAACGCGGGGCGATTGCCGCTATCAAACCGGAACGACGTAACCAAACCGGATCGGATGTCGTAGCAGCCGAGGTAACGAGGCTGGAATTCTCGTTTCACCTCTTCGCCGGGCTCCGAATCGAATTTCACGTATTACGTGACGTTCCGAAATAGAACTGCCGCGGAGGCGCGTCCGGCTACGGCTGCACAAACTCACCCCGTCGCCCTCGACGGGCTCGGGGCCCTGAGCCGGTTCGACAGGCTCACGGCCATCGGCTGGTTCGACTGAAAGGCCTTGAGCTTGTCGAAAGGCTTGTCGAGAGGCTTGCCGAATAGGCTTCGCGATACCCCTCTCTATCTGGACCGATTCAGTTCAACCGCGAATAGACGCCAATTCACGCGAATGGAGCGGGCGTCTCTTGGGAGCATGGAAACGACCACCCAAACGGTGACCATGGTCTCGCTCGGGCAATCCTCCCCCTTCTCCTCTGAATTTGCGTCCATTCGCGTTCATTCGCGGTTGTCGACTGAATCGATCCGGCTCGAGCGGGGACCCAGGAGCAAGCGCCTGCGAGCCGGTGGCTGGATGACGGCGTCCCAACGCGGGCCTTGCCGCACCCGCTCTCCCCGCCACGATTCGGCGGCAGCCATGGCACCACTGCGCCCATTCCCGGCCGCCGCCGGCGTCGGACCGGAGGCATCGCCGGATTCGGCGCTGCGCCCGCCGCTGACGCGTGCGAGCCGTGCGACCATGATCGCCGGCTTCAGCGTTTTCACGCTGCTCGGATATGCGTTCGGCAAATGGTACATGCACCTCGGCTGGGACCTCGGCTGGCGCACGAGCCAGTTTTTCTTCAACTACCAGGATCTTGGATTCGTGAAGCGGGCGCTGGTTGGTTCGCTCCTGCATCCGTTTCCGGCGCTGCTGCGCGCGGACGTTTTTCTCGCGGTCAGCGTCGGGTTCGTCGCCGCATTCATCGCCGCGTTTGGCATGCTCCTTGTTCGTGCGGCGGCGGGCTTTGATCATCGCGGCAGATGGATGCTCGTGGCGCTGTGCGCCTCGAGCCCCGCGTTGTTTCTGCGCCAGGGTTTCGATCTCGGCCGCTTCGATGTACTCGGGCTGCTCGCGGTGTTGATCGCGATCAGTGCGATCGGTCGCGGGCGCTGGTGGCTGGCCGGGCTCGCCTCCGCCGTCGCGCTGCTCGCCCACGAAGCCTACGTGGTGATCAACCTTCCGCTCATCGCAGCCTATGCCTGGAGTTCGGAACGGCCCGAGGCGCGGAGCATTCATGCGCTCGGCTGGCTGCTCGTGCCACCCGCCGCGGTTACCTCCATCCTGGCGCGCTACGGGCTTTACGAACCGGGACTCGAGGCTCTGACGCGGTACTTTGGCGCCGCCGCGCGGTATCTCGCCGCGAAAGGCGGCGCCGTCGACGTCGATGCCATCGCGGTCCTCACGCGCGGGATGGCCGACAACCTGGATTTCGTCGGCCGGATGTTCTGGGAGAAAAAAGCCTGGCTCCACCTTCCCATCATCGTCGGCTGGGGCGCGCTCATGACGTGGTTCTTCCGGCGGTTTTATAGCGTCAATGAGCTGCGGCCGGGTCTTCTGTTCTACGCCGCGTTCACGCCGCTGCTGCTGAGCGCCATCGCCTCCGACTACTACCGCTGGGTCGCGCTCGCCGTGACGAATTTCTTTCTCGTGATCCTGATCGAAGCGATCCGGCTGGCGCGTCGCGGGATCGCGCCGGCGCTGCCGGGCGGCGCGCTGGCGTGGGTCATCCTCGCCAGCGCGGTGCTCGGCCCGATCAGCAACACGAAATCGTTCCCGCTGCTGTTCGCGCTCCTCGAGCAGCTGCTGCCCGGGAAGATCTCGTGGTGATTGGCGGTTTCCCGCCAATCACGCGAATAGACGCGCGTTCACTGAGGACGCAGCGCCGGCGACTCGGCTCCATTCACCGGTTGTTGAACCGGATAATCCAGCCTCGTCACCTCCTCCTTCGCCAAGGCTTCGGCGGACAGGTCGGCTGCTACGCTCAGACCTTCGGTCCGCGTTGCGCGATGTTCCGCGCCCGCAGGCGGAGTCCGTTCAGCCGGATGAAGCCCGTCGCGTCGCTCTGGTTGTACCAGCTCTTCACGCCCTCCATCGACGCGATGTGCGGGTCATACAGGGAGTACTTCGATTTGCGGCCGCACGTGATGATGTTGCCCTTGTAGAGCTTCAACCGGACGGTGCCCGTGACAAAACGCTGGCCTTCGTCCACCAGCGCCTGGAGCGCCTCGCGCTCGGGGGCGAACCAGAATCCATAGTACACCAGCTCGGCATACTTCGGGATCAGTGAGTCGCGCAGGTGCATGACCTCGCGATCCATCGTCAGCGACTCCACCTGCCGGTGGCCCTGCATGAGGATCGTCCCGCCGGGCGTCTCGTACACGCCGCGCGACTTCATGCCGACGAACCGATTCTCGACCAGGTCCACGCGACCGATGCCGTGCTTGCCTCCCAGCTTGTTCAACGTGCGCAGCACGCCGGCGGGCGTCAGCCGCCTGCCGTTGACGGCGACGCAATTGCCCTTCTCGAAATCGAGTTCGACATACTCCGCGCGATCGGGCGCGTCTTCGGGGGAAACCGACAGCTTGAACATCCCCTTGTTGGCTTTCGTCGTCGGATCAAACCACGGATCCTCGAGGATGCCGGCCTCGTACGAGATGTGCAGGAGGTTCCGATCCATCGAATAGGGTTTCTTGAGCGACGCCTCGACCGGGATGTCGTGCTCCTGGCAATACGCGATCATCTCGGCGCGGCCGGGAAACTTCTCGCGGAAGGCCTCGATCCTCCAGGGCGCCACGATTTGCAGCTTCGGCGCCATCGCCATGGTGGTGAGCTCGAACCGGCACTGGTCGTTGCCCTTGCCCGTCGCGCCGTGCGCCACCGTGTCGGCCTTCTCCTTTTTGGCGATGTCGATCTGCGCCTTGGCAATCAGCGGCCGGGCAATTGATGTGCCGAGGTAATACTGGCCCTCGTAAATCGCATTCGCCCGAATCATCGGGTAAATGAAATCGCGCGCAAACTCCTCCACCAGATCGAGCGTGTAGTGCTTCGTCGCGCCCGTGGCGCGGGCCTTCTGGGGCAGCCCCTTGAGTTCCTCCTCCTGGCCGATGTCGGCGGCAAAAGTGACGATCTCAGCGTCACAGGTTTCGCGCAGCCACTTAAGGATGACGGACGTGTCGAGACCGCCCGAGTAAGCGAGGACGATTTTCATAGGATGCAATCGAACAGCGGACACCGCGAAGCCGCGCGAATCAACGCCAATGATGGCGGGCATCATCACACTCGAGCGCCGGCTTTCATCGCTCCTGTCCGCGGATTAACCCAACCACCGCGGCGTACCCGCAATGATCCCAATCCAAGACGGGCCTAAACCGCTAATCTGCGCTAATGGGGCGCTAATAACTAGGGCGTGGTTTTCAAACCCGGACGCCCGTGTAGCGGAAGCCGTGAGGCTTTCGCCATACCGGCGAAACGCTCACGCGTTCCGCTACGCCGAGTTCCTGGAACGAGGCTTGAAAACACGGCTAAACTCTCTCTCGCCCGCGTAAGAGGAAGCAAACGTCAGTCCAAGTTCGCAGAACTCCGCTCTTGTTGCTGCTCCCTGTTCCTTGCTCCGCGGCGCTTTTTCAATCCGTGAGGTAAGCCTTTCGGTTGCGCCGCCCGAAGCCGCGCCAAGCCGGAACAATTCAGTTCAACCGCGAATGGACGCCAATTCACGCGAATGGGGAGGGCGTCTTTGGGGAGCATGGGAACGATCAACCAAACGGTGACCATGGTTTGATTTGGACAATCCTCCTCCTCTGGAATTGGCGTCCATTCGCGTTCATTCGCGGTTTTCCACTGAATCGATACGGCTACGTCCGCGTGCGGGCGACGTTCAGCGTCGCCATCAGCGCTTTTTGCAGATGCAGCCGGTTTTCCGCCTGGTCGAAAATGATCGAGCGCGGACTGTCGAGCACGTCCTGCGTCACCTCCTCGCCCGGGTGGGCGGGAAGGCAATGCATGAACAGCGCGTCGGGCTTCGCGGCAGCAAATAGTTTCCCCGTCACGGCGTAGGGCGTCATGACGCGAATCCGTTCCCGGGCCTCCTCCTCCTTGCCCATGCTCACCCACACGTCGGTGTAGACCACGTCGGCATCGCGCACGGCCTCGAACGGATCGGTGGTGAACTGGTAGCGGTTGGCGAAGCCTTCCTTCGCCAGCGTGGCATTGAGTGCCGCTGTCGGCGCGAACTCTTTCGGCCCCGCGAGCGATATCTTCATGCCGAAGAGATTCGCGCCGAGTATCCACGAATTGGCCACGTTGCACGAGGTGTCGCCGAGAAACGCGATCTTCCGGCCTCGCAGCGCCCGCGCCATGTCGCCGCTCCGGGTCCACCGCTCCGCCATCGTGAACGCATCCGTGTAGATCTGGCAGGGATGCAGGTAGTCGGTCAGCGCATTGATGACCGGGATGTTTCCGGCGGCAGCGAGCCGCTCCACCTCCGCATGATCGAAGGTGCGGACGATCAGCCCGTGTACGAAGCGCGACAGCACCTTCGCCGTGTCCTCCACGCTCTCCCCGCGACCGATCTGGATGTCGTTCCGATTCAGGAAAAGCGGATTGCCGCCGAGTTCGTGGATTCCGACCTCGAATGACACCCGGGTGCGGGTCGATGACTTCGAAAAGACGAGGGCCCAGGTCTGGCCGCGCAACGGCTGCTCATGGCTTCCGCGCTGCTGCTTGTATTCCCGCGCGAGCGAAAACAACGGAGCCAGTTCGGAAGCCGCAAAGTCGGTTTCCTGGAGGAAATGCTTCATGAGAAACAATGAGAAGATGACACCAAACCCGGCCTGACGAGCGGGAAAAAACGGTCCCCCAGGCCTCAGCTCCGGGCGGCCAGGACGCTGCGGAATATTTCGACCGAACGATCCAGCTCCGCGCGCGTGACGTTGAGCGGCGGCAGGAACCGCACCACGTTTCCGCCCGCGCTGGGTGCGAGCAGTCCCCTTTCCCGCAGCGCCGTGAGGTACGCCGCCGGATCCGACTCCACCTGCACCCCGACGAGGTAGCCTTGTCCGCGGACGCCGAGTACGTACTTGGGAAATTCCCGCGCGAGCTGCCGCAGCGCCTCGTGCCATGGCCCGCTCTGCGTGCGCACTCTCTCCAGCAGCTTGTCGCGCTCCATCACATCGAGGACGGCCAGCGCCGCCGCGCACGCGAGCGGCGTGCCGCCAAACGTCGTGCCGTGGTTGCCGGGATGAAACAAGTCCGCGAATCGATCGCGCACCCACATCGCGCCGATCGGGAATCCGCCGCCGAGTCCTTTCGCCATGCCGATCGCGTCCGGCGTGATGCCCGCGTGTTCGAAGGCGTAAAACTTTCCCGTCCGGCCGACGCCACATTGCACCTCGTCGAGCATGAGCAGCACGTTGCGCTCGTCGCACAACCGCCGCAGCCCGACGAGGAATTCGGGCGTGCACGCGTTGATCCCGCTCTCGCCCTGAATCGTCTCGAGCAGGATCGCGGCGGTCTGTCCGTCGACCAGATCGACGAAACTCTTGAGGTTGTTGATTTCGCCGAACGCGAAGCCGTCCACCAGCGGGCGAAACCCCTTCTGGATTTTCTCCTGCGGCGTTGCGCTCATGCCGCCGAAGGTCCGGCCGTGAAACGCATTCCTGGCGCAGATCACCTTGTAGCAACGGCCCTCCTCGCCGCCGGACTTCTGCACGCCATGGAGCCGCGCCAGTTTGATCAGCGTCTCGTTCGCCTCCGCGCCGCTATTGCAAAAAAAGACGCGGCCCGGCCCCGCGCGCTGCACGAGCCGGCGCGCGAGCTCCCCCTGCTGAGGATTCCTAAAAAGATTGCTGACATGGATCAGTTCGCCCGCCTGCCGCTGCACCGCCGCCACCCAGTCCGGGTGGCAGTGGCCGAGCGCGCTGACCGCGATGCCCGACGTGAAATCGAGATAGATGTTGCCCGCGTCATCCCACACCTGCGTGCCGCGGCCGCGCACGAGCGTCAGCGGGGCGCGCGCGTAGTTTTTCAATACGTGCGCGTCGTAGAGCTCAGCCGTGCTGGTGCGAACGATCGAGGGAGAGGTCATTGCGGATTGTGGATTGCGGATTTCGGATTGATGCGGCGGACGGCGATTGGCGAGCCTGCTTCGGCACGTAGTCAGCACGTTGGCGTTTAATTCACACCTGCACAATTCGAGTTTCGTGAGGCAAACCACTTCGCAATCCGCAATTCGCAATCCGCAATTCGCAATCCGCAATCGAATCAGCCGTGCACGATCTCGGTGCCGATGCCCTTGTCGGTGAAGATTTCGAGCAGGAGCGAATGCGCGAGCCGGCCGTCGATGAAGTGGACGCGCTGCACGCCCTCCTCGAGCGCGCGGATTGCACTCTGCACCTTCGGCCGCATGCCCTTGTCGATCACGCCTCTTTTCTTCAGGTCGTCGACCTGGCTGGTTTTCAGCGTCGAGATCAACGATTCGGCATCCGATGGATTGGAGAGCAGCCCGGGGACGTCGCTCATGTACACCAGCCGGCGCGCGCGCAGCGCGCTCGCGACCCGGCCGGCCACGAGATCGGCATTCACGTTGTAGGGCTTGCCATCGTAACCCTCGGCGACGGGCGAGATGACGGGAACGAAACCGTCGCCGATTTCCTTCTTGATCAGCTTCACCTTCACCTCGGTCACGTCGCCAACGTAGCCGAGATCCACTTCCTTGCCGTCATCGTCGACCGTGAGCTTCTGGCAAACGAGCACGGTGTCTCCCGGCAGCCCCTTGGAGTGGCCGCCGGCGCGCTCGATCGCATCGCACACCTCCTTGTTGACGACCTCGTCGAGGGTTTTCTTTACCACCGCGATCGTCGCCTCGTCCGTGACGCGGAGTCCGTTCACCCATGCGGCCTTCAAGCCTGACGTTTCCATCGCCTTGGTGATCGCCTTGCCGCCGCCGTGCACGATCACGACGTTGATCCCGACCGCGGCGAGAAACGCGATGTCATAAGCGACGCGCGTGCGCATGACGGGATCCGGATCGTCCATGAAGCTCCCGCCGTACTTGATGACGAAAATCGAGCCGCGAAAATCCTGGATGTACGGCAGAGCCTCGAGCAGGACCTTCGCCTTGGCGGTAACTTCAGCAACGTTCATCGGCAATCAAGCCGCGCAGCGGACGGCCGCGCGAAGGAGGAGAGACATCGAAAGTTGGTCACGGTGGCGGGGAGACGATGCGAATAAGGCACACGCGCGGCGCATTTCCATAATAATTTTATCCGCACCGTCGCGGGGAGCGTGGTAACGATCGCGCGGAACGCAACCGCGCGCGACCGCGGGCGACGTCCGCAGCGCAAAAAATCTTCTTCACTCCGTGACAGCGCGCGCCCACTTGTGTCGCGTGCCGAGCACCAGTCTCATCTTCACCAGCCGCGACGCCCATCGCGCGTGGCTCGCCAGCCAGGCGGCGCTGCCCGCGGGTTTTCGCGTGGGCACGACACGCTTCGATTTCACGCCGCGCGAGGCGCCGAAGCCGGCGACGATGACGCTGACCTTGATCGCGCTCGACCGGCCGACGCCCGATTTCGCGGCCATGTTCACGCGCAACGCGTTTCCCGGCGCACCGATCATCGTGGGACGAAAACGTCTCAGCGAACCGACGCTCGGCGCCATCGTGGTGAACAACAAGGTGTCGAACGTCTGCGCGCCCGGCGGCGTTGAAGCGTCCGAGCGCATCTGCGCCGTGACCGCAGAACTGCTCGGGCTCGCCCCTGGCCAGGTTCTGCCCAGCTCGACGGGCGTCATTGGATGGACGCTGCCGGTCGAAGCGATCACCGGCGCGCTGCCGCAGGCCGTGAACGCGCTGACCGGCAGTTCGATTCTCCCGGCCGCCGAGGGAATCGTGACCACGGATTTGTATCCGAAAGTCCGGCGCGCCGCGTGTGGCGCCGGCTCGATCGTCGGCATCGCGAAAGGCGCGGGCATGATCGAGCCGAACCTCGCCACGATGCTGGTGTACCTCCTGACCGACGTCGCCGCGCCCCGGCGTGAGTTGCGCGCGATGCTCGCACGGGCCGTCGATGCCAGCTTCAATGCGATCAGCATCGACAGCGACACGAGCACGTCGGACACGGTCGCGCTGGTCTCCTCCGCCCGCGTGCCGTGCGACAATCTCGGGGCATTCGAGCGGGCGCTGCACCAAGTCTGCCGCGATCTCGCCGAGGATGTGGTGCGCAATGGCGAAGGTGTGCGGCACGTCATCCGCGTGGTGGTGCGCAATGCCGCGAGCCTCGGGCTGGCGCGCGCGCTCGGCAAGGCGGTCGTGAACGCGCCGCTGTTCAAGTGCGCCGTGGCCGGGAACGACCCGAACGTCGGCCGGCTGATCCAGGCGATCGGCAAGCATGCCGGCGCCCACGCCCCGGGGACCAATCTCGCAAATCTCCGCGCCTCGCTGGGCGGCATCGAAATTTTCGGTGCGGGCGTTTTTCAGCTCAACCCGGAGAAGGAGCTCGCGCTCGTCGCCCACCTTCGCGAAGCCGAGTTGTATGCGAGCCATCCTTCCGCCGGGGGCGTGTTCACGCCGCCAATCGATTTTCCGCCGCACGAGCGCTGCGTCGAACTGGTTATCGACGTCGGCAACGGCGCCGCGTCCGCCACCGTCCTGGGCGGCGATCTCACGCACGAATACGTGAGCGAAAACGCAGACTACCGCAGTTGAACGGGCAACGCCCGTTCAACTGCGGAAGCTCCAAGCTCCAAGATCCAAGCTCCAGAGAAAAACCAAACCTCCAATCTGCAATCGAGGTGTCGCTGGGAGTTTTCTGGATGTTAGAGCTCGATCGTCCGCGCAAATTCAAAACACCAACTCGGAGAATTGGTGTTTTTTTGGAGCTTGGAGCTTGGAGCTTAGCCCGCGCTCCGTTCGCCCTCACGCCCACCCTACTGATTTACGTGTACCACCGCCGCGGGCGGGAAGCCGTTGAAGTAGGTCGCGGACGCATGGCTGTAGGCGCCGATGTTGGTGCTGTAGACGAAGTCGCCGCGTTTCAGATCCGGGAGGTTCTCCGCCATCGACACCACGTCGAGCGCGTCGCAGGTCGGACCGAACACCGAGCAGATCGTCGTCGGCCCTTTCTTGAACGCACGCACCGGATACTTGCAGTGATCGAAAATGACGCCTGAGTACGTATGATAGACGCCGTCGTCGATGTAGTACGACGTCTTGCCGTCGCGCACCGCCTTGCCGATGACCTTCGCGACCGAGTAGCCGCACACGGCCGCGAGGAAACGCCCCGGCTCGGCAAGAATCTGCACGTCGCGCGGGAATAGGCGGTCGAGCTCCGTGTTGATCACCCTGGCCAGCTCCGCGAACGGCTTGACCGAGTCATCATACGGCGCCGGAAAACCGCCGCCGATGTCCAGCAGGTTCATCTTCGTGTAGCCGCGATCGCGCGCCTCCTTGAAGACGTTCGCCGAGAGATTGATCGCCTGGACGTAGTTCTCGAAGTTCGTCGTCTGGCTGCCGACGTGGAAGCTGATGCCCTCGACGACCAGCCCGAGCTTGTCGGCGGCGAGAATCAAATCCACCGCCTCGCCGGGCGAGGCGCCGAACTTCGACGACAGTTCCACCATGGCGCCCGTGTTCGGGACTTTCAGCCGCAGCACCAGCCCCGCATTCGGCGCGTGCTTCTTGATCTTCTCGATTTCCTCGAAGTTGTCGAAGGTGACGAGCGGTTTGTACTGGTTGAGTTCCTCGAGCGTCTCCGTCGGCTTCGTCGGGTTCGCGTAGATAATCTTGTCCCAGATCCACTCCTGCCGCTCCTTCGCCGGCATCTGCTCGATGTTCCGGTGCACGATCATGAACTCCGGCATCGACGCCACGTCGAAGCTCGCGCTTTCCTGATAAAGCGTGCGCACGATCGCCGGATCCGGGTTCGCCTTGACCGCGTAGTAAACCTGGATCCGCGGCAGATGCTTGCGAAACTGACGGTATGCTTTGCGCAGCGCGTCGTGATCGATCACGAAAAGCGGCGTGCCGTGTTTGCGGGCGAGTTGTTGGAGCTTCGTGAGGGAGATCATGGGTTGAGGAATGCCGTACGATGAAACACGAACGATCTTGTCAGTGGCACATTATTGTGGGTTTCGCGACGATCTGATGGCGCTCGGTTGGCAGGTGGCGCGCTCGCCGCGCCACGGCGCAACGCACCGCCAAGTTGCGCGGCAAGCGCGCAACCTACGCGACGTGTCACTTCGTTCGCCGATGCTCAAAAAATTCAGCCGCGCCGGCGCCACTCACCCCGCGTCCGTGACGAGGAAGTTCTTGAACTGCCACGGATCCTTGCGATCGAGATCGGGCTTGTTGAAAGCGTCGAACGTGGTGTCGCGCCCCTTCAACGGCGTCCAGTCCGAGCGCTTCGAAATCCAGCGGCCCATATACGGTTTCGCAATGCCGAGCACGAAGTCGTGCGGCAGTTCATCCGGCACGCGCACGCCCTCCGCGGGATTCCCCATCATCCACATCGATGCGGCGACCACGGAAATCGCCACCTGCATCGTCGTCGCATTCTGGTGCGGCACGAGACGACGCGACTCCTCGATGCTGAGATCGGAACCGATCCACCACGACTGATAGGCGTGGCCCATGATCAACGCGCCGAGGATGTCCGAGCCGCTCGTGATCTCGTCGTTCATGATCCGCTGGTTCGCGTTCAACTTGTAGTTGTAGCCGCGCATCTCGTTCAGCGACGTGATCGCCTCGTCGCAGGGACAATACGCGTAGTGCATCGTCGGCCGATACACTGCCTTCTTTCCCTCCCACACCGTCAGTTTGTCCGAAATCGTGAACGCCTCGCCGTGGCGGACCACCATGCCGAGGATGTTGTAGTCGGGCACCCAGGAGCGGACCCAGGTGTTGATGCCCATCCGCGCGAGGCAGATTTGATTCTTCGGGCCTTCCTGGTGGCGAAACGCGTGCTTCGGCAGCTGCTTCTCGTGCGTGCCCCAGCCCATCTCGGCGGTGGTCGTGCCCTCCTCGCGGAAGCCTTCAATGCTCCACGTGTTCACGAACTCGTCCACCTGCTTCGGCTTGTCGGTGATTTGCGTGTCGCGCTCGCTGCAATGAATCACCTTCACGCCGAGAGCGCGGGAGAGGTGGTTGAACTGCTGCGTGCCGATGAGCTCGGCCAGCTTTTCGCCGGCGCGAACCTTGACCTTCTTTTCCGCGATGAGGCTCTGCGCGATGTCAATCAGACCCTGTTTCACGAAATGCGAGATGAGGCCGGGATTCGCGCCGTGCTCGATTACCGCCGTCGGGCCTTTGGTCTCCCAACCGGCGAGCATCCGGCGCACGTTCATGTGGCGCCAGTAAAGCGTCTTCTCCGGCGGGTGCTGTTTCTTGCCCGCCGCGTACGGATCCCAGAGCTCGGTCGACGTGTTGATATACAGCACGCCGTGGTCGTGGCACCACTGGAGAATTTCCATCGCGTCGATATTCCACGCCAGATCGATCAGCAGGTCGCCCGGACCGACGTGTTTCGCCAGCAGCGAGCCCATGTTGTCCTCGGTCACGCGATCGCGCACGAAGTGCACGCCCTGCGCGGTCCACTCGGCCAGCTTCGCGGCGCGATCCTCGAAATCCATCACCGTGACGTTTTTCGCGGGCACCTTGATGTGCTTGAAAAGAATGGGCAGCGTGCACTCGGCCACGGCGCCGTAGCCGACAAACAGGATGCGTTTATTGAACTCGATGGATTCGATCATGATCTCGCGTGGTTGCCCGGCCTGCAGCCGCCCCGGGGATGGGACAGCCCGATTGGCTCAGTCTCGTGCGGGCAACATTTGCGGCCGGCACTTTGCGAGACGCGCGCGCGCGCTGACAAGGAATTTCCCGCCCCGTTGAATTGCGGATCGCGGATTTCGGATTGCGGATTGCGGATTGCAAATCGGGAAAATCCCCACGCGATAACCTGAAACCAACCGTTAGCAGCGGCGTCCGTCGGTTTCCGGTTTCCGGTTTCCGGTTTCCGGTTTCCGGTTTCCGGTTTCCGGTTTCCGGTTTCCGGTTTCCGGTTTCCGGTTTCCGCAATCCGCAATCAGAGCAGTCCGTCGGTCTCCGCGAAACCGCTCCAAAGATTCATGATCTGCACTGCCTGGCCACTCGCGCCCTTCACCAGGTTGTCCTCCGCGGTGGTAATGACGAAGTTCTTCGTCCGCGGATCGTACACGGCTGACATGTCCACGCGGTTGGTGTCGATCGTGTGCGCCGTGTCCGGCGTCTCGCCGGTGGGCAGCAGCTGCACGAACGGCCGGCCGGCGTAGACGGAGCGCCACGCCGCATAAAGCGAGTCGATGGTGGCGCCGGGGGCCGCCGGCACGGTGATGGTGGTGGCAATGCCGCGCCGCATGGGCGCAAGGTGGGGATTGAACTGGATGATGGTCTGCACGCCGCTGAACAACGCGAGTTGCTCCTCCACCTCGGCCAGATGCCGGTGCTTGACGAGCCCATAGGCCTTCATGCTCTCGGCGCGCTCGACGAACAGATAGGTCTCATCGACCTTTTTGCCGGCCCCGCTGATTCCGCTGCAGGAATTCACCACGATGTGCTCGCGCGTAATCACGCCCTGTTTCAGCAGGGGCGCTAGCGGCACGATGATGCTGGTCGGATAACAACCGGGAGCGGCGATCAATTTCGCCTCGGTCTTCCACGCTGGCGGCGTCAATTCCGGCAGGACAAAACGCGCGTGCGGCAGCAACTCCGGTGCGTGGTGCTCGCCGTAGTATTTCTGGTACGTGGCGAGGTCCGCGATTCGGAAGTCGGCACTGAGATCGATGACGCGTTTGCCCGCGGGCACGAGCGCCTTCGCGTAGGTGGCGGCGGCTCCGTGCGGCAGAGCCAGGAAGAAAAGGTCGATGTCCGTTTTCGCGAGCGCCGCGGGATCGGAATCGGTGAACGTCAGCCCGTGGTCGGCGCCGCGAACCGCGGGAATCACGGCCGCGAGCGGCTTGCCCGCGTGCGTGCGCGACGTCACCGCCGCAAGGGTGACCCGCGGGTGCCGCAGGAGCAGCTTGACCAATACTTCGCCGGAATAACCCGACGCGCCGACGATGCCGACTTTCATGCGCTTGGCAGGATTGGGAACGGGCCGCGCGAATCGAGAATGATTTTTGACGCGACCCGTGCAGTGCCGCCAATAAGTCGGGCCGCAGGTGAATGGGCAAACCAGCGGACACAAAAAAGCCCGCGTTGCACACGCGGGCGAAAGCCGGGCGGTGGCCGGGCCGGGACTAAACAGGGCGTCACAAAAACGACGTTGGGTTTAGAACGAGTGGGAGTAGCTGAGCGTCACCACCCCGCGGCCGACGGCGAGCGAGTTTTCGAAACGTGGCGCCGTACCCTGCTTGGCGAACGCGTTGGTGCCTTTGGTGTACGCAAAACCGACCGTGAGCTTGCCCTTGGGCGTGATCTGGAATGGTGCGGAAACGCCGATCAGCCAGTAATCGCCCCACGCTTTCGTCGCCGGCCGGGAATTATTGATCGCCTCACGCACGTAGTAGCTGCCCACGGTGCCGACGAAATCGAGTTCGCTGCCGATGTCTTTCAACGGCAGGGCGTAGGCGGCGGTGAATTCGTAGGTCGGGCCTTCGAGCCGCAGGTCGTAGTAAACCTTCGGCGTCAGTTTCACGCCGCCGACGGTGTAGTTAAGCGCGACATTGGGTTCGAAGGTCGACCGGTAGAAACCCGCGGCCGTCGGGGCATCGGGATACGTATACCAGGTGAAACCCGGCACGATGCTCAGCACGTCGCTCACGGTGAAATTGTAGGAGCCGTAGAGATCGAATTCCGGATCCGAGGTATCCGGCACTTCGTCCTTGATGGGGAAATTCGACCAGATGCCCAACACGCTGCTGCCCGAGCCGCATTCAATCGCCGGCTGGAACGAAAGGCCGCCGAGCCGCTGGCCGCGAAACATGTACTGGGAGACCGCGGTGGCAGTCGCCGTAATGCTGACACCCGCAGGTGCCGGGGCTGAAGGCGGCGTCGTTTGCGCGCGAACAACGGCAGCGCCGAGCGTGGCGGCGAAGACGGAGGTGAGAAGGAGTTTTTGATTCATTGGTATGGTTGGAAGGACGACGAGCATGAGGCCAATCGCTGGAACGCATGAGCAACATTCACGCCAAGCAGCCCGATTCCTCATCCAACCTCTGTGTCATGGCAAGATTGCTGCTAACCGAGACAGGCCTTGGGTGCAGACCCCAGGCGCAACCCACAATAACCCGCAACGACCTGCCCAATGACACCTCGCTTCACACTCGCGGCCGCGCTCTCGCTCGCTGCCTCGTTCTCGGCTCTCGCCGACGTCAGAGTAAACGAAAACTTCTCGGTCAACGGTTACGCCGTCGGCTCGTGGACCACGACGGATCCGGACGGCGGCAAGCGCTCCGAGACGTATCTCAAGAATGGCACCCTGTTTGGTAACACCGACGCGGTAAAAGTCGGGCTGCTGGGCACATCCGGCAAGCTCAGCGGCTACGGCAGCATGCTCTATCTGCCCGCCGCCGGCTCCACCAACGAGGCCGGGCTTCTCGACGCCTACGTCACGCTTGATGCGGGCAACGGCCTGAAGCTCACCGGCGGGAAATTCCTCAGCTACATGGGCTACGAGGCGTTCGACGCCCCGAACATGGCGCAGCTCACCTACGGGTACACGATCTTCGCGGTGCCGGCCTACCATACCGGCGCGAAACTCGACTACTCCACCAAGACCTTTTCGGTGGGTATCGCGGCGGTCGACTCCGTCTTCGGCGGCGCGAAAGGCTTCTTCGAGGGCGATCGCGAATACAGCGACGACATCGGCTTGGAAGCGATCATGACCTACACCGGCATCGACAAGCTGACGCTCTTCGCCGGTATTGCCTCCGAAGATACGGACAAGGCCGCGAACAAGCTCTTCATCTTCGACGTGTGGGCGAGCTACGCCCTGTCCGACCAGGTGACGCTCGGCGCCGAGTTCGACCTCCAGGATGACGTCGGCAAGGGATGGCTCGGATATGTCGGGTACAAGTTCAACAACAAGTTCTCGACCGCGTTTCGCGTCAGTGGATTCGAGGCCGACGGCGGCGGCAACGACACCAAGTGGACCGTTGCACCCACGTTCGCGATTTCGCCGAACGCCTCCATCCGCGCCGAGTTCTCGCTCGCGAAGGGCGACACCTACGGCAACTACAAATTCTACGGCGTCCAGGCCATCCTGAAGTGGTAATCTCGCGCGGCTGAGTCGGCCGCCGGCGCGCGGCAAATTTGCCCGCCGCGGCCACTCCGCCGCATCCTCCCCCCCCTCCTCATTCAAGTTTTCGACGACCGTCCGGCGTCGCACGGCTGCGGCCTTGCCCGAAGGTCGGCGTCACTCCGCCCCACAGGTCCAATATGAAATTAACCACACTGCTCCGCACCGGCGCCCTCGCGCTCGGCACGACGCTCGCGGCCCACGCCGCCGAGACGGTCAAGGTTGGCGTCCTCCACTCGCTCTCCGGCACGATGGCGATCAGCGAAACGTCGCTGCGCGACGTGCTGCTCTTCACCTTCGACGAGATTAACGCGAAGGGTGGCGTGCTCGGCAAAAAGATCGAACCTGTCGTCGTTGACGGCGCGTCGAACTGGCCGCTGTTCGCCGAAAAGGCGAAGCAGCTCCTCGAACAGGACCAAGTCGCCGTGACCTTCGGCTGCTGGACATCCGTCAGCCGCAAATCGGTCCTCCCCGTGTATGAGAAGAACAACGGGCTGCTCTTTTACCCGGTGCAATACGAGGGCGAAGAGGAAAGTCAGAACGTCGCGTATACGGCCGAGGCGGTGAACCAGCAGGCCACGCCGGCGGTCGATTACCTGCTCGCACAGGGCTACAAGAAATTCTACCTGCTCGGCTCGGATTACGTTTATCCGCAGACGACGAATCTGGTGCTGCTCGAGTACCTCCTGAGCAAGGGCGTCGCGATCGAGAACATCGGCGGCGGATTCCGCAAGGATGGCTCCGGCAACATCATCTCGGCCGGAAAATACACGCCGTTCGGCCACACCGATTATCAGCAAATCGTGGCCGAGATTAAACAATTCGCCGCGGGTGGTGGCGCCGCCGTCATCAGCACGCTGAATGGCGACACGAACGTGCCGTTCTTCAAGGAGTATGCCGCGTCCGGCCTGAGTGCGGAGGTTTGCCCCGTCGTGTCGTTCTCGATCTCCGAGGATGAATTCCGGGGGCTGCCGGCGGACAAACTCGTGGGCCAGCTCGGCTGCTGGACGTATTTCCAGTCGATCAATTCGCCGGCGAACAAGAAGTTCGTGGCCGATTTCAAGGCCTGGCTGGCGAAGAGTTCGGTCCCCGGCGTCGTGAAGGAAAACCGCGTGACCTGCTCGCCGATGGTGCTGAGCTACGTCGGCGTTTACCTCTGGAAAGCCGCGGTCGAGAAGGCCGGCAGCTTCGACGTCGACAAGGTTCGCGCCGCATGGAAATCCGGCGTGTCGTTCGACGGCCCCGCCGGCAAGGTCGCGACGCAAAAGAACATGCACCTCACGAAGAACGTGTTCATCGGCGAGACCAAGGCCGACGGGCAGTTCAAAATTCTGAAGTCGTTCAACAACGTGTACGGCGAACCCTGGTTGAAGGGAAAGTTCAAGGCCAAGGGCGCGGTCGCGACGAACGAGTGACGGTTTGGCAGGTGGCGCGCTTGCCGCGCCACGTCAGTTAGCCGGGGCCGTTTCGTAGTTGTCGCGGCTCCGGCTGATCTGACGTCGATTCGGATGGGCGGGCTCAAAAAAGAGCCCGCCCTTTTTCATGATTGGCAGAGTTCCTGCATTCCGCGCCGTGGTGCTCGTGAAACCCCTTCCCAGCGTCCTCGGGTTCCTGTTTTCCGCCTGGCTTGCATGCAGCGCGATCGCTGCCGGCGCCGCGCGGCTGACCATTGCGAAGGCAATCCTCACGGAGGACGACACGCCGAAGCGCGCGCTCGTGGCGGGACTCGCCGGTGAGGGCGACGAAGACGTGCCCGCGCTACTCGCCGCCTGGCGGTCCGATCAACTTTTCATCCATGCCGCCGCCGACGGCGCGAAGGTGCCCGTTCAGCTGATAGGCCCGAAGGATGCCGCCGAGGCGCAGGAAGCGCTGCGGGTCGACACGGGCGAACCGCTCCGCGATGCCAGCGGCAAGCCGCTTCGTCTCGTTGCCGCCGATCTCACCGCGGTGGAACACGACGCCGCGTTGCGCCGGGCGATGAAGAGTGTGCTCGATGTCGCGGAAATCGCGGCGCGCGATCCCGCCAAGCGCCGCCAGGCGATCCAGGCAATCGGGTTCGCACAAAACGCGGACAAGTTGCCCGCGCTCGAGGCGCGGCTGGCGATCGAACGCGAGCCCAAGGTGCGGCTTGCGCTGCGCGAGGCGCTCGCGGTGATTCGGCTCAAGGACTCCAGCGACGACGCGAAGCTCGCCGCGCTGCGCGAACTCCGGGAGCTCGAGGCGCTCTCGAGTTACGATCTGATCCAGGCCGCCTTGAAGAACGCCGGCGCGGCCGGCCAGAAGGAAATCGCCGCGGCCTGTCGGGCGACGCTGGCGGCGATTGATCGCCATCGGTCGTCGGTGGATTTTTTCGGGACGCTTTTTCGCAGCGCCAGTCTCGGCAGCATCCTGCTCATCGTCGCGCTGGGCCTCGCCATCACGTTCGGATTAATGGGCGTGATCAACATGGCGCACGGCGAGATGATCGCCGTCGGTGCGTACACGACCTACCTGACACAGTCGGTCTTCGGCGGCGGCGTGACGATTCCGTGTTTTGGACTCAGCCTCGCGATTCCTGGAATGCACCTCGGCGGCTGGGTCTATCAGGCGTATTTTCTCGCCGCGATTCCCGCCAGTTTCCTCGCCGCTGCGCTGGTCGGCATCGGGCTCGAGCGCGGCATCATTCGCTTCCTGTATCGGCGGCCGCTCGAAAGCCTGCTCGCGACGTGGGGTGTTTCGCTCCTGCTCCAGCAGACATTCCGGCTCACGTTTGGCGCGAACAACGTGCAGGTATCCAGCCCCGCGTACCTGAGCGGCAACTGGACGGTGAACGACATCATCCTCGGCTGGAACCGCGTCTTCGTGATCGGTTTCGCGCTGCTGATTGTATTCGGCGTGTGGCTGGTGCTGACGAGAACTCCGCTCGGACTGCTCATCCGCGCGGTGATGCAGAACCGGACGATGGCCGCGTGCATGGGTGTGCGGACCGAGCGGGTGAACATGCTCACGTTCGGACTCGGGAGCGGGCTGGCGGGACTCGCCGGCGCGTTTCTCAGCCAGATTGGCAACGTCGGTCCGTCGCTCGGCCAAAGTTACATCGTCGACGCGTTCATGACTGTGGTGGTCGGGGGCGTCGGCAACCTCATGGGCACAGTCATTAGTGCGTTCGGCATCGGCGGACTCGATCAAGTGCTCCAGCAATACCTGCCGACATGGGCGCCGGGGCTTGCCGGTTTCCCGTTGATCGGAAGTTTCCTCCAGAACCTGGCGCAGGACTCGTCGGTGTTCGGGAAGATTCTCGTCCTGGCGCTGATCGTCCTGTTCCTGCAATGGCGGCCCGCGGGCTTGTTCGTCACGCGGAGCCGGAGTCTCGATTAAGCCATGAAGAATTTCGAGATGCGGGATCGAACTGCAACTTCGCGAATGACGACCCTCGCGCCGCCTCACCTTTCGCCCACCCGCCGGCGGATCGAATTTATCGTCGTCGCGATTTTCGCGTTTCTGGCGCTCGTGGTTTTCCCGCTGCTCAATTCAGCGGGTGTAATCAGCCACTTCACGCTGAACCTCTGGGGCAAGTATCTCTGTTACGCGCTGCTCGCGATCTCGGTCGATCTGCTCTGGGGCTACACCGGATTGCTGAGCCTCGGCCAGGCGCTCTTCTTCGCCCTGGGCGGCTACATGCACGGGATGTACCTCATGCGGATGATCGGTGATCTCGGACAGCACCGGAAACCGATTCCCGACTTCCTCGTGTTCCTCGGCTGGACCGAGCTGCCGGACTTCTGGAAGCCGTTCTCGAATTTCCCGTTCGCGCTGACCATGGCGTTCCTGCTGCCAGGGCTGATCGCCTATGTCTTCGGTTTCCTCGCCTTCCGCTCGCGGATCAAGGGCGTTTATTTTTCCATCCTGACGCAGGCGCTCACCTACGGCACGTCGCTCATGTTCTTCCGCAATAATCTGCTGATGGGCGGAAACAACGGGTTCACCGATTTCAAATTTCTGCTCGGCTACGACCTGCTCGCGCCCGCGACGCAACGCGGACTCTTCATGGCGACGGCGGCGACGCTGCTGGCGGTCTACGTCGGCTGTCGCTGGTTGAGCGGTACCAAGTTCGGGCTCGTGCAGCGGGCCATCCGTGACGGCGAAAACCGCGTGCTCTTCAGCGGGTATTCGACGCCGCAGTACAAACTTTTCATTTTTGTCGTCGCCGCCGCGATCGCCGCTGCCGGCGGAGTGCTCTACGTCCCGCAGGTCGGAATCATCAATCCCAGCGAGATGACACCCGACAAATCGCTCGAGGCCGTGGTCTGGTGCGCCGTCGGCGGACGCGGCACCCTCGTCGGCCCGATTCTCGGCGCGATCAGCATCAACGCGCTCAAGAGCTACGCCACGCGTGCGTTTCCCGATCTCTGGCTCCTGATTCTCGGCGGGCTCTTCATCGTCATGGTGCTCTTCCTGCCTGGCGGGCTCGTCAGCATCCCGGCGAGAGCGAAAGCCATGTGGCTGAAAATTCGTCCGGCCCGTCCGCGCCTCGAGCTGCCCACTACGACTCCGACGGCCTCCGCTGCGGCAGAGCGGTAAATCGAAAATCCCGAATCGAAAATCGAAAATCCGGATGCCCCACCCTCTGCTCAGCGTCGAAGACGTGTCGAAAACCTACGATGGCTTCAAGGCCATCTCGAATCTCACCTTTTATCTTTACGAAGGTGAGCTGCGCACCGTCATCGGCCCGAACGGCGCCGGCAAATCCACCTTCTTCGACTTGATCACGGGGCGGGCGCAGCCGGACAAGGGCAAGATCGACTTTGGCAGTGCCACGGCGCGGAGCCACGACCTGACGTCACTTAGTGAATACGAAATCAACCGGCTGGGAATCGGACGAAAATTTCAAACGCCCAGCGTGTACTCGGAACACAGCGTCTGGGAAAACCTGGTGCTTTCGCTTCGCGGCCCCCGGGGCATTTTCGCCTCCCTGTTCCACCGGCTCTCCTCCACCGAACGCGATCGCCTCGACGACCTGTTGAAACTGATCCGGCTAGACGCCAAACGAGAGTGGAAGGCGGGGCTGCTCGCGCACGGCGAAAAACAGTGGCTCGAGATCGGCATGCTGCTGGCGCAGGACCCAAAGGTGCTGCTGGTCGATGAACCCGCCGCCGGGATGACCGACGAGGAAACGCATCGCACGGGCGAACTGCTGCTGTCGCTCGCCGGCCGGCACAGCCTGATTGTCGTCGAGCACGACATGACGTTTGTCCGCCAGATCGCCCGCGAGGGCCAGGTCACGGTGCTCCATCAGGGTTCGGTGCTGTGCGAGGGAAAATTCGACGAAGTGCAGTCCAACCCCAAGGTCCGTGAGGTTTACCTCGGCCGCGGGAAACAATGACTCCGCTCCTTCAACTTTCCTCCGTAGAGACCTACATCGGCGGCTCGCGGATCCTCCGTGGCGTCGATCTCGAAGTGCGCGCCGGCGAGGTCGTCGCGCTGATGGGTCGCAACGGCGTGGGCAAGACGACCACCCTGCGTTCGATCACCGGCGTGCTCCCGCTGCGCAGCGGCGGTATTCATTTCGCGGGTGTTCGCATCGATCGGCTCGCGCCCGACGAACGCGCGCGCAGCGGCATCGGCTACGTGCCGCAGGGCCGCGATATTTTTCCGCACCTCACCGTCGGGGAAAACCTGCAGGTCGGCCTCGTGGTTCACGGCCGAAAGGGCGCGGCGGCCCGGGCGGCGCTCGAACGCGTCTTCGCACTCTTTCCCGTGCTGAAGGAAATGCTGGCCCGAAAAGGCGGCGTGCTTTCCGGCGGCCAGCAGCAGCAGCTCGCAATCGGACGCGCACTGCTGACGGACCCGAGGCTGCTGATCCTCGATGAACCAACCGAGGGAATCCAGCCGTCGATCATCGAGCAGATTGGCGACACGTTGAAGAAACTGAAGACCGAAGGCTTCGCGCGTCCGTATGCGGAGGAAATCCAGCACGCGATCCAGGCGCTGAAGGCCGAGGGGAAACTCGCGATTCTGCTCGTCGAACAGTTCGTCGATTTCTGCCGCGACGTCGCCGATCGCTTTTACGCGATGGATCGCGGCACGGTCGTCGTCTCGGGTCCAATCGCCGCGCTCACCGACGAAGTCGTGAGGGAACATCTCCAGGTATGAGTTCGTTCCTCCAGACTCACAGCAGCTCGCCGCTCATGACTTTTGTAGCGGAACGCGTGAGCGTTTCGCCAAAGGCATTCCGAAGTGCGTCTCAGAATGACAAGCCAACCGAGCCCACTCCGTTTCCATGCACCTGACTCCGCGTGAGCGCGAAAAACTCCTGATTGTCGTGGCGGCGGATCTCGCGCGCCGCCGGCAGGCGCGCGGCGTGAAACTGAATTACCCCGAGGCCATCGCGATCATCACGTACGAAATCATGGAGGGCGCGCGCGATGGAAAGACCGTCGCCGACTTGATGAGCTTCGGCACAACGTTGCTCAACCCGGGCGACTGCATGGAAGGCGTACCCGAAATGATCCACGAAGTGCAGGTCGAGGCGACGTTCCCCGACGGCACCAAGCTCGTCACGGTGCACAACCCCATTCGATGATTTCGGATCGCGGATTGCGGATTGAAAACAACCAGCCGGTCTGCGTCCGCCATCCATTTCCGAATCCCGAATCCCGAATCCCGAATCCCGAATCCCGAATCCCGCATCCCGAATCCCGAATCCCGCATCCCGCATCCCGAAATCCGCAATCCGAAATCCGAAATTCAAAAGATGCTCCCTGGTGAAATCATTCCCGCCCCGAACGCGCCGCCGCTCGAGGCGAACGTCGGGCTCGCCACCGTCACGGTCGATGTGGTCAACACCGGTGACCGACCAATCCAGGTTGGCTCCCATTTCCATTTTTTCGAAACGAACGAAGCGCTGGCTTTCGAGCGCAGCGCCGCCCGTGGCTTCCGGCTGAATATCCCCGCCGGCACCGCGGTGCGGTTCGAAGCCGGTGACACCAAACGCGTGGAACTCGTCGCACTCGCCGGCACGCGGGAAGTCCACGGCCTCAACGGGAAAATCAACGGCAAGCTGGATGGCAAGTTGCACGCACCCCGCAGCGATCGACCCGCCTCCAAATCCGCGACGGTCTCGCGGCGACGCCCGCTTCCCTCCGGCAATCCGCAATCCGCAATCCGAAATCCGAAATCCAAATGAGCCTCTCGCTCACCCGCCGCCAATACATCGAGATGTACGGCCCCACGGTCGGCGATCAGGTTCGACTCGCCGACACCGATCTCTTTGTCGCGGTCGAACGCGACCTCATCGCCGAGGGCGGCGGCTATGGTAACGAGATCAAATTCGGCGGCGGAAAAGTCATCCGCGACGGCATGGGCCAGTCCTCGACCGCCTCCGATGCGGAGTCGCTCGACCTCGTCATCACCAATGCGCTGATCCTCGATCCGATTCTCGGCATCATCAAAGCGGACATCGGCGTGAAGCACGGCCGAATCGTGGGCATTGGCCACGCCGGCAATCCGGGCATTCAAAGCGGCCTCGGCTCGATCTATCCGGACCCGAAAACGAAGAAGAAAAACCCGATGATCGTCGGCGCGGGCACCGAGGCGATCGCCGGCGAGGGCTGCATCGTCACCGCGGGCGGAATCGACAGCCACATCCACTTCATCTGCCCGCAGCAGATCGACGAGGCGATCAGTTCCGGAATCACGACGATGATCGGCGGCGGCACCGGGCCGGCCCACGGCACGATGGCGACGACCTGCACGCCCGGCGCCTGGAACCTGCACCGCATGCTCGAAGCCGCCGAGGATTACCCAATGAACCTGGGTTTTCTCGGCAAGGGCAACTGCTCGACCCCGAAGCCGCTGCGCGAGCAGGTTCTCGCCGGCGCGATCGGCCTGAAGCTGCACGAGGACTGGGGCACCACGCCCGCGGCGATCGACACGTGTCTCGGCGTCGCGGACGAGCTCGATGTGCAGGTGGCGATTCACACCGACACGTTGAACGAGGCGGGATTTGTCGAGGCCACGCTGCGCGCGTTCAAGGGCCGCGCGATTCACACCTATCATTCGGAAGGCGCCGGCGGCGGCCATGCGCCTGACATCATTCGGGTCTGCGGGGAGCCGAATGTACTGCCGTCCTCGACCAACCCCACGCGTCCGTACACAGTCAATACGATCGACGAGCATCTCGACATGCTGATGGTGTGCCACCATCTCGATTCCAGGATCCCCGAGGACGTCGCGTTCGCCGAATCGCGAATCCGGCCCGAAACGATCGCGGCGGAGGATCGGCTGCACGACTTGGGTGCGATCTCGATGATGTCGTCCGACTCGCAGGCCATGGGCCGGATCGGCGAAGTTATCTGCCGCACCTGGCAGACCGCGCACAAGATGAAAACCCAGTTTGGGAAACTGCGCGGGCGCCCGGCCGCGATGGGGAGCGCGGCCGCGAACGACGAGGCTGACAACTTTCGCGTTCTCCGCTACCTGGCGAAATACACGATCAATCCGGCGATCACCCACGGCATCTCGCATGTGGTCGGCTCGCTCGAAGTCGGGAAGCTCGCCGACCTCGTCATTTTCAAGCCTGCACTGTTCGGCGTGAAACCCGAACTGATCCTCAAGGGCGGGTTTATCGCGTGGGCCAACATGGGCGATCCCAATGCATCGATCCCAACGCCCCAGCCGACGTTCTACCGGCCCCAGTTTGGCGCCGCCGGAAAAGCGCGCGCCCGGACATGTCTCACGTTCGTGAGCGAGGCGTCACTCGGCAGCCGGACCGGGCCGAAGCAACTCGGTCTCGCGCGCGAGCTCGTCGCCGTGAAACGCTGCCGGACCATCGGGAAGCGCCACATGGTCCGCAATGACGCGATGCCGAAAATCGACGTCGATCCCGAGACCTACACGGTCAAGGCCGACGGTGAGCACCTCACCTGCGAGCCTGCCAAAGTGCTCCCGATGGCGCAGCGGTACTTTCTCTTTTAGGAAGTAGTCCTCGGCGGCACGCCGGTGTTCAAGGGCACGCATGTTCCGATCAAGTCGCTCTTCGATCGCGCCGAAAACAACTTCCCGGCCTGAATCACGCCGGCGGTGCAACGCGCAGCCCACGGCGCCGCTTGAAACTGATCGCGGGTAAGACCAGGGTAAGACCATGCCTTCGCTGACCGTAAAAATTCCCTCATCGCTCGACAAAAAGCTGCGTTCCGCAGCGCAGAAGCGCGGAGAACGGTTCTCCTCGCTGGCGCGGCGTGCGCTGGAGAAGGAAGTCACCGCCCCTGCGCCCGATTTCGCGCAGCTCGCCGCGAATTACAAAGGGATGTTCAAGGGCCCGCGCGATCTTTCCGAGCGCGAAGGATATGGACGTTAAGACCGTCGTCGACGCAGGGCAAAATTCCAGCAAATGGACGCCGCAGACGCGTCGCTCGTTGTGCTCAGCGAGCTGTATCCAAAAGCGAAACTGCTTACGATCGATGCACGCCACTTCGGGATTTATCGCCGCCGGGAGAATGAAGCACTGCCGCTGATCGCACCGTGACAACGCTGCAGCGGGCGGACTACGGAAAGAGCAGGTGCTCCCATTTTCCGGTGGTGCGGTGATCGGGCATGCCGACTGCTAGACGGAACGGATGCCCCCGCCGATGCTGACGTTGATCCATGCCCCGCTTACCGCGACCGATGCGGCAGGAAGGGAGGAGGTGGCGTTGCAGGCGGATCGGATGACGCTCGCGAAACGACTCTGGCGCGGAAGTGCCGACGACGGCACTGAATTCGGATTTCAGCTGGCTACTCCGCTCAAGCATGGCGACACGATCTTCGAGAGCCCAACCGCGCGTTACGTGATTCGACAGGCCGAGGAGCCGGTGGTCGAAATCTCACTCGATATTGCCGCCTCCGCCTCCGCCGGCATCGGCTGGGCGATCGGCAATCTTCACCTCGAGTTGTCCGCGGAACCGGCGCGGTTGCTCGCGCCGGATGAGCCGGCGGTTCGGCAACTGCTCGAACGACTGAAGGTGCCGTATCGGCAAACAACCGCGATCTTCCGGCCCGGCCGATTCTCGCGGGGCAACGCAACCACGCATGAGCTCGGACACAGCCATACGCATTGACGCCGAAACGATGCAATCGAGGTGGAGCGGCTTGCCCGTTCGACAAGCTCAGGGTCCCGAGCCTGTCGAGGGACTCCTCAAGCCGCTTTTTTCGAGTGAACATTACAATACAAGCGCGTTGGGGAGGTCTGCTGGCCAGCAGACCGCTCCACCATTCAGTGGATTCGATCTCGGAATGAGAACGCCCTTCGACTGTATGGATCCAGCTGAGGGCGCGCGTGTAGCCTGGGTCTGCGGATTGCTCCAGACCGGCGACTCCTTTTACCCCACCGGCAGCTATGCGCATTCCTTCGGGCTCGAGGGACTCGTGCACGAGGGCGTGGTTCGCGATCGCGAAACACTCCGGCAGTTTCTCCGGCTTGCGGTCGTGCCCGCATTGCAGCGGACGGAATTGCCGCTGGCAGCGCATGCGTGGCATGCATTCGCGGCCGCGGACTGGAAACGCATGGGCGAACTGTGCGTCCTGTCCTCGGCCCTGAAGGCGCCGCGTGAATCGCGCCACGCCTCCGAAAACATCGGGCGGCAGCGCGCGGAACTGGTCGCGTCCCTGCGCGCGGATCCACTCGCCCGCGAGTACCTGCGCCGCGCCCGCGAAGGAAACTGGCCGTTCGCCGGCGTGGTTTCGGCCGCGCTCGAAGGTCGCGTCATTGGCGCGCCGCTGGAAGCGGTGCTGGCCGGGATCTACTACTCGGCGGTCGCATCGCTGCTCGCCGCCGCCATGAAACTGCTCCGGCTCGGCCAGAACGGCACCCATTCGTTGCTCACCGAAATACTCGCGCAGGCGCCGGAGGTGATCACCGCCGCGACGGCGATTCCGCTCGACGAGATCGGCTGGTTCAATCCCTGGCTCGACATCGCCGCCGCCCGGCACGAATCCGCCGACGCCCGAATGTTCATTTCGTGAATGCCGCCGCAGCTTCGAGAAGCTACCGAATCGAAAATCCAAAATCGAAAATCCAAAAACCCCATGTCCCGTCCTCCCCGCATTGGCATTGGCGGCCCGGTTGGTTCCGGCAAGACGATGCTTTGCCTCAAACTCTGCCAGCGGCTGCGCGAGCGGCTGTCGATGGCCGTTGTCACCAACGACATTTACTGCGCCGAGGACGCCCAGTTCCTGATTCGGCACAGCGCACTGCCGGCGGAGCGTAT
>JAUSID010000178.1 GCA_030648295.1 Opitutaceae bacterium | reverse complement strand
GAAGGGCGGATTGAGTAGAAGACGCGGAAGACGCGGAAGACGGGGAAGACGGGGAAGACGCGGAAGACTCGGGAGACAAAGAAGAAATCGGGAAACGGCAAAAAGAAGAAACGCCAGAAGACGGGAAGACGCGAAAGACTTGGAAGAACGCGAGACACGGAAGACACTGCAAACGGCTCGTGGAAGGTCTCGCGTTCTTCCGTGTCTTCCAAGTCTTACACGTCTTCCGCGTCTTCCCCGTCTTCCCCGTCTTCCGCGTCTTCCGCGTCTTCTACTCAATCCGTCCTTCGTCGAAATCGATTAGATCGGGCACGCTCTTGATCTCATCTGCGCGATCGGCGCAGCCCATCGCGGCCAGCGCCTCCTTCAGGAACTCGCGGCCGGCCGGCGTCATTCCCTTCTGCACGAGCTCGCGATTCCATTTTGCGGCGCGGACATCGGCCGGAAACAAGGCGAGCAACCGGCGATCGCGCTCGGCATCGCCCAGCCCGGCCTCGACGCAGTCGTGCACGATTTTTTCGACCGCGTCGGGTTCCACGCCGAGGTGGAAACAGAGAAATCGATCGATCCCACGCTTGAAGTTCCTCGCGTAGCTCTTCGGCAGCGCGCCGTGTTCCTTCACGTAGCGGCACTTGGCCAGAAACCGCGGCAGGTACAACAATCCAGTCGCCGGATGCGGCACATAGGGCGACGGCAGGCACGTGAGCACCTCGCCGGTGGACCCGGGAATTGGTTTGGACGGCACGCTGCTCGTTTCGGCGAATTGACCGAGGCACGTCAAGGCTTCCCCACCCCACCAGGCCTGTCCCGAGGCAAGCATGCTCGATGGGTTTCCATCACGACGGTGAGAAAGTGAAACCCGCCCGCCACTCGTAAACCTAGAATCCACCACTCGTCGGCCATCGCGTTATGCTGCGCGACGGAGAATGCCGGCGGCAAACTCGGATTACGCGCCGGTCGTTCGCGGCCGCGCCCGCCCGTCCGCTGCAAATACGACCTGCCAGTTTGATGTCACACGTGTGACATCAAACTGGCAGGCACCACGCGGAACCCCCTCCGCAGCCGAGCCTGCGGCGATCGGCGCGAAATAATTCCGCCCCGGCGGATCAGCGCCAGTTCAACACCAGCCGCGTGAAATACGCCGTGTCCAGTTTTTCAAATCCGGCCGGTGGCATGCTGTTGTAATCGTTGCTCACGCCCAGACGGAGTTTCCAAGCCGGATTTGTCAGCGGGATCTGGTAGTAACTCTCGTGCGTCAGCCGGTAGTTTCCGAAATCCTCGAAGGCCGGCACGTAGGCGATGCGGGTCACGAGCTTGGAGGTGCCGAACTCCATGTCGTTGTTCAGGCCGACATCAAGGCCCGCGCTCTTCACGTCCGGCGTGAGCGGGCTGCGGTAACCCTCATAGCGGAACGAGAGACCGAGCCGGCCCGTCATGGTTCGCTTCGGCTGTTTGACGATATCGAAGCCGAGACCGGCGGCGGCGATGTTGTAGAGCTCGATGTCCTTCACGCGGTCGAAACCACCTTCGTCGCGCGCATACCAGGAGTAGCGGCCGGCGAAATTGTTCGAGTAATCCGAGCCTGCCTTCAACTGATCGGAGGACTTGAGCCCATCGGCAATCTGGCGGTTATACGACGCGTAGAATTGCAGAACATCCTGCGCCGTCTTCAGCACGGCGCGAAACTCGCCGGCCGTCCCAATCTGCTCCTTGTTCCCGGTCTTGCCGGCAATGTCGACCGACGCCTCGTAGGTCCAGTGCCGGGCGACCAACGGGTCGACGGCGCCCGCTGACCAGCTCGCGGCGACGCGATCGACACTCGTCGTAATCGTGCCGTCCGCCCCGGCGATTTGAAGCGCGCCGTTCGGCCCTGCGGTCACGCGCCCGTCAAAACGCGTTCCGCTCGCCAGCCGCAGGGCGACGGGCGCATCGGTGGCGAACGTGACGACTTCGGATTGTTTGATCGTAACAGTGCCCGCGAAGTCGGTGTCGACGACGATCGAGCCGCTGTCGATTTTGGTGATCTTTCCGACGATTCGTGCGCCGTTCTTGATGTCGACGGTATCGGCCTGCACGAAGGCGGTGAACGTAGCGATCGCTACGATTGCGGCGATGAGCCGGGAGGGAGGTGGATGACGCATGGTGGGTACGGAGTCGGTGCGACCCATAAGTCGCGATTCGGTCCCACTCTGCAATAATGGCGCCCTGCGCGCAGGTGGGTATCCACCTACTTGGGAATCAGGTCGGTACCCCGGGCGCAAGCCCGGCTCGACACCTGCGTCTGCGCTGCTTTCGCTGCCAGGCGACCCATGTGCGCCGCTCCTGCCGTTCAACGTCCCGCGCTGATCATCGCCGACCGCTGGCGTGACTATCAGCTGATCGATTGCGGCGACGGCCTGAAGCAGGAGCGCTGGGGCGATTTCACGCTCGTGCGTCCTGATCCGCAGATCATCTGGCCGCGCCACGGCGGCACCGGCGCGAAATGGGAGGGCTGGGACGGTTTTTATCACCGCAGCGAGGAAGGCGGCGGCAAATGGGAGTTCCGCCGGCCGCTGCCCGACTCATGGAAAATTGGTTACGCGCCGCTCGGGCTGACGTTCAAGATCCGGCCGACCTCGTTCAAGCACACCGGACTGTTCCCGGAGCAGGCCGTGAACTGGGAGTGGTTCACGGCGAGGATCGCCGCCGCGCGTGCGAACGCGCCGGACCGGACCATCAACGTACTGAACCTCTTCGGGTATACGGGCGCGGCAACCGTGGCTGCGGCGAAGGCCGGCGCGCACGTGTGCCACGTCGACGCCGCGGAGGGAATGGTGAAGTGGTGCCGCGAGAATGCGGCGCTGAGCGGGCTGGCGGAGGCGCCGATTCGCTACATCGTCGACGACTGCCTGAAGTTCGCGCGACGCGAGCTCAAGCGTGGCCGGCGCTACGATGCCATCATCATGGATCCGCCGACTTATGGGCGCGGCAGCACCGGTGAAATGTGGCGGCTGGAGGACAACCTGTGGGAGTTGCTGCTCGAGTGTCGCGCGCTGCTGACCGAGCAGCCGCTGTTTTTCCTGATCAACGCCTACACGGCGCGGCTGTCGCCGACCGTCGTCGCGAATCTGCTGGCGGAACTGTTGCACGGCCGTGGTGGTACGATCACCGCCGGCGAAGTCGGCCTCCCCATCCGGCGCGATGGGAAGGTACTCCCCTGCGGAATCTACGGCCGGTGGCACGAAGACGAGGAAGACGAGGAAGACGCGGAAGACGTGTAAGACATGTGAGACGCGGAAGACGCGGAAAAACTTGGAAAGAAGAAACCCGGCCACCTTCGACGCTTTGCCCGCCATCTTCCATGTCTTCCACGTCTTCCACGTCTTCCCGTCTTCCCCGTCTTCCCCGTCTTCCCGTCTTCGAGCGTTTCTTATTTCTGCTGTTTCTTCTTTCCTCAGTTTGATCGAGCGTCTTCGACGTCTCGAATGTCTTCCACGTCTTCTCGTCTTCCTCGTCTTCCATGTCTTCCTCAAAACTCGCCCGATCGTATTATGACCGCGCCACGGAAATGCTCGCGACGGCATGGGAGCGAAACCTGCCCACGATCACGACGCTGGCACCGATTCTTGGCGCGAGTGTCGCGCGCGGCGAAATCATCCACGCCTTCGGCTCCGGCCACAGCGAGATCATCGCCCGCGAGATCGTCGGCCGCGCCGGCGGGCTGGTGTGCCTGAACAGCATCCCGGATCCGACGGCGGGATTCGTCGAAAACCTTGTCGGTTACGGTACGCAACTCGTCGAGCGCTACGATCGGCAATACGAACTCCGCGCCGGCGAAGTTGTCATCGCGATTTCCAACTCCGGCAAGAACTCCTCGCCCATCGAAGTCGCGCTGCACGCGAAGAAGAAAGGCTGCATCGTGGTGGCGCTGACGTCGGTCGCGATGTCCACGACCGCGAAAACGGTTCATCCCGCCGGCAGAAAGCTGCACGAGATCGCCGACCACGTGCTCGATAACGGCGGCGTTCCCGGCGACACGATTATGGCGGTGACCGACGGCATCGCGACCGGGCCGACGAGCACGTTCATCGGCTGCTCGCTGCTGAACTGGCTCATGCTGGCGACCATCGAATGGCTGCATGGCAACGGTCACGAGCTGCCGGTGCTTCGCAGCCAGAACGTCCCTGGCGCGATCGAGCACAACCGCGCCGTCGGTGCCAAATACAAGCACCGGCTGAGCAAGCAGCTCGCGTAGCGGCATAGCCGAACTGGACTACGACTCGGGCTGGTATCATGCTCCGCGGAGCAGGGAGCAGGGAGAAGGATCGATCCAATCCGCCCGCAAGGAGCAAAGGTTCGACTTTGCCAGGTTGTCCTCCGTGCGCTTTGTGACTCCTGACATCTGACATCTGACATCTGACATCTGATATCTAATATCTGATATCTGGCATCTGACCTCCGGCCCCTGGTCCCTCCTCGCCACCGCAATCATTCGATTGCGGCTGTCATGACGCACAGTATTTCCTCGGGTGTGGCAGCTTCCTATAAAATCGGCGTCGATGGCGGTGGAACGAAGACCGAGTGTATCCTCATCGACGATTCGGGTGAGATCATCGCCCGCCACCTGGCGCCCGGCTGCAATCCCAGCGTCGTCGGCCCCGATCAAGCGCGGCTGATTGTCACCGATGCGCTGTGCGGAGTGGTCCAAGCCGCCTTTGGCAACCAGCCGGCCCCGATCGCGGCGACGCATATCTACGCCGCGGGCAGTCGCGCCTTCTGGCGTGAAACGGCCGCGACGCTCGCCGACTTCGGTCACATCGTGACGGCGGACGACTCCCATCCCGTGCTCGAGCTGGCGACGCGCGGGGAACCGGGGCTTGTGCTGCACGGCGGCACCGGTTCGTTCGTGGCCGCGCGCGGTCGCGACCGGCTCGTGCATTATGCCGGCGGCATCGGCTGGCGCTTTGGCGATCCGGGAAGTGGATACGATCTCGGCCGCCGGGCGATCGCGCGCGCGCTGCTCGAGCTGCAAGGCTGGTCGCCGCCGTCGCGGCTCGGCCCGACCGTCCGCGATCACACGGGCTTGGGCGAGACCGCCGACGTCGCCGCGATCACGCGTTTTTTCTACACCCATCCGGACGCCAACCGGCCCATCGCGGCGCTGGCGCCGGCCATCCTCCGGCTGGCCAACGAGGGCGATTTCACGGCTCATGCGCTGGTTGCCGAGTCGGCGGGTGAACTGCTCGCGCTCGCGCTGCGCGTCGCGGCAAAGCTGTTCCCCGACACCGCTCTCGACACGGTGCCCGCGGGGCTCAGCGGTCCACTTCTGACGCATCCCGTCGTCGTGCAATTGCTCACGATGCAATCGCCGCTGCCTCTCGCACCGGTGGAAGGCACGCCGATCGAAGGCGTTCGCCGGCTCCTCCTGCGAAGCTGATGGGACCCGCGGCACCCCCGCGGCGGCTGGCACCTCTGGCTTGCACGACGAGTGCGGGCGCGCTCAATTGCCCGCTTGCAACGCAGCGCCGAGATTTCCGCGGACCCCGTCACCGTCCTCAGCGAGCCCGCATGGCGCGAAAGGCGGGCGTCGCACGAGCAGCGCGTCCGGGCATGGACTGAACCTCACCAGCAGCGGGCGGCCCGGGGAGACGAACACCCGGTGCATGATTTTCTTTTCCGCTATTACTCGTTTCGTCCTGCGTGGCTGCGCCGCTGGCACCCGGGCCCGGGACTGGCGCTGGCGGGAGACGCGGCGCGTGAGTTCCTGCGCTGGCCCGAGTACCACGAGATTACGGTCGACGCAGCCGGCGTCCCTGCGCCGCTGGTCACGTTGAATCTGTCCGCGCTCGCCGAACACCGACGGCCATTCGTCGGCTGGCTGCGCGATTTGCTCCGCGCGATGCAAATCCGGCCGGCATTCTTCGGCTGTCACGGGCTCCACGAGTGGGCGATGGTGTATCGACAAACTCCCGACGAGATCCGGCATCGCGCGTGGCCGCTGCGTTTCTCCTCCGCCGAGCTCGCGCGGATCGTCGAGGGGAGCGCGATCTGTTGCTCGCATTTCGACGCGTTTCGTTTTTTCACCGCCCCGGCGCGCCCGCTGAACCGGCTGCAACCAACGCGCCCCGATGTGCCGCAGCTCAAGCAACGCGGCTGCCTGCACGCGAACATGGATCTGTACAAGTGGGCGTTCAAACTGGCGCCGTTTTCCCCGTCGGACTTGATCGCGGACGGCTTCGAACTCGCACGCGATATCCGCGAGATCGACATGCGCGCCAGCCCCTATGATTTGCGCGCGCTCGGATACGGGCCGATACCAATCGAGACCGCGGCGGGCCGCGCCGAATACGAGTGCCACCAGCGCGCCTTCGCCACGCGTGGGGAACCCCTGCGCGCGCGGCTCGTCGTGCTGTGCGACCAGTTGCTTTCCCCCTGATTCACCCATCGCCCCATGCTCCCCCATCGCTTCGTCCCGATCCTGCTCCTCGCCACCGCGCTGCCCGGCACCGCCGCCCCCGCGGAGTCGCGTGACGCCGTCATGGAACGACAGGTCAAGGCGCACGCGACCTTCCTCGCGGACGATCTGCTCGAGGGGCGCGGCGCGGGCACGCGCGGCCACGCGCTCGCGATGGCCTACGTGAGCGCGCAGTTTCAACGCCTCGGGCTCGAGCCGGCGGGCACGGAAGGCTTCCTGCAACCCATGTCGTTCCGCGAATCGCGCCTCGATCGCGAGGCCGGGAGGCTCGTGCTGCATCACGGCGGCGGGGAGACGGCATTCACGATGGTCACCGAGGCGCTGGCGCGGCCGGCCGCCGGCGAGGCCAGCAGCGAAACCACCGCCCCCGCGATCTTTGCCGGCTTCGGCATCCACGCGCCGGAGTCGGGTTACGACGATTTCGGCGGCGGCCTCGATGTGCGGGGCAAGATTGTGGTCGTGCTCGCGGGCTCGCCCACCACGCTGCCGGCGACGGCGCGCGCGCATTATTCGCGGAGCAAGGCGGCGGAGCTCGCCGGCCGCGGCGCCGTCGGCTGGGTGAGCGTCGAGACGCCGGCCGAGGAGAAACGCGTGCCATGGGCGCTGCAGGCCAACCGCGGACGCTTTCCCACGATGCGGCTGGTGGAGCCGGACGGCAGCCTGTTCGAGGCGTTTCCCGGGCTGCGCGGGAGCGCCAGCGTGAGCCGCGCCGCCGCCGGGAAACTCTTCGCCCACGCGCCGAAAACAGCCGACGAGGTCTTCGCCGCCGCCGCACGCGGCGAAGCGCAGTCTTTTCCCCTTGGCGTCGAGCTGACGATCGCGGGACGCGCCGCCGTCTCCGATGCGAAAAGCGCCAACGTCCTCGGCTGGCTGGCCGGCGCCGATCCGTCGCTCGCCGGCGAGCCGCTGGTGATCACCGCGCACCTCGATCATCTCGGCATCGGGCCGGCGGTCGACGGCGACACGATCTACAACGGGCTTTTCGACAACGCGGTCGGGACCGCGGCGATGCTGGCGGTAGCGGAAGAACTGGCCGGCGGCCCAAAGCCCCGGCGCCCGGTGCTCTTCGCCTCGCTGACGGCCGAGGAGAAAGGCCTGCTCGGCGCCCACTACCTCGCACGGCGCCCGCCCCCGCGCGTGCGGCGTTTCGCCGCCAATCTCAACATCGACATGCCGGTGATCGCCGCGGCCGTGCGCGACGTGATTCCGATTGGAGCGGAGCACTCGAGTCTCGGCGCCGTGCTCACCGCCGCGGCGAAGCGGCTCGGTTTCACGGTCAGCCCCGATCCGCAGCCGGAGGAGGTGTTCTTCGTGCGCAGCGATCAATATCCGTTTGTACGCAACGGCATCCCGGCCCTCTACATCAAGGCGGGCCAGCGGTCGACGGAGCCGGGCGTGGATCTCAAGGCCCTCGAGGCGGAATTCCGCAAGCAGCGCTATCACCAGCCGAACGACGACTCGGCCCATCCGCCGCACTGGCCCTCGGTCGGGGCGTTCGCGGCCCTCGAGGCCGAGGTGGCCCGCGCGATCGCGGACGACCCCAAGGCGCCCGCCTGGAATCCGGGCGATTTTTTCGGTACGCGTTTCGGGCCGGCGAAGGACGCGCCGGCCGGCACGCGCTAAACCCGCGCAGCGGCGCCTTCCAAATCTGCAGGAGCGTCGATTGGCGTCCCAATAACGCGACTGCTACATCGGCGACTGCATCCGCTCGAGTGCCATCGCCGCCGCGGCGGTGCGGTTCTCCACCGCGAGTTTCGCGAACGTGCTCTCGAGATGTTTCTTCACCGTCGTGAGCCCGGACGCTGGCATCGCGCGTGCGCGTCGAGGTGCGCGATTCCGGTCCGGGCGTCCCGGCGAGTGAGCGTGACCGGCTGTTCCACGAGCACGCGCAACTTTCGCCGCGTCCGACGGGTGACGAGGAAAGCAACCGGCTCGGCCTCGCCATCGTGAAGCACCTGGTGGAATTACAGGCGGGCTCCGTCGGCGCTGATTTTCCCGCGGAAGGCGGCAGCGTCTTCTGGTTCGAGCTGCCGGCGAAGTGACTTCAGCGGACTTCGCCGCACTGCCCGCGGGCGGTTAAAACCCGCTCAAGCTCCGCCCCGATGCGAACACCTGGACGCCATATGCCGCCCAGACACGGCCGAGCAGCGGAGCGAAATGCACGGACGCGCCGAAATGCGTGTGATCGCGGCTGAGCAGATTCATCCGGTGCGGCGGCGACGCCATCCATCCGCAGCGCGATATTGCCCCGGGCGCGCTCCGGCTCAAGTTAAGGGTCAATGGCCGACGTCGCCGCCACGAACCTGCTGCCCACGCCCCGCAAGCCCAGCTTTCCGATCAACCCCGAGTTGCGCGCCTATCTCCGCCGCTACAAGCGCGAGCGCGAGTTGCCGGTCACCTATGAACGGCTGCGCGCCTTCCACGAGGTGATTCCGCTGACGGATGACGCGGGCAAGCCGACGCTGTGGGACTCGGTGATTTACGATTCGAACGAGATGCCGGCGCTCAACGAGGCGCTGAAGGAGGTGTATGCGTGGTTGAAGGTGGCCGGCGATCTGTCGGTGGTCAGCCATCTCTACATCGACCGCGTGGATTTCTGCACCTTCGGCAATTCGACGCCGTTCCGGATTCGAATCGTCAATGCCTACAACGACAACCAGGACTATTTCTACATCAAGAAGGCCGACGCGTCGCGGGTCTACGGACTCGAGCTCGAACATCTGCTCTCGCCGAACCGGCTCCAGTTTCTCACCCACGGTTCGACGCTGGTGGAGGAACACGTCGCGGGCGTTCCGGGCGACATTTTCATCGACCAGTGGCTCGGCCGCCGCTCCGAGCTGAAGGCCATTCGCGTGGCCAAGGAGCTGGTGAAGTTCAACGAGCGCTGCTTCATCCGGCTGCTGGGCGACATGCGCTCGTACAACTTCGTTTTCGTCGTCACCCCGGATTTCGAGGAGGCGCAGCTGCGTATCCGTGCGATGGATTTCGATCAGCAGAGCTATAACGGCCGGAAAAACTTCTACCTGCCGCAGTTCTTCAAGGAGAACGCGCCCCTGGTGCAGTTTTGCACGCGGCACCTGCGGCCCGAAACCGCGCATCAGTATCAACGCGAGGAGCAGACGCTAATTCTCCAGCGCGCATCGCTCGCCTCGGAGCGGCTCGGGCTGCTGCTGCACGACATGGCGCGCGACCCGATCGCACCGAAGGACAAAATCCACACCCTGCGCGAAGGGCTGGCCGAACACTATCACCGCAAGGATTACCTGCGCTGCGAGTCGATGGGCGCGCTGATTCGCGAGAACCTCGAATCGATTCGCCGCGACATCGGCCGGCCGGTCGTGCCGGAATTGGTGCCGGAGTGAGGGGACGGCTGGGTTTTGGGTTTTGGGTTCTGAGTTCTGGGTTCTGGGTTCTGGGTTCTGGGTTCTGGGTTCTGGGTTCGGAGTTCGGAGTTCTGCGTTTTGGGTTTTGGGTTTTGGGTTTTGAGTTTTGAGTTCAGGGTTCGTTCTGACAAAACTGACATCTGACATCTGGCTTCTGGCTTCTGGCTTCTGGCCTCTGGCCTCTGGCCTCTACCCTCTGCCGCCGAACCTCGCCCGATCATGCGCCTCTCGTCATTGCTGCTCGCGTTGCCCATCCTCGTGTCAGTCGCCGCCGCGGCCGACTCGTCGTTTCCCGTCACCATTCGTGTCGACGCGGCTGCAGCCGGCGCGCCGCTGAAACCCATCTACCGCTTCTTCGGCGGCGATGAGCCGAACTACGCCACGATGAAGGACGGCCGGAAGCTGCTGCGCGACATGGGCGAGCTTGGCGCTCCGCCGGAATATTTCCGCACTCACCACCTGCTCGTGACCGGCGATGGCACGCCCGCGCTGAAATGGGGTAGCACGAATGCCTACACCGAGGACGCGAACGGCAATCCGATCTACAGCTGGACGATTCTGGACCAAATCTTCGACGCGTATCTCGCGGCCGGCGTGAAGCCGTATGCGCAGATCGGATTCATGCCGCAGGCGCTTTCCACCCGACCCGAGCCTTATCAACACGGCTGGCGGCCGGGCTTCCCGTACAACGAGGTCTACACCGGTTGGGCATATCCACCGAAGGACTACGCAAAATGGGGTGAGCTGGTGTTCCAGTGGGTGAAACACTGTGTCGCCCGGTATGGCGCCGCGGAAGTCGGGCAGTGGTATTGGCAGGTCTGGAACGAACCGAACATCGCGTATTGGAAAGGAACGCCGCAGGAATTTCACCGGCTGCACGATGTCGCGATCGATGCGGTGCGTCGTGCCCTGCCCACCGCGCGGGTCGGGGGTCCGGACACTGCCGGCGACGGCGGCCGGTTCATGGAGGAGTTTCTGGAGCACTGCCTGCGGGGCACAAACTACGCCACGGGACAAACCGGCACGCCGCTCGACTTCCTGTCTTTTCACGCGAAGGGCACGACGCCGGTTTACGTCGACGGCCATGTGCGGATGGGAATCGGCGGCCAGCTCCGCACCATCGACACGGCGCTCGCGCGGTTCGCCCGTTTCCCGGAGCTCAAGTCGAAGCCGATCGTCATTGGCGAGTCGGATCCCGATGGCTGCGCGGCCTGTCAGGGCCCGCATCTCGGTTACCGCAACGGCACGATGTATTCGAGCTACACGGCGGCCTCGTTCGCGCGCAAGCACCTGCTGGCCGAAAAACACGGTGTGAACCTGGAGGGAGCGACGACCTGGGCGTTCGAGTTCGAGGATCAGCCGTATTTCGCCGGATTTCGCGCCATGGCGACGAATGGACTCACGCTGCCGGTCTTCAACGTGCACCGCATGATGGCGAAGATGAGCGGCCGTCGAATCGAGGCGCAAAGCTCCGGCGATGCCGGCGTCGAGACGATCATCCGCTCCGGTGTCCGTGGCGCGCCCGACGTCGCCGCGCTCGCAAGCCTCGACCCGGCGAAGCGGGAGATCGCGGTGCTCGTCTGGCATTATCACGACGACGACGTGCCGGGCGCGGTCGCCAACATCGACCTGGCGCTCAGCGGGTGCCCCGGCGGCATGGCGGAAGCGAAGCTCACGCACTACCGGGTCGACGACGAGCACAGCAACGCGTACGCGCGGTGGCAGAAGCTGGGCTCGCCCGTCGCGCCCACCCGCCCGCAATACGCGCAGCTCGAGGCCGCGAGCCAGCTCACGCAACTCGCCGGCGCGCCGGCGGGCGTCACGTTTCAAGCCGGCGCCGCCACGCTGAAATTCGCCCTGCCCCGCCAGGCCGTTTCGCTGCTCGTATTCAGCTGGCCGTGACGCGGGACGCAACGCTCCGCGGCGGCAGTCACGAATTGCCGCAATTTGGACAATCACAGCGGCGCCCGCCGCAATCTCCAACCCGGAGGAATTCTCTGCGGCCGAACCAGTCTTAACGTATTACGTTAAAACCATCCAAGTGGACCTCGCGCCCGTGTCGGACATGGCATGCCGGGCGCGCGGCGTGCCGCCTGCCCACAATCGACCAAACCGTTCTCGGGACGGACACAATCTCTTAACGTATTACGTTAAAATCGCCCCGCCCGGCGCCAGTTGCGTTCACGGCACGTCATGATGCCGCAGTAGAGGTGGTCCCCGGTAATCGGAGCGCGACGCGCCACCACTCTTAACGTAATACGTTAAAACCGCCCAGCGGGTAAGCCCCGGTGGAGTCAGCATCGTTTCACGTGTTACGCAAAAATTACAGCCGGACGCTTCTGCCGCGCCGTCGCCGCGCGTAGGCATGGGGTGCGGCGAAATGCCGCCAACATCATGTATAGCGATATTCCATTCCAGCTTCGTCCTGCTGCCGCGCTTGGCGCCGGCATGATCTACGTGATCCAACGCCTGGTGCGCGCGGCCGCGCATCATGTCGTCCCCAAGCCGCCGCCGCGAAACTCCACACTCCGGCCCGGGCCGGACACGCCAATGTGGAACGCGCTCGTGCTTGCAGTGCGCCCGCACCTTCGGCGACGCGGCAGCAAGATCAACCTCGGCCGCGAGCTGGGCTTGCCGCCGCAGCGCATCAACGAATTTTTTGTGGCTCGCACCGCAGCACCGGACGCCGAACGCACGCTCGCCCTCCTGCGGTGGCTCGCCATGCATCAGCCAAGCGAAACGAGTGCCCGCCGCGCCGGGCGGCCGCCGCCGGGCAAAGACAGCGCTCCGACTTGATTTTAACGTATTACGTTAAAACGGGCCGCGGCATGCCGCGCAAAGGGCGACCTGGCATCCGTGGCAATCCAGCCCCCGCTCGCGATTGGAACGCTACGATTGGCACTCGCGGCCGCGCCGCTGTCACTCGAGTCCGTCGCGACCGGGAACGTTGGCCGCCGCGCGTCGTGCGCCTGCGTGAACAAAAGTTTTTGAAAATTCCTAAACTGTCATTCTGAGGGCCGCCGAAGAATCCAGCGGCGCGTCCGGCTGCGAGCATCGTGCTGGATTGCTCCGAGGAATCACTCCGCGCGCGTCGCGCGACCGACGCCCGGCCGCGGCACCGTTGGTGGCGCCCTCAGGCGCAGGCCCGGCGGGCGGGCGCGTCCACACCGACTGGAACATCCGCATCGCGTGCTCCCGCAGATCGTCGAGCAGGATATAGAACAGCGGCACCACCAGCAAAGTCAGCAGCGTCGACGCGAGCAGCCCGCCGATCATCGTCCGTCCCAGCGGCGCGTACGGCATCCCGATCATCTTCGAATTGCCCACCGCCATCGGCATGAGCCCGAACACGGTCGTGAGCGTCGTCATCATGATCGGCCGGAAACGGGCCCGGCCCGCCTCGACCAATGCGTCGAACCGCTCCTTGCCCTCGGCCCGCAGCCGGTTGGCCATGTCGACGAGTACGATGGCGTTGTTCACGACCACGCCGATCAGGATCACGGCGCCAATCATCGCCATCCGATCGAACGGCGTCTTGGTCAGGTAAAGTGTCCAGTAGACGCCAAGGAACGAGAACGGCACCGCGATGATGACCGCGAGCGGCAACACCACCGACTCGAACAGCATTCCCATCAGCAGGAACACAAAGATGATCGCCAGTGCGACGGCGAAGCTCATCGCCTTTTCGTTTTCGGCCATCGTGCTGAAATAGCTGCCCTTGTCCCAGCGGTAGCCGCGGGGGAACTCGAAGCCGGCCATCGACTGGTCGACGGCCTCGAAAAGCTTCCGCGCGTCGGCCCGCGGCGCGCGGGCGACAATCCGCAGGATCGTCTGCCGGTTTTCGCGCTGAATCTGCCCGAGTGTGCGTGCCACGCTCAGATCGGCGAGGCTCTCGAGTGGTACCTCCATCCCGGTGTCGGTCCGGAACGTCATCGTCTTCACATCGTCGATACGCTGCCGGTCGACCTCGCTGAGCTGGGCCCACACCCGCAGCTCGCGACCGTCGGCCGCGTTGTAGCGACCCACCTCCATGCCGCGCACGGCGTTGCTGATATTGCTGGAAACCGCCTGCGGGTTCACTCCCATCCGTCGGGCGCGATCGCGATCGAGCTGGATCCGCAGCTCCTGGCCGCCGCGCTCCAGATCAATGTCCACCGAAAGCAGCCCGGGAATCGTCCGCAGCCGGCGGACCGTCTCCTCGCCGAGCGTCATCAAGGTACCCGTATCCTCGCCGTAAAGACTGATCGACATGCCCGGGTCCATCGGGCCGCCGGAGCTGCCGCGCTGTTGCGAGCGCATCGCGATGCCGGCCGGCAGGAGGAAGCGCTGGCGAAAATCCGTCTCGATATCGTCGCGATCCATCGCCGTCGGTGGTGGCGGCAAACCCAGCGTCGACGCGATCCACTTGACCGTGTCAGTGCGCCGAAACGAGTCCCACGCCTGCTCGTACCATTGCGTGTTCGGGTCGGGGCGGAGCTTCAACTGCACGCGGCCATTGTTGTAGCTGAACCGCGTCTCGTAGCGCTCCAGGTTGTAGCGCTCGCGGTTCTCATCGAGGATCTTTTCGATCTTCGTGAAGAACACCTCGGCCGCCTCGATCGTACCACCGCTGGGCAGGTCAAAATAAAACCACATCGACGTTCCGCTCGAGCTGCTGCTCATGCTGCCGGGTGCCGGCCGCTGGAGATTGTCGCGGGCAAAGGGCAGCGTGAGCATCGCGGCGGCGACCACGATGACGGCGTCGAGCGGCCGCCGCAGGACCCATTTCAGCGCCCCGGCATAACGCTCACGCAGCCACGCGATGAACCGCAGATCGGGATGCTGCGCCCCGCGTGACAGCCGTTGCGCCGCGAGGGGTACGAACACCAGGGCGATAAAGAGCGACGCGAGCAGCGAGATGATCACCGGCACGCCGATGCGTTTCAGCCAGAACGCGATTTCGCCCGCCCGGCTCATCAGCATCAGTGGCAGGAACACGACGATTGACGTGAACGTCGACATCACCACCGCCAGGCCCACCTCGCCGGCGCCGAGGATCGAAGCCTGCGTCGCCTCCAGCCCCTCCTGCCGCCGCCGGTAGATGTTTTCCACGATCACGATCGCGTTGTCCACGACCATGCCGACGGCAAGCAGCAGCCCCATCATGGTCGCCATGTTCAACGACCAGTCCATGAAGTACAGCGCCACAATCGTGCACAGCAGCGACAGCGGAATCGATAACGTGAGGATCGCCGTCATCCGCGGCGCGCGCAGGAAAACGAAGATCACCAGCGCGGCGAAAATCCCGCCCCACTTGCCCGAATCCAGCAGGTTGTCGATCGCGGCGCGCACCGTCGCGCCCTGGTCCGAGAAAACCTCGAACTTCATCCCGGCGAGCTGCGGCATCTCGGGCAGCGTTTTCAGCGTCGCCCGGACCTCGCGGCTGATCCGCTCCATGTTGCCCGTCGAGTCGCGCGTGAGCTGGACCCCGATCGCGGGTTTGCCGTCGACGCGGTAGGCCCATTCCCGCCGCGGCATCCGGAACGTGACCGTGGCCACATCCTTCAACCGCAGCCGCCGTTGCGGATCGACAATCAGTTCGCCGATTTCCTGCACGGAGGTGAACCGTCCGAGCGAGCGCACATAGATCTTCCGCCCCGCCTCCATCACGTAGCCGCCCGAAAGGGCGAAGTTCTGGTTGCGCAGGTTTGCCAGCATCGTCGACACCTCGATCCGATGGCTGCGGAGCAACTCGTCGTTGAGATCCACATGCACCGTGCGCGACTGGATGCCCCAGATGTCGACGTTGCCCACGCCCTCGATCCGCTGGAGTGCGGGCTTGACGAAGTTCTCCAGCCGATAGGCCGCGTCGTCGATTTCCGGCGGAACGATCGCGATGAGGTTCATCATCGGCTCGTCATTCTGGTCCCAGCGCCGAACCCAGATACGGTCGACATCGTCCGGCAGCAGCGGTTTAACCCGGTCCATGCGATCGCTCAGCATCGCGTAGGCGTCCCGCAGCTTCGTCCCGGTTTGAAAGTAGACGCGAACGTAGCAACGGCCGCTGCCCGAATAACTCGTCACCCGCTGCACGTTGGGCACCGTACCGATGATGTCCTCGATCTTGCGGGTGATCTTCTCCTCCACGTCGCGCGGCGAGGCGTTGCGGTAATCGGCGAAGATGTAGAGCATGTTGCCCTCCATCCCCTCCGGATACATCGCAATCGCGATCCGTTGGTACGCGATGTAACCCACCACGAGGATGGTGAGCAGGATCATCAGCACCGTCACCGGTTTGGTGACGGAGAAGCGCGGGATCGCAAACGCGGCTGGCTCGCGGTGCTTCATTTCGCCATCGGCTCCGGCTCGGGTTGCGCCGTCGGAGCCGACTCCGGCTCGGCAACCGTGTCGTCCACCTGAATCTGGGTCGGACCACGCTTGCCGGGAAACAGATAGTACAACGTCGGAATCACCACCAGCGTCAGCAGCGTGGCGGTACTCAACCCGACGATGACGGTGATGGCCATCGGGGCGCGGATTTCAGCACCTTCGCCGAGACCAAGCGCCATCGGGAACAATCCGAGCACCGTCGTGAGCGTGGTCATCAGGATCGGCCGGAGTCGCGCCCCGCCCGCCTCGACGATCGCCTCGGTCAGTTCGAGACCACGATCGCGCAGCGTGTTGATGTAATCGATCAGGACGATGGCGTTGTTGACCACGATACCGGCGAGGATGATCAACCCGAGGAAGACCATGATGCTCAGCGGAATTCCACCGAGCCAGAGCGCCAACGCGACGCCGATAAGCGCCAGCGGCACCGTCATCATGATCAGCAGCGGATGCACCAGCGATTCGAACTGGCTCGCCATGACGATGTAGACGAGGAACAGCGCCAAGCCGAAGGCGAGCAAGAGGCTGTTGAGCGAGGTCTTCATTTCCTTGTTCTGGCCGGCAATGTTGAAGCTGAAGCCCGACGGCAGTGTCATGTCGCTCATCACCGCGACAATCTCGGCTGAAACGGTGGCAAGGTCGGCGTCGCGAATATTCGCCGTGATCAAGGCCGTGCGCTGCTGGTCGACGCGGCGGATTTCGCTCGGCCCCTCGTTGACGGTCAGCTGTGCGATCGCCGCAAGGGGAATGGCCACCGGGCTGCCCGGGTTCACGATCAAGCCGCGGAGTTCCTCGATCCCGAGCCGGTCCTCTTCGCGCAACCGAACCACGATGTCGATCATCTGGTCATCCTTGCGGAACTGCGTGGCGATCCGGCCCTGAACCTTGTTCCGCACGAGATCGGCGACGTTGCGCAGCGAGAGTCCATACTCGGCGAGCCGGTCGCGATGATAGATGATTTGGATTTCCGGATGGCCCGTCTGGAGCGTCGACTTGACGTCGACCAGGCCCGGGACGGAGTCGCTGAGCAGCTGTTCCGCCTCGCGGCTGACGCGTTTCAGCATCGCAAGGTCGTGGCCGCGAATCTCGAGTTCGATCGGGTTGCGGAAGCTGAAGAGCGCCGGATAAGACACCTCGATTTTGGCCTCGGGCAGATTCTGGAATTCGGCCCGAATGCGATCGATCAGCGCGGCCTCAGCCACCGCGACCAGCCCCGGCTGCAACTTCACGCTCAGCCGCGCGGTATGCTCGCCGGACTGGGCGGACGTCATGTCGCCCTCCTGTGATCCCACGGTGAGAGCGGTGCGTTCGACCTCCGGTTGGTCGAGCACGACCTCATCGATCTCGGCCGCCACCTCGGCGGTGCGCTCGAGGGGCGTGCCGATGGGCAGCGTGACGTCGAGGTTGAACTCGCCTTGGTGAACCTGAGGAATGAGGTCCTTGCCGATTCGCGGCAGGACCAAAAACCAGCAAAGGAGAAATGCGGCGAGCGCGCCACCGAGCACGGCGAAACGGTGCCGCAATGCCGCCGCGATCACCGGCGGATATGCCCGCTGCAAGCGTTGGTACCCGTTCTCGAACCAGTTCAGGCCCGGCCCCGTGAACGGCCACAGCACGAGGGAAGATGCGCGCGCCAGGCCCAATGCGATCACCGCGACGCCAAGCAGAGCCGCGATCACAATTGTCCCTCCGCAGCGAAGCGTCACCGCGCACGCAAAACGAACCAGCCCGAAACCAAATGCCACGGCGGCAACCCCGAGCGTCAGGAACGGCCACCACCGCGGCTGGAGCCGCAACCAGCGCGCGAAATCATCCTGGAGCCGCGATTGCACGAACGCCGTATCGCGCGCCGCCCACACGATGAGCGACACGATCGCCGGCACCACGAGCACGACGATCCAGCGCCACCGACGTCCGGAAATCCAGCGCCCAACCGTTGTCATACCCGTACCGAGATACGCCACGCCACCGAAGCTCAGCATTCCCGGCCACACGCGATCCCCGCGAATCCGCCAGAGCGAATCGGCGCCGGCCCAGGTCGCGAAGTCCAACCACCAGCCCTCCGCCCGCAGGCCGAGCCGGGCCGCCGCGCTCCGCGCCACGCCGCGAACCACGAATTGGACCAGCAAGCGCAGCGGCCAGAGAATCACGGCCGTCAGGACCACGACGGCCTTCACCGCGGCGGCGATGATCACCAGGACGGCCCAGCCGAATCGGACCGACATCCGCCGGACCACACCGGTGAAATCCCGCCAGCGAGAATCCTCGCGCCGCGGGAATTGCAGGAAATCGCTCGTGACCACCCGGGATTTTGCCACCCCTTCCAGCGCTGGGCCAAAGCGTCGCGACGCGAGCATCGGCAGCAGGAACAGCGCGGTCGCGAGCGACGCCAGCAGCGAGAACACCACCGTCAGCGCCATGTCGCCGAACATCTGGCCGGCCACACCCTCGACGAACACGATCGGGAAAAACACCGCGACCGTGGTCAGCGTCGAGGCAATCACGGCCATGCCCACCTCCTGCGTGCCGCGCACGACCCCGGTCAGCAAATCATCTCCCTCCTCGCGACAGCGGAAAATACTTTCGAGCACGACAATTCCGTTGTCGACGAGCATGCCGACGCCCAGCGCGAGCCCGCCGAGTGAGATGATGTTCAGCGAGACATCCCACATCAGCATCGGGGCAAACGTGGCCACGATCGAAATCGGGATGCCGAGCGCGATGATCAGCGTCTGGCCGACGTTGCGGAGGAAGAGGTACAGGACGATGATCGCGATGAGCGCACCGGAGATCGCGTTGCTCTTCACCTCGTCGATCGACTTGCTGATGAACACCGATTGATCGGCCAGCAGCTCGATTTTCGCGCCGGGCGGAACCTGAAACGCGAGAAAATCCGTCATCTTCCGGTGATTCACCAGCTGGTTCGGATCCGAGGACGACATCAGCGGCGAGCTGCCGCCGCGCTTGCTCGTCAGCGCCTTGAGCGGGTTGCTCGAACCACTGGAGCGACCCGATCCGGCACTGGGTTTCAACTTCGCGCGCGATTTGGATTTCGCCGAGTCGGCACCCTTTCGGTCGAGAGTCGCGACATACGCGCGCTGCTCGGGCGTGCCGAACACCGCGTTGCGCACCGTTTCGGCGACCACCACGATGTTGGCGTCGGCTTCCTTGAATACCTCGATCTCGACGCTCTCCTCGCCGTTGACGCGGGTGATGACGTCGCGGTCCTTGTGAAAGCGCGTGATGGACGCGATGTCGCGCAGCCGGATGTCGACCGTGCCCGTGCGCGAGATAATCAGAGCGGCAATTTCATCGAGGGTCCGAAACTCATTCAGGGTGCGGATGACGTATTCCGTCTGGCCTTCGCGCAGATTGCCGCCGGAGAGATTCACGTTGCCCGCCGCGAGTCGCTGGCCGATTTGCGTGATGTCGAGCTTCAGCGTCGCCAGCTTGCTTTCATCGAGCGCAATCAGGAACTGCTCCTCGAGCCCGCCTTTCACCTGAATGGCCGCGACGCCCGGCAGCGCCTCGAGCTTTCGCTTCAGCTCGTGCTCCGCCATGTAGCGCAATTCGTAGAGCGATTGCGGGCCCGCGAACCCGAGCCGGATGATCGGATCGAGGGACGGATCGTAATGCAGCAGCAGCGGCCGCTGCGCGCCCTCGGGCAGCCGGATGCGATCGATTTTTTCCCGCACCTCCTGGGCAACCAGGTTCATGTCGGTCTTCCACTGAAACTCCAGGATGACGTCGGACTGGCCGGCCTTGGAGATGGAGCTGATCGAGACCAGCTTCGGGATGATGCCGAGCTGCTGCTCCAGCGGCCGCGAGACGATGTTCTCCACCTCTTCCGGGGCGGTGCCCGGGTAAACCGTGCGCACCGTGAGTGTCGGGTAGCTCATGTCCGGCATGAGCGTGAGCGCGAGCCGCTGGTAGGACACCGCGCCGAAAACGCACACCGCGATGACGACCATCAGGATCGCGACCGGCCGTTTGACGGTGAAGGCGTACAGCGAATCGTCCGGGCGAAAATTTCTGGGCGCAGCACTCATCGGGCAGGGATGGACAAAAGCGCCATGGTGGGCCGCGCTACCGTGCGGTCGCAGTCGGCCGGAGCGGCCGCGAACAGCCGCGCAAGGGCGACGGATGAAGCTCCGTTAATCACGGCGTGGTCAGAACAGGAAAAACTCACGACCGCTCACTCGTCGCTGGTCTTGGCGGGCTCACCGGTGCTGGCGGTCGCCTGGGCCTTCGACCCTGGCGGCAGCGCGGGGGCCGGGCCATCTGGCGCGGCGACGGGCACCGGCTCCGGGTTGACGATCCGGACGAACGAGCCGTCCTTCAATCCGTTTTGGCCGAGGACGACGACCGGAACCCCGACGTCGAACCCCGAGGTCGCCTCGATGTTCTGCGGGTCCTCGTAGCCCACGACGAGTTTGCGTTTCACCGCGCGGTCGTTGACCACGGCGTAAACATAACGCTCGCCACCTTCGTAAACGACGGCGCGCTTTGGCACGAGGACCGCGTTCTGCCGCGTGTCCGTGATGATGCGGACGCCGACGAACAATCCGGGCGGCAGGTCGGTGGGCTTCTCGCCCCGCACGCCGACCGTGACGCGGAAGGTGCCGCTCTTCGGGTCGATGACCGGGCTGATGCGCTTGACCCATCCCTTGAACGTCCGGTCGGGCAGAAACTCGGAGCTGACCACGGCGGGCTGGTTCTCGGCCACAACCGGAAGATACTTTCCGGGCACGTACACGCGCGCCACGATGTCGTCGAGTTTCACCATCGAGAACAGTTTCGTGTTGGCGCCGACGCGTGACCCGACCTGGGTATCGCGCGCGGCGATGACGCCGGCGAAGGGAGCCCGTACCGTCGCGTAGGAGAGTCGAATCTTGGAGCGCTCGAGCCTCAGCCGCGCCTGCTCGAGCGTGTACTCCTGGTTCTCGTAGTCCTGCTGGTTGATCAAGCTGCGCTCAAAGAGATCCTTCGTGCGCTCGAAATTCTTCTGGAAGTGAACGTAGTTCGCGGTGCCCTCCTCCACATCGACGCGCAACTCGCGGTCCTCGATTTTGAGCAGCGGATCGCCCTCCTTCACGATTCGACCTTCCTCGACCAGGAGCGTCTCGACCTGGCCGGAAATCTGCGGATAAACGTCGACAATCGATTCGGTTTCCAGGGTCGAGTTGAAGCTGAGGAACGCCGCGATCGGCCCGCGCGTCACCGGCGAGGTTTCCACCGGTACGGCTTCAGCGGCGGCCTGCCGCGCGCGATCCCGCTCGGCTTCCGCGGCCCGCCGGCCCGAGGAGGCCGCGGCGGACTTCGAACTCGTTGCCGAGGAAGGCTGGCCGGGCTTGGTCGTCGCGCCAGCCGGAGCGGTCGAGGAAGGATTGGTACCAGCCGCGGTTTTCCCCGCTGCCGGCGCGTCAGTCGCAGGCTTGCATCCGGCCATGAGCAAACCAGCGACACTCGCGGTTAGGAGCGAAAGGTGAAAGAGGCGCGCGAGGCGCTGGGAGGCGGTTCGATGTGACACAGGACGGCGAGAGCGTGATGGCGTGGTGAAAATGGGAGCGGAGGTTCTCCTCTAACCTGGGCGCCAGGTCAAAGATTTCTCCCGTGAAATCGGCTAGTCGTTCACCGCGCGCCGCATGGGGAGCGGCAACCGGCTACAGACCGTCTGCAAGACGAACGAGAAGGGCTCCACGTTACTCAATCCCTCTGGTCCGGACAGGCGTTTTTCCGCTCCGCAGATGGCGCGATGGGCTATGCACCCGGCGCAAAATCGGTGTCCGGGCCGGCGAGCGAAAGCTCCTTGATCCAGACATTGCGGAAGCGAACGTCGTGGCCTTCCGCCTGAAGCTTCAAGCCGGCGGGCACATCGGTGATCCCTTTGCCGCCATCATTCCCGCCATCGATGCCGGAATTGGCGCCGCCCCACACCTTCTGGATGTCGACGTTGGCGTGGGCCTTCTGGCCGTTGAAATAAACCGTGACCCGAGCGCGTTCCGTGAGCTTGCCGTCCTTAAACCGCGCGGCGCGAAACTGGATGTCGTACGAGTTCCACACGCCCAACCCCTTGTAGAGGTGGTAGGGCGATTCGGTCTCGTTGATGACCGCGCCCATGCCGTGCTTGGTCTTCACGCCATCCTGAATCTGAATCTCGTAGCGGTTCTGAAGATACACGCCGCTGTTGCCGCCGGGCTTCATCACCAGAAATTCCACGTGCAGCCGAAAGTCGCGGTACGGCTTCTTCGTCACGATGTCCGCCATGCCGTATTTGCCTTTCGCGTCCTTCGCGATCGACGGATCGTCCGAAGAAAGCACGGTGCCCTGGTCGACCGGGTCGTCGACAATCTTCCATTTGATCGGCATCGACGCGGCAAAACGCGGGCCCTGCCAGTAAATCCATTTGGCATCGAGCATCGCGCGGCTCCCGTTGAACAGGACCTCGGCACCGGCCGGTGGCTTGGCGCCGACGCCCACGGCGGCGCGGGCAATCGGAATCAGCGAGCTGGCAATCGCCAGCGAGAGAACAGTGAAGGAGTGCGGGGCACGGCAGATCTTCATGGGGAAAACAGGGATTCTGAGGACCACCGAGCGTTGATGCGTTTGCGCCGAAAAGACAGAAAAATTCTGCGTGGTTCGAAAAGTGGCACAGGCGTCTCGCCCGTGATCCCCAGCGGCATCGGAATCCTGCTGGCGATTCTCACCGCCAGATCATGGGCGGGACGCCCATGCCACTTTCAATCAACGCCCACGCCACCCCGGATCAGACGTCAATGATGATCGGCGGTTGGCCCGCGCCACCATGCGCCATCGACCACCGCTCGATCGGACTGGCCGTGCCGCAATAGGCGCACATCGTCGCCGACTGCCGCGCCTGGCAATGCGGGCACACCGCATTCGTTGAAAACGGATCGAAGCCATGGCCGCAGCTCTCGCATCGCCACATGGGACCGCCGGGCGGTGCCTGATGACATGACGGACAGGCGAACCCGCGATGGCGCGGCACACGCTCCAGTTGCTGCAGGCCCTGCGCCGCTTTCAGTCCCGCGAAGCAACGCTGGCCAATGAACAACGCAATCAGGCACGTCCACAAATAATCCTGGAGCACGCGCTCGACCCCGAGCGTCAGCACGGCCCAGATTCCGATCGCGGCAAGCGTCGCGAGTCCCACGACGGACGCCACATACAGGCTCCGGGCGCGGCCCAGTTTGAACCATAACAGCGACTGCACGATCTGCCCTCCATCGAGCGGGTAAATCGGCAGCAGGTTGAACACGAGCAACGAACGGTTGATCCAAAAAACCATGAACAGGAAACGCGCGAAATCGCGATTGCCCTCGATCCAGCCCAAATCGTCGGCGAGCCACATCGCCGCCATCAGCAGCGGATAAAGCAGCACGTTGACGAGCGGGCCCGCGGCAATGCTCCAGAGCACCGCGCCGGGCCGCATCGGCGGATTCACGAAGGCGATGCCACCGAGCGGCCAGAGGATGATCTCGTTCGCGGTGCCGCCGGTCTGACGGCAGGCGAGCGCATGGCCGAACTCGTGCAGCAGCACAATCAGGAAGAGCGACAGGTACTCGGCGATATTCCACATGATCGTGGAGTATTGGTTTCGTCGGTACGCCAGTTCGACGAAGGCGATGATGAACCACGACCAGTGCAGGTAGACCTGGATTCCGGCGACGCGGAACAAACGGATGGAGCCGGACTGGGTGGAAATCATGGCGTAGGCGCGGGAGTGGCAGCGTGCGAAGCGACGGGCGATTGTCGAATGGTGAATCGCAGGGTTGTTAATCGCGCCGGGTGCGGTACACTTCCGACATGAGCCGGGCGTTTGTCCGCGAATCCGATGTGCCGCAGCTCCCGGAGCTGCCACCGCAGATCTCTCCGCTGCCCCCGGGCGCGAAGAATTATCTCACGCCGGCGGGGGAGGCGCGCTTGAAGGCGGAGCTGGGCAAGCTGCACGACGTCGAACGTCCGCGACTAGTCGCCGCGCCGGCCGACGACATCGATGCGAAACGTGAACTCCAGGTGCTCGACCAGCGAATTCGTTACCTCCGCGAAAGCCTCCGGACCGCCGAGGTGGTGACCCCGACGGAAGGCCCCGCCGACATCGTGCGCTTTGGCGCCACGGTGACGGTGCGTGAACCGGAAGGCACGGAAACCGCGTACCGGATCGTGGGCGTCGACGAAATCGATCTCGATCGCAACTGGGTGAGCTGGCTTTCGCCGATCGCGCGCGCGCTGATGAATGCGCGCGTCGGTGATCGCGTGCCGCTGAAAGCGCCGCGCGGGGTGAAGGAGCTCGAGGTTTTGCGGATCAGCTACGAGCCGTAACCCGGACATTTCACAGGCTGAATGAAAAAACCCTTTTGGTCACAGAGCGCACAGAGCTCCGACACAGAGTTCACAGAGGAAAACCCTTCGATCCAATTTGGAATGCCTGCCCATTCGCATCAGGCGCGTCCAAACACCTTG
>JAUSID010000006.1 GCA_030648295.1 Opitutaceae bacterium | reverse complement strand
CGGCTGTTCGCGTCCGGCGCGATCCGAATCCCGTGATCCACCAGCGAGTGCGCCGCCTCGGGCACGCCGGCGGTGGCGCAGAGCGCCGCGGTCTGGTAAGTCAGCTTGAGCCGGCCCGGAAAAAGTTGAACGCCCTCGGCCAGAATGGTCACGTCATCGCGCTTCGGCGTGACCGAGCTGCGGACCCACGTGTCGGCCAGCAGTTCGTACACCGCGGGCATGGGCGGCGGCTGCTTTCGCGCGGCCAGCAGTAAATTGATCACGGAATTCGCCTGCGCGGCCGAGAGCGACTTGTCGGGACCCGCCGGTTTGGCCAGCGCCTCATCGTAGCGAATGCGCGCGAGTTCGAGGAAGGCGGAGGGACGATCGGCCTTCGCCGCGACCGACGCCTCCAGGAATTTGCGCGCCCGGTCCTTCTCGCCTTCCGCGTGCTCGAACAGACCGAGCGCGGCAAGCAGCTTCGGATCGCGTTCACCGCGGACGTAAGGCGCGATCAGTTCGCGTCGCGCAGCGGCCTTGTGCCCGGCGGCGAGCAATGCCTCGCCCTTGATCCGGCCCACTTCCGACTCCGTCGCGTCGCGCAGTACGAGCGGCGGCGGCGGCAGAATCACGTCGGTCTTCGACCGATACTCGCGATGCTGGTAGACCGTGAATTCGACGTAGCTGCGAATCTGCATGAGCATTTGTTTGTAGCTCATGTTGAAACACTCCTTGAACATCGTCTCGGTCACGGGCTCGCGGGCCGAGCGGGCGAGCAGGGTGGTGAACTGCTTCTGGTATTTGCCGTTGTAGCCGTACAGGCACATGTGCACGAACGCATACGCCTGCTTCGCCCACCGGTTGTTGCCCAGCGGACTGATGGCCTCGGCCGAGTCGTGCTTCACCGCGAAGAATCGCTCGAAAGGCACGAGCGCGCGGCGGTTCAGCGCGGCGTTGAAATCGCGATCCTCGGCCGGCGCGCCCGGCAGCGTGGCCGCGTCCGGATCGTCCGCCGTGGCCAGCGCGTTCAATTCGGCCGTCATCGCAGCCTGGGCCGACACCGTATTGGGATCCTCGAGACGCGCGAATTCGATCCACTTCCGATCGAACTGCATCTTCATGATGATCTGCGACAGCCCCTCCTCGAACCAGGCGGGCGCGCGCGGTTCCATCTGGCTCAAAAGGTAGCGGACGTATTCGCGGTAAAGCTGCTTGTCGTGCTCGACCGAAATCAGTCCTGAATCGGTGCCGGTCGCGGCATCGTTCAGGCCGTCGATGTTCAGGATATTCAGCGTCGTCGCCTGCATGTCGATCACGATGGCGGTGTGGTCGTCCTTCTTCAGCATCAGGCTGGCGAGCGCCACGTCGGGCCCGAGCCGCACGCCCGGCACGAACGCGTCGAACTTCCCCTTCCGGCCGCAGATGATCAGCGCCGTCGAATGCGAGATGCGCGTGCGGATGGGCCACACATGGCCGAGCGCCTGCCGGAACATGTCGAAGTCGCGCAGCAGCCGCTGGGTCGCGCGATCCGACGCATTGCTCAGCACTTCGAATCCGGCGATGGTCCCATAGCGCCACTGTTCGGGCGGGGGCAGCTCGCGCGTGTCCGTGACGATGAACTTCGGCAGCTCGATCACCGGGCCGACGGCCGCATCCTCGGCCGCCGAGGCGAATCCGCTGAGCAGTAGCCACAGGGTGGCCCACCACCGCAACCCGCGCCGAGAGGGAAACAAGCGTTTCATCAGGACATGAGACGAACGCCAATGTCGAAAGTTGCCGAGACTAATTCGGGGTTGCCCCGGGGGCGCGGGCGTCTCCGCCACGGCCAACCGGCTGCTGGTCCGGACCTTGACCCGCGCGAGCCACGACGCGTCCCGCCAGAAGCCCTGCTGGCCGGCGTATTCAAATAGGTGAGGCGATCCGGTTGGGCGCCTTGGCTCGTTCTCGTTCTCTTTCTCTCGCCCGGCGTGGACAACCGCGAATGAACGCGAATGGACGCAAATTCCGGAGGAGGATCACCCAAGTAACACCATGGTCACAGTTTTGGCGCCACGTCTCCATGCTCCCCAAACACGCCGTCTCCATTCGCGTGAATTGGCGTCTATTCGCGGTTGAACTACTACTAAGAAACAGCGTGCGTCACCTGGGAGCGCGGGCGCCCGCGCCCGCAGAGAAATGCCGCTCGCCAATCCGACCGAATCTGTGGCTGCCCCGCGACAGGCCTCTCGACGTGCTCGAGGCCTTTCATTGTATACGTGGTCCTCACCCCGCCGCTGCACGCAATAACAAGAGGAATAGTCCCAGGATTCCGCCGGAAACGGCGCAACAGGCGGCAAACCCGATTACGTCGACGCGATTCCATTTCGTAAATTCCCACGACGAGCTCCGGAACAGTTTCTGATCGTCGAACCGGTGCGGGTTCCGCCGGGTTTCCGCCATTTCCGCGACGTCGAGGTCGGGTGTCGGTGCGACCGGCGTTTTCATCTTGCCGAAAAACTGCTCCACACAATCACCGGCCGGCTGACGGGTGATCAGGCTGACGAAGAGCAGCAGCGCAAATGGCAGCAGCCCGTCGAAAAAGAATCGCGCGGCGAAACGCGCACTCGCCGACCGGGCGGTCATGTCGAGCCCAAGACGATCGAGCACGAGCAGCTCGAGGTGAAAACGCTCACGGCCCTCGAGGGCGCTCGCGGGATCATCGGGATTCGAGCGGACGACCTTCGCGAAAAACACCGGGTCGCGCCGGCCATTGGGATCGGGCGCGCTGAGTTCCGTTAACGCGGGATGCTGCCGCAGCGCAGCCACCTGGGGACCAACGAGCGGCACGATGATATTCACGAGCGCGGAGACGATGACGGCGGTCCAGACCGCGGGCGCCGTCAGCCGCCGCCACCAGAAAATCAGCGCGACGGCGGCGCCGAACGGCACGTTCACGGTCAAGAGCAGTTGGAGCACCGAAAACACGTTCGTCATTTTCAACGCCGCGAAAATTCCGACCCCGAGTGCGCCCACGATCGCCCACCGGCCGGCCGTCACGCTCTGGTCCTCAGTGGCCGCGGGACGGAGGTGCCGGTACACATTGCGCACGAAGAGCGCCGAAATCGCCATCGTCTGCGCCGCCACCGTCGACATGTTCGCCGCCAGCACGCCGGCAATCATGAGCCCGAGCAACCCCGGCCCGAGCAGCTGCCGCGACATCGCGCCCCACGCCGCGTCCGGATCGGACAGCGTGGCCGTGCCCTGGAAAAGCGCGACGGCGATCAGACCCACGAAGGCCCACATGATGATCATGATCCGCTTGGCGTAGGTCCCGGACACGGCGCCGAACCGGGCGGCGTATTCACTTTTTGCCGACCCACTGATGCTCATGTTGCCGATGATGCCGTGAATCTGGACAATGCTCACGAACAGGATGGCGACAAGGGTCCAGCCGGTGACCTGCGACGACGCGGTCCCGAACAGCTCGAACATTCCGGCCGGAACTTTTCGGCTGAGCTCGCCCCAGCCGCCAATCGCGGCGAGCCCGGTTGGGATCAGGATGGCGGAAAACACGACGATGAGGACTCCCTGCACCGCTTCGTTCACGGCCGTCGCCGACATGCCGCCGAGCACAATGTAGAGTCCGACGACCGCCGTGTAACAGAGGTAGAACACCCACGGATTCAGCACCGTGATATAGCTGTGCAGTTCGCCCCGCGCGTCGGCGTCACGCAGCAGATCGAGTCGCGCCGTGGCCGGCGCGTCGAGCGGCGCCGCCTTCGCCTGCCGCTGCAATTGCTGCAACTCGCGGTAGTTTTCCACGGACTGCTTTTCCGCCGCGGTCCAGGCCGGCTCGGGCTTCACCAGCAACGACGCGGAAATTTTATACGCGACGAGGTTGCCAAACCCGATCGTCACCACGACGGCCGCGATGATTTGAAAGACGGCATAGAACTGGGCCAGGGCGCGGCTGCCGAGCCGGTCCTCGAAGAGATCCGCGACGGTCATGAGACGCACGCGGCGAAACCAAAGGTTCATGAACCAATAGTACGGGTTCATGAAAAGCGTCTGGAACGAGAGCCAGACGCCGGACGCGCCCTGCTGGTAAACGAGGCTCGCCGTCCCGACGGCGCCGTTCGCGTCGGTGGCGTTGCCGAAATTCAGGAAAAACTGGTACAGGCTGCCGAGCTTCCGGCCGGCGAGGAAAAATCCCTCCTGACTCCGTGCACCGCGCGCCGCCCGGTGGCCGAGGAACGTCACGAGGCCGAGATAGCCGACCACAACGAGCACATCGATGACGTTGAGGCTGCCGAAAGTCATGGGGCGCGATCACGTTGCGAATCCGCTGCCGTCCGCGCGAGCAAAAGGTTGTCCTTCGCGTCCTCGCGGCTTCGCGTGAGCTCTGCCTTGGCTGCGAAGCGGATCGCGAGTGCCACGGGCGTCCCGCCCGTGGTCTTGCGAGTGGCATGGACGGGGACGGCCGTGCCACGTCGAGCAATTTTGCCGTCCGCGGGCGTCATCCAGCCGGTCTGGCTTTCGTCGGCCGGAAAAGAAGGCGTCCCGACCACCCAGAACTGAGTATGCGAATCAATGGGATTTTGTTGTTCAAATCCTTGCGCAGGGACATTTCAGATGCCGGGCCCCGCCGAACGCCCTCCACCATGCCGCGCAAAGACAAACTCAGTTGGTCCCAATAACACTGTTCGGCAAGAAAGCTTCCCGATGAACAAATTTACTGTGGCTTCGTTACTTGCTTTGGCAGTTGCGCACGTAGGGCGTGCTGAAACCTACGTTTCCACTCATTCGAAGCTAATTTCCGAATGGCCACTTGCCCTTCCTGCCGTCGTGAACGGGAGGGCATATGTCGCAGCTGGATTGGCCTTAGAGATCCGCGATGTCCGTATTGACGGAATATCCCAGAAGCCGGGAGTAGGAGGAGTGGCGCGGCACGATCCGTCTGTCTATCCACACCCGGTGCAGGCCGTTGTTTACAGGGCGGGTGGCGAGCGCTTGTTTGTCGCTCGTTGGAAAGACGGCAAGCGGCAAGAAGGACTTGGATTGAGCTACTCGCTGCCATGCACAGCCAAGAAGATAGACATCTGCTATGTCATCCATTCTTCCCGACGGAACGACTTCGAAAGAAGTGACCGTGACCTCTTTCGAAATAAACGCGCTCGAAGGGATAGAGCGAAAAGTGCCCAATTCGGTACAGCCAACGCCGGGATCTGTCACGCCGCGTACTCATGAATGAGAAGCCGACATCGCCCTTGCCGAACGGATCCGACCGGGTAGCGTGCCTACATGGGTACTTTCCACGTTGGTGCACGGATCGAGAATGTGGTCGATCGCTCCAAAGGCATGTCGCTGCCGCGATTGCTGGTCGATACTGGCAGCGAATTTACGTGGGCCCCAAGGGCGGCTCTTGAGAAGCTCGGAATAGGTCGTGAAAAGAAGGACCTGGAATTCGTGATGGCGAACGGACAAAGGATAACGCGAAGCGTCGGATTTGCGATCGTGAGAGTCGATAAGAGTTTCACGGTCGACGAGGTCGTATTCGCCGAAAAAGGCGACTTACTGTTGCTCGGAGCACGCACACTAGAGGGACTGAACCTCACGGTCGATTCACCGAAGAAAAGGTTGGTCGCAGCGGGACCGCTGCCCGCAGCATGAAGAAATGAGCGGGCAAGAGGCCCAACCCAGAAGGTTGTGTTGCGCCTGCGCCACAACACGACCCTGGTTGAACGGGCCCGGGAATAACGGGTGGCTTTCCGATGCGGAAAGTATTTCTCGCCGGCCTGGCCGGGAGAACACCGCCACGCCGCAGCCGCCACCTTCGCATGCAGGTCGGGGGCGTGCGCATGGAGCGCGTCATCCATCCCGCGCCGGAACGCGGCCGCCACCGCCGATGAATTGACGCAGCGAGGCCTCAGCGTAGCGTTCGGGAAAGATGAAAACGCTCGATTTCACCTACTGGCAGGACGGAAGCGATTGGATCGGTTACCTCGATGAATTTCCCGACTACCTCACCCAAGGCTCAAGCTTCGAAGATCTAAAGGAACATCTCGCGGATTTGTATCAAGATTTGTCCTCCGGAACTATTCCGTTCGTCCGACGGCGCGCCAAGTTGGAATTGGCATCATAAGCTTTCTCGCCCCGGACAATGTTCTCCAGCGCTCGATCGTCCCCGAGGTGTTCTCAAATTTGCGAGACGTTGCTCGTAAGGCTAAAGACAAGGCGTAAGTCGCCCCAGCCAACTCCGGGACCTGTCACGAGCCGTGCGCACGCTATTACGAATCCACTGCGTCCAGAAAGAGGCCCGGTTCGTGCCAGCTCCCTCGAACACGTCACTTGCAATGCGCCCAGCCCCCTCGCGTCGCGCCAGGCGAGTAGGTTTACTGGCGTGAGCGGTCCCAATTTCTGCGCGGCGAAATGAAGTTCGGCCACCTTGCGGCCCGATGGTCCGCTTCCGGGTCAACACACGTTTCGACTTTTCCGGATGGAAAGAATACGACCGGCCCGCGCAGAGGCGGGCCCTCCATCTATGTCCGAAGTTTAACGACGTTGTGTTTAGGAGCCAGCGACCAGAGATGGGCGCCGGGTGAGGTCCGGGCGCGGGTCCCGATTATTTTTCGGGTCGGCCCGAAGCGTTTAGTCCGGATGTACGCGGAGAGCCGGGTTGGCCTCGCCCGCCGCGGGCGAAAAACGGATTGCTTTCATCGGATCGCGGCGGAACCGTCGGACTGTCCGAACGCCGATGCCCGACCCCGCCCCCACCCTCCGCTCGCTGGCCAAGGTCCTCGGGTTGTCGCGCACCACCGTGTCCGATGCGCTGCGCGGTTCGCCGCGCGTCGATCCCAACACCGCCGCACGCGTGCGGCGCGTCGCGACCGACGCGGGCTACCGCCGGAATCCGCTCGCCGGCGCGCTCATGTCGGAGCTCCGCCGTTCGCGCGGCGCGGCGTTCCGTGGCGTGATCGCCGCGATCGACTTCAACGAACCCGAACGGCCCGATCATGCCGCGCGCTACCATCGTGAGCTCGTCGTCGGCGCCGACGCCCGCGCGACCGAGCTCGGGTTCAAGGTCGAGAAATTTTCCGTTGGTCACGCCGGGCTGTCGGTCCAGCGGCTCGACTCGATCCTGCAATCACGCGGGATTTACGGGCTGCTGCTGCTGCCGTCGTGGCACGATCCGGATCTGTCGAACCTGGACTGGAGCCGGTTCGCCGGCATTTACACCGACTACATCATCGAACGGCCCGCGCTGCATTCGGTGTGCTCCGATCATCACCGCTCCCTGCTCGCGGCGTTGCAGCGGCTGGCGGCGCTGGGCTACCGGCGGCCCGGGCTTTTTCTCCAGCGACACCAGAACGAGCGGTTGCAATATCGCTGGGGCGCGGCGTTCCACGCGTTCCAGGAACATCACGGCATCGGCAAACCCGTTCCGCCGCTGATGGTCGACGTGTTCGATCGCGCCGAGTTCGTCAGCTGGTTCGAGCGTCACGCGCCCGATGTCGTACTCGGCCACAACTCGGACGCGATCGACTGGATGGAAAGCTGCGGCGCGCGCGTTCCCGCCACACACGGCTTCGCCTGCCTCAACCTGAACATGAATCCGAAGCCCCTCGCCGGGCTCGATCTCCAGCCGCGTATCCTCGGCGCGCGCGCGACGGAATTATTGATCGGGCAGTTGCAGCGCAATGAAACTGGAATTCCCGAGTGGCCGTCGACGACGACCATCCCCGCGCGGTGGGTCGACGGTCCGACCATCCGCGCGAAATCGCCGGAGGGCTGAATCGTCATGGATCTAGCCCAGCAACTCGTCGCGTGGCGGCGGGATTTTCACGCTCACCCCGAACTCGGTTTCTGCGAGTATCGGACCGCCGCACGGGTGTGCGATGTGCTCGCCGCCGTGCCCGGCTGCAAACTGCGCGTCGGTCGCGAAGTGATGACGGAATCCGCACGAATGGGCGCCCCCGCACCGGAGGACGCGGCCGTCGCGCGTGCCGAGGCGATCGCGGCCGGCGCCAATCCAAAGTGGGTCGATGCGATGGGCGACGGGCTCACCGGCGTCGTCGCCGAATGGACGTTCCCCCGGCCCGGCCCGACGCTCGCGTTTCGCGTCGACATGGACGCGCTGCCGGTCACCGAGAGCGTGGCGACGACGCACGCGCCGGCGCGCAGCGGGTTCATTTCCGGCCGGCCGGGCCGGATGCACGCGTGCGGCCACGACGGGCACACGAGCATCGGGCTCGGACTCGCGCAACTGGTCGCGCGCCGCGGCGCGAAATGGGGCGGACGGCTGCGGATCATTTTTCAACCCGCAGAGGAAGGATGCGCGGGCGCCGCCTCGATGGTCGAGGCTGGCGTGGTGAAGGACGTCGATTATTTTGTGGCCGGTCATCTCGGGACGGCGGCGGATGAAACCGGTCTGGTGAGCTGTGGCAGCACCGGCTTTCTCGCCACGACCAAGCTCGACGTGACGCTGCGCGGCGTCGCGGCGCACGCGGGCATGAAGCCGCACGAAGGCCGCAACGCGCTGCTCGCCGCGGCGACGCTCACGCTCCAGTTGCATGCCATCACGCGCCATGGTGCGGGCGATTCGCGCGTGAACGTCGGGCAACTCATCGCCGGCAGCGGCCGGAATATCATCGCGGATCACGCGGAGCTGAAGCTGGAGGTCCGCGGTTCCAACACGGAGATCAACGAGTTCATGACCGCGGAGGCGCGCCGGATCATCGCCGCGACGGCGGCGATGCACGATGTGCAGGCGACGGTCAAAGTCGTCGGCGCCGCGCAGGGCGCGAAGTGCGATGCGGCGCTGAAGCAAATTGTCGCCGGCGCCGCCCGTTCGCTGCCGCCGACGAAACGCGTGGTCGACTCGCTCGAGATGCCGGGCAGCGAGGACGCGAGTTGCTTCATGAACGCGGTCCAGGCCCGCGGCGGCCAGGCCACGTACCTCTTAATCGGATCGAGGCTCACCGCCGGCCATCACCACCCGACGTTCGACTTCGACGAGGCGTCGCTGCTTCACGGTGTCGAGCTGTATGCGGCGATCGCGGATCGCATTCTCACCGTGCCATGACCATCGAGGACCTACGCCAGGCGCAGGCACGCATTCGTCCGCACATCCGGCGGACACCCGTGCTCACGAGCACCCTGCTGGATCGCGAGACGGGCGCGCGGCTGTTCTTCAAGTGCGAAAACTTCCAAAAAGTGGGCGCGTTCAAATCGCGCGGCGCCTGCAACGCGGTGTTCTCGCTCACCGACGCGGAGGCGAAGCCCGGCGTGGCGACGCACTCGTCGGGCAACCATGCCGCCGCCCTCGCGCGCGCGGCGGCGTTGCGCGGGATCGCCGCACATATTGTGATGCCGCAGAATTCGCCCAAGCCGAAGCAGGCCGCGGTGGCCGGCTATGGCGGCCGGATCGTGCTCTGCGAACCCACGCTCGCCGCCCGCGAGCGCACCTGCGAGAGCGTCATGGCCGCCACCGGCGCGACCCTGATCCACCCTTACAACGACGAACGGATTATCGCCGGCCAGGGCACCGCCGCGATCGAGTTGCTCGAGGAAGTCCCGGACCTCGACATCGTGATCGCACCGGTGGGTGGCGGCGGGCTGCTGTCGGGCACGGCGCTCGCGGTCAAGGCGCTGCGGCCCGGCGCGCGCGTCCTCGGCGCCGAACCGGCCCAGGCGGATGACGCAGCCGAGTCGATGCAGGCCGGCCGGATCGTTTCCAAACCCGCGAACACAATCGCGGACGGCCTGCGCACCATGCTCGGCGACCGCACGTTCGCCATCCTCAAGGATAACGTCGATGGCATCGCGACCGTTTCGGAGGAGGGCATCGTGAGCGCGATGCGGCGGCTTTGGGAGATCATGAAGATCGTGGTCGAGCCGAGCGGAGCCGTGCCGTTCGGCGTGGTGCGCGAGCATCCCGATTTGTTCGCCGGCAAACGCGTCGGGATCATCCTCAGCGGCGGCAACGTCGATCTCGACGCGCTGCCGTGGATGAGTCGGTGACTATTAGCCCGGACATTTCACAGGCTGAATGAAAAAAAACCTTTGGGTCACAGAGCGCACAGAGCTCCGACACAGAGTTTACCCGCCTATGGCGGCGCCGAAGGCGACCAGGGTTCACAGAGGAAAACCCTTCGATCCAATTTGGAATGCCCGCCCATTCGCATCAGGCGCGTCCAAACACCTTGTG
>JAUSID010000005.1 GCA_030648295.1 Opitutaceae bacterium | reverse complement strand
CCGCCTTGTCCGCTTCACTGCCCGTCATCGCCTATTTTTTCACCACGTTTCCAAAAAACACGGAGACGTTCCTGCAACGCGAGATCATCGCCATGCGGGAGCACGGCGTGAATCTGAGCCTGTATTCGTTGTGGGGAGGTGGCGGCAGCTTTCGCGGCCTGCCCGTCGCGCGCTTCAACAAATGGCGGCTGCTGACGCTGTGCTGGCTGATTCCTTACGAGTCGTCGCGCCGGCCCGCGGTGCTGGCCCAGCTCTTGCGCGGACTGTTCACGCGGCGCGCGCCATCGTGGCTGAATTTCTGGGAGAACATGCTCGGCGCCGGCTTTGCCTGCGTTCACCTGCGCGCCTTCCGGCGCGACCCGCCGGCGCTTATCCACGCCACATGGGGCGGCGCGCCCGCCACCGCGGCGTGGCTCATGTGGCGGGTGGACGGTCACCGGTTCAGCGCCGCGGCCCACGCGTATGATGTTTTCGAGCACGGCGGCGACTGGTGGCTCAATGACAAGCTCGAGCATGCGGCGTTCATCCACAGTTCGACCGAAATGGCGCGTGATGCGCTCATCCAGCGCGGGCTGCCGCCGGGGAAAGTCATCTGCGTGCGTCGCGGCCTCGATTGGCTGCCACCGTTGAAACCCCTGCGCGCCAGTCGCGTGCCGCTCCACCTCGTGTGTGTCGCGCGGCTGGTCGAGAAGAAGGGCCTTGATCACCAGCTGCGCATTTATGCCGCCTTGCGGGACGCCGGTCTTCCGTTCCACGCGCGCATCATCGGCGACGGGCCGCTGCGCGGGGAACTGGAGCGCTTCGCCGGTCATCTGGGTATCGCGGCCGCCGTGACCTTCACCGGCCACCTGCCGCAACATGACGTCTGGTCGCAGTTCGAGTGGGCCGACGTTCTGCTGCACACCGGTGTCGTGGCGCCAAGCGGCGATCGCGACGGACTTCCGAATGTGATTCCCGAGGCGATGGCCGCGGGGGTCGTCGTCATCACGTCTCCGGCCGCGGCCACGACCGAGGCGGTCACGCATGACGTCACCGGGCTCGTCGCGGCGGTGGAATCGCCGGTGGAATGGGAAGCGGCCCTCCGGCGCATCGCCGCCGACGATGCTCTCGCCGAACGGCTGCGTGACGCCGCCCGCCGCTGGGTGGAGGAGAATTTCGACGCGCACAAGAACGCCCGGCGCCTGCTCGCGGAATTCGAACACGCCATCGGAGCCGCGCCGGTATGATTTACGTCGACGTCACCAAAACCGGCCGCGCCCGCCACCGCTCGGGGCTGACCCGCGTCACGTCGCGCCTCTTGCAGGAATTCGGGGGCAAAGCCGCTCCCGTCGCGTGGCCGTTCTCGAATCCCGCCGGCAGGAAGGACTGGCTGCTGACGGCTGAACTTTTTTCGGAGGACGAGCGGCCCGGCTTCACCGCCTTTCTCGCCGGAGGCCGGGGTCACGCGGCGGCAATTTTTCATGACGCGATTCCACTCAAGCATCCGCACATCACCTGGCCGCAGAGCGTCGCGCGGCATCCGGTCTACATGAAACTGCTCGCGCGCTTCGATCGGGTGTGGGCCGTTTCCGCTGCGAGCCGGGACGAACTGCTTGGGTTCTGGCGGTGGCAGGGTGTCGACCAACATCCACCCGTCGAGGTACTGCCGCTGGGCGCCGATTTCGATGGGGCGCCGCGGAAGACCAATGCCGTGGGCTCGAATGTCCGCCCGCACGCCGTTCCGGTGCTGCTCTGCGTCGGCATCATCGAGCCGCGGAAGAACCAGCTGTTCCTGCTCGAAGTATGCGAGCAGCTGTGGCGTTCCGGCTGCCGCTTCGAATTGCACGTGGTGGGCCGGGTCAATCCGCATTTCGGCGCGCCGATCGTGAAACGGCTGAAGGCCGCCGCCAAGATTCACGCCGGGCTCCGTTTTCACGCCGCGGCGGACGACCGGATGCTGGCGGGTTTGTTCGCGCGGGCCCATGCCACGGTTTTTCCAACCCTCGCCGAAGGCTGCGGCCTGCCGCTGCTGGAATCGCTGTGGGGGGGCGTGCCTTGCGTGTGCAGCGATTTGCCCGTGCTGCGGGAAAACGCCGACGCTGGCGGTTGCGTCCCGGTGGCCGCGAACGACCACGGCGCCTGGGTCGCGGCGCTGCGGCGCGTGCTAACTGACGATTCGCTCCACGCGGAGTTGGTTCATCAGGCGACCATGCGACCGCTGCCGACCTGGCACGACACGGCCGCGACGCTGTCGCGCGCCTTCCAGTAACCAAACCGCAACTACCGCTACGTTTGCGGTGGAGGTGTCGCCGCGGTCGGTGGAGCGGAGGGGGGCGGCCCGGCGGGCGGTGGGGTGGATGCCGGCGGCGGCGGCGGTGCGGCATTCCGCGTATCGAGCGCCTTCAGCGCATTCTCCCGCACCGCGGCGATGGTCGGCGAGTTCTGCGGCACCTCGACCTTCGTCTCCATGTGTGTGTTGGTGCCGACGTAAGTCGCAGCGACGGACGAAAGCAGCGGCATGGCCGTTTCCATGCGCCCGGAGATACCCAGCACCGCGACGCGCACATCCCATAACTCCGGGCCGGTGGCGCGATCCATCGAGCGCTCCGGATTCGAACGCGCGGACAACTGCAGGAAGGTTTCGCGCGCGGCCGGATCGACGCGCGCCGCGACGTCCTGCCCGAATGCGACTTCGATGAAAAGGTCCGAGGGCGCATTCGGCGGCGCCTCGAACATCCCCTGCCCGCTCAAAGCCGCATCGATGCAGGCCTTGACCACGGATATCTGGGCAGAGGTCTGGCTGACGACCGAGCGTTTCGCCACCAGCCGATACGACACGCCGGAAGGCTTGGGCGCGTCGGGCGCGCTGATCGCATCCACCAGCACCTTGTGCTTCGGCATGAAGAGGTTCCCGCACCCGGTGCCGAACATCGAGGCGCCGCCGAGGGCGATGGCCAGCAGCCGCGAAGGACACCGGTGGGGTTTCATGCGTTGTCGTTCCTCGTATAATCGGCGGCGCCGAAATCGCAACTGGTCACGTGTAACGCCGGTGTTACCCGTTCCCCATCCGCGGCACGTCAATCCATCCGCACCCGCGCGCGGTAGAACTCGTCGCAACGGGCATAGATCTCCTTTGGTGAACGCAGGGTCAGCGCCTCCGCCGCCAGCGCCTTCGCATCGGCGATCGTCATGGAGCGAATCAGGAACTTCACCGCCGGCAGCCACGCCGGCGACATGCTCAACGAGTCCATGCCGAGCCCGAGCAACAGCGGCGCAAACACCGGGTCGCCCGCCATCTCGCCGCAGACACCGACCGGCACGTTCTGGCGATGCGCCTCGTCCACAATCTGCTTCAGCGTGCGAATGATCGCCGGATGCGTCGGCTCATAAAGGTGCGCGATCCGATCGTTCACCCGGTCAATCGCAAGCAGGTACTGGATCAGATCGTTCGTCCCGATGCTGAAAAAAGCGCACTCCTTCGCCAGCAGGTCAGCGGTCACGGCCGCACTGGGAATCTCAATCATCGCGCCGACCTCGAGCTTCTCGTCGAACGCCACGCCCCGGGCCTTCAACTCCACCCGGCATTCATCGAGCACCGCGTTGGCGCGGAGCAGCTCCTCCGTCCCGCTAATCATCGGATACATCAGCTTCACCTTGCCATACGCGCTCGCGCGGAGGATGGCGCGGAGTTGTTCCTTGAAAATGTCCTGGTGCTCGAGGCAGAAGCGGATGGCGCGGAAACCCATGAAGGGATTGTTTTCCTTCGGGAACAAATCCTCCTTCCACATCATCGGCTTGTCGCCGCCCAGATCCAGCGTGCGGATGATCACCGGCTGCGGTGCCATCGCTTCGACGACCCCTTTATAGGTGATGAACTGTTCGTGTTCGCTGGGCATCCGCGCGGAGCTGAGGAACAGGAATTCGGTGCGATACAGTCCGATCCCTTCCGCGAAATACGCCTTCGCCTTCGTCACCTCGTCGCCCTTTTCGATGTTCGCCAGCAGCGAAACCGCCACGCCGTCGAGCGTCACCGCCGGCTGGCGGTTCACTTCGAGCAGCCGGCTCTCGAACGATTTCTTCTTCTCCTGAATTGTGCCGTAGCGGAAGAGCGTGCTCTCCGACGGATTGAGGATCACCACCCCGTCGTATCCATCGACGATTGCCCAGTCGCCATTCTTCACCCGCTGCGTCAGGTTACGGACGCCGACCACCGCCGGCACTTTCATCGAGCGCGCGACGATCACGGCGTGGCTCGTCCTGCTGCCCGTATCCATCACGAGCGCGAGCGCCGCGGTGCGGTCGAGCGTGGCGGAGTCGGACGGAGTGATGTCGCTCGCCACGATGATTCGCTGATCCGCGAGCCGGTTCAACGCGTTCTCCGCCTGCCCGAGGAGGTTTTGCAACACCCGTTGCGCGACGTCGCGCAAATCGCCCGCGCGTTCGCGCAGGTATTCGTCGTCGATTTCCGAAAACGCCTGCACGTATCGCGACGATACCTTGTGAAAACAGGTTTCGATGTTGCGGCCCGTCGACTCAAACTCGCGAATCGTCTCCCCAATCAGCGCCTCGTCCTCCAGCACCATGAGATGGGCGTCGAAGATGGCGGCCTCTTCCGCGCCGATGTTCTTTTCGACCTCGTTCTTGATCTTTGAAATCTGCTGCCGCGTCACCACCAGCGCGCGGTCGAACCGCGCCACCTCGTCGATCCGCTTTGCGGTCTCGACCTGGTAGCTCGGCACCTCGACGTCGTTCTGGACGTACACAAAGATTTGACCATAGGCGATGCCCTGCGAGGCGGCGATGCCTTGCACGGTCACTTCGGTCTTTTCGTGTACGTCTTCCATTTAGGATCAGGGTCCCCTCCTCCAGGGCAACGGGTCGGCGTCCGAGGTTAACGCGTTCCCCCGGAAACGGGTCAATGCGGATTTACATGAGTCGCGTATCCATGGCGAATGCAGAATCACCCCAAGCCGCGTGTATGGCCGCGATGATTGACGCCGATGACACCCCGGGGGGCAGAAACCCAAAACATGCGCTGCCGCTGCCGCTCATCCGGGCAGCGAACCCGAAATCGGTCTTCAGCTGATCGAGCAGCGCCGGCAGTGCCACATATTTTCTAAATGCCGGAGGCTCCATGTTGTTGAAAAGAAGTTCCTCCGCCGGCGCGTTCGTATTTGTGAGCCAGCTTGCGAGCCGCGCCTCGGCTTCGGCCGCGGGCATATACGAGTGCGGCGCCGCCACCGCGAGCTGGGCGTAAGCCCACGGCGTCGGAATTCCGAACCCCGGCTTGAAGACGAGCACGCACCGCCCGCGCAACCGCGCCACCGCCGATTCGGCCAGCGGTTCGATCCGCTCGCCCCGACCGCGCATCACCACCGGACGTTCATGCAGGAACAGCGGGCAATCGGAACCGAGCCGCGCCGCCATCTCCGTCAGCCGCGCAAGGGAAAGCAGGTGGCCGGCGAGCGCGTTGAGGCCGCGCAGTGCCGCCACCGCATCGCTGCTGCCGCCCCCTAGACCAGCCCCAACCGGAATCTTCTTCTCGAGTCGGAATTTCGCGCCGCGCACTGCGCCAGCACCGGCCGTTGCCTGGAAAAACGTCGTGGCCGCCTTCAGCACGAGATTCGATCCATCGGTCGGAACACCCGGAGTGTCGCAGGTGAGCTTAAGTCCATCCGCGGCCTCAACGTGCAGGACGTCGCCAAAGTCCAATGGGGCAACGACCGATACCAAATCATGAAAGCCATCTGGCCGTCGGCCGGTGATCGCGAGGGACAGATTCAATTTCGCCGGCGCAAAAATTGAAATTGGACTCACAGGCATGGGCGGAGCCGGGCGGGTTTTTGCTTCATTACTGGCGATTAGTGTCCATTAGTGGTTCCTCACTGATGGCTTGCGACCTCATTCTCGTCCTCGATGCCCAATCTCCGCGCGAGGTTACTCCCACCCTTAAGTCGCTTCAGGGTACCGTTCACTGGGTCAAGGTGGGACTCGAAATGTACACGGCGTGCGGACCTGACGCCGTCCGGGAAATCGCCGACATGGGTTTCAACGTTTTCCTCGATCTGAAGCTGCATGACATTCCGAATACCGTGGCGAAGGCAATCGAGTCCGCCGCGCGGTTGCCCATCCGTATGCTCACGCTGCATACGTCGGGTGGCCGTGAAATGATGCAGTGGGCGGCAAAGGCGCGCCAGCAGCACGCGCCCAGCGTGCTCCTTCTGGGGGTCACCGTGCTGACCTCGATGAGTGCCGCCGGGCTGGCGGAAACCGGCGTGGCCGACACGCCGCCGAACCAGGTCGTGCGACTCGGGCGGCTCGCGGCACAGTCCGGCATCCGCGGGCTGGTGTGTTCACCGCTCGAAATCGCGCCGCTTCGGGCCGCGCTCCCGCCCGACGTGGTCCTCGTCACGCCGGGCATCCGGCCGCGCGACGCCAGGGCAGACGATCAAACGCGCGTTATGACTCCCGCCGAGGCCGCCGCCGCCGGCGCGAACTACATTGTGGTGGGCCGCCCGATCTTCAAAGCTCCGGACCCCGTCGCCGCCGCGCGTGCGATCCTCGCCGAACTCGAATCGCACCGCGGTCAGATGTCAGACGTCAGAGGTCAGACATAAACATTTCCCCGTCTCCCCCGTCTCCCGCGTCTTCCCGTCTCCCGCGTCTTCCCGTCTTCCGCGTCTTCCGCGTCTTCCCGTCTTCTCATGAGCCGCACTGCCGTCATTCTTCTCGCCGCCGGGGCTGGCTCGCGGATGCAAGGCGCGGTAAACGACAAGGTGCTCGCGCCGCTCGCGGGACGGCCCGTTTTCGCGCATTCGGCTGCGGCCTTCATGCAGAGCGCGATCGCTGACCTGTACATCGTTGTGTACCGCGATCAGCGGCAGATGATGGATCTGTCGGCTTACGCGCCCACGCCATCCGTGCTCGTTCGCGGCGGACGGGAGCGGCAGGATTCCGTGATCAACGCGCTCGACGCGTTGCCGGCGGACATCGAACACGTGTTCATTCATGACTGCGCGCGGCCGCTGATTCACGCCGAGCAACTCGTCGCCTTGCACAAGATCGTACGGCGCGAGCAGGCGGTGGTTCTCGCCCATCGCGTCACCGACACGATCAAGGAGCACCACGATGATGCGCGGCTGCGCACGCTGGATCGTTCGCGGCTGTGGGCGATGGAGACACCGCAGGTTTTCGCCCGGGAACTAATCGTCCGCGGCTACGCGCGGGTGAAGTCGCGCAACCTCAGGATCACAGACGACGCGCAGGCTGTTGAACTGCTTGGCCACCCGATCGCGCTGTTCGAAAACGAGCATGCGAATCCGAAAATCACGACGCCCGCCGATCTCGCTTTCCTCGAATTCCTCCTCGCCCGCCCATGAACTTCCGGATCGGCCACGGCTACGACATCCATCGCATCGTTCCCGGCCGGCCGCTCGTGCTCGGCGGAGTCAAATTCGAAACGGATTACGGGCTCGAGGGCCACAGCGACGCCGATTGCATCACCCACGCGATTTGCGATGCACTGCTCGGAGCCGCCGGCCTGCCCGATATTGGTCATTTCTTTCCCAATACCGATCCCGCCTACAAGAACGTGGATTCGCAGGTGCTCCTTGCCCGCGTCTGCGCCGAGTTGTCGCGGCGCAGTTTTGCCATTTCGAACATCGACGTCAGTGTGTTGGCGGAAAAACCGAAAATTTATCCGCACCTCGCTGAAATGAAGGCGATCCTCGCCAAGTCGACCCATGTCCCCGTCGCCAACATCGGCGTCAAGGCCACGACGAACGAAGGCATCGACGAGATTGGCCGGGGGCTCGCGATTGCCGCTCATGCGGTGGTGCTCATCGTCAAGGCATGACGGCAGCGCGCGAACTGGCGCGGCGCTTTCGCCCGCGCTCGGGCAACCCTGGCCACCCCCCGCGCGGGAGGCAGCCCCGCGCTGCCGTCTCCCGTCTCCTGTCGCCCGTCACCTGTCTCCTGTCTGCTCTCCTGTTCTTCACCGGCTGCCCGCAACGTGAAACCGCCGTTCAGCGTGGCAACCGCGATCAGATTCTCCATCGCAGCCTCGGATACGACGTGGTGGATCTCGATCCGCATCTCGTCACCGGCATCGCCGAGGGCGAAGTGATGCGCGCGCTGTTCGAAGGTCTGGTGGCCGAGGATCCGGAGAACTTGCATCCCGTTCCCGGCATGGCCGAACGCTGGGATGTCTCGGCCGACGGGCTCGTCTACACCTTCCATCTTCGGGCGGATGCCAAATGGTCCAACGGCACGCCGGTGACGGCCGCGGATTTCGTCGCGTCGTATCGGCGTATCCTTACGCCGTCGCTCGCGGCTGACTACGCCAACATGCTTTACATCCTCCAGGGCGCGGAGGCGTACCACAAGGGAGCGAACAAGGATTTTTCGCACGTCGGTGTGTCGGCCGTCGATCCGCGGACGCTGCGTCTCGTCCTCGAGCACCCCGCCTCGTACTTCCTGGCCCTGCTCGTCAATCCGCCATGGCGGCCGGTCCCAATCGCGGTGCTCGAGCAGCACGGGCGCTCCGACCAACGGGGCAACGCGTGGACGCGGCCGGAGCGAATCGTCACCAACGGACCGTTCGTATTGAAAAAGTGGACGCCGAACCAGGTCATGATCGTGGAGAAATCCGCCACGTATTGGGACGCGGCCAAGGTCAGGTTGAAGGCGGTGCACTTTTACCCGATGGACAGCCGCGACGCCGAGGAACGCGCCTTTCGCGCGGGCCAATTGCACATCACGGACGCGGTGCCGGTGGCCAAGATTGCGGCCTATCGGCGCGATTCCCCGCACCTGCTGCGGATCGATCCTTATCTCGCGACGGAATTCCTGCGTCTTAACACCCAGCGTGCGCCGTTCACGGATCCGCGGATCCGCCGCGCGTTTGCCATGGCGATCGATCGCGAATCGCTGATGAAGGCGCTCGGCGGCCAGGTGAAACCCGCGCACGCCTTCACCCCGCCGGACACCGCTGGTTACACCCCGGCCGCGCGAATCGAAACGAATGTCGCCGCCGCGCGAGCCTTGCTCAAGGAAGCCGGCTACGAGGGCGGCCGCGGACTGCCCGTCATTGAATTCCTCTACCCGAATTCGGAAAACGTGCGCGTGATGGCGGAGGCGCTGCAGGAAATGTGGCGTCGCGAACTGGGCGTCGAGGTCCGGCTGATCAACCAGGACTTGAAGGTGACGTTTGCGGCGCGGCGCAGCGGCGACTTCCAGATGATGCGCTCGAACTGGATTGGCGATTACCTGGATCCGGCGACGTTCCTGGATATTTTCCGCGGCGACAGCGGCAACAACTACACCGGCTGGTCGAACTCGAGTTACGATGCCGCTCTCTTCGCCGCGGCGCGGACCATCGATCCCGCGGCACGCCGGGAACTGCTGCAGAAAGCGGAAGCATTGCTGCTCGAGGCGGTGCCGATCATCCCAATCTATTATTACACGCACGTTTTCCTAAAGCAGCCCTCCGTGCAGGGCTGGCATCCCACGTTGCTTGATCATCATCCCTACAAGCATGTGTGGCTGGAGAATTAGATTTGTCGCGGTCCCGTCTCGAAGCCGATGGGGCGCGATTGGGACCGTCCTCGCGATGGGCGTCGCGCTGCTTCTGCCGGCCTGCACCCGCGAATCGAAACCGGGACCATCCGCGCGGTCCGCGGCACCCCAGGTGCTGCGGCTCAGTCAGCGCAACGAACCGGCCGATCTCGATCCCGCGAAGGTCACGCTGCCGGACGAGTTCGGGATTCTGCGAGCGTTGTGCGAAGGGCTCCTGCTCCCGGCGCCCGGCGGTGGCGAGCCGCGGCCCGGCGCGGCGGCCAGATACGATGTGTCACCAGATGGTATCACCTATACGTTTCACCTTCGGCCGGGCGCGCTTTGGTCGAACGGTGACCCGGTTACTTCGGCTGACTTCGTGCGGTCGTATCAACGCGTCCTGACACCCGCGACGGCGGCACAGAAGGCGGCGGTTTTCTATCCGGTCAGGAACGCGCAGGGATTTCTCGAGGGGAAAACGCGCGATTTCACGACCGTCGGTTTTCGCGCCGTCGATCAACACACGCTCGTCATCACGCTCGAGCGGCCGAATCCGCGGTTCCCGCACTATGTCGCGAGCGGCCCGTGGCTGCCGGTCCACCTGCCCACGGTGGAGCGCCACGGACGCAAATGGACCGAGCCGGCAAACTTCGTGGGCAACGGGCCTTTTGTCCTCGCGGAATGGCGGCCGCAGCAGCGCATCGTGGTCAAAAAAAATCCGCGCTGGCACGGGGCGGCCGCCGTCCGGCTCGCCGAAATCCAGTTTGTACGGTTCGACAGCAACGAGGCCGAGGAGCGCGCGTATCGCGCCGGCCAGGTCGACGCGACGATGGCAGTGCCGATCAGCAAGCTGGAGGTGTATGCCCGCGAGCGCCCGGCCGAATTGCATCGGGCTCCGCTCATCGAGACGCGTTATCTCGCATTCAACACGACCCGCGGCCCGCTCCAGGATGAACGGGTGCGGCGTGCGCTCGCGCTCGCGCTCGACCGCCAGAAGATCGCCGAACGCGTGCTGCAGGGCGGCCAGGAACCCGCGATTCGATTTGTGCCATCGGCGCTGCGGGCCGCACGCGAGGCGCGTTCGCCCGGTGGGCAGCACCAGTTCGATCCCAGCATCGCGCGCCGTCTGCTGGCGGCCGCCGGATACGACGGGAAAACTCTCCCGCGACTCGAACTCACCGGATGGACGAACTCGCCATTGCTCGAGGCCATGCAGGCGATGTGGCGGCAGGAACTCGGCATCGACATACGGATCGCACTCCGCGAAGCGAAGGTCCACCAGCGCGCGCTGGCGGCGGGCGATTACGACATCGGTTTCATCACCGCGATTCCGGATGTGGCAGACGCCGCCGATCTGCTCGGGGATTTCACCTCCAGCTCGGCGGAGAACTATCCGCAGTGGCGCGACCCGGTATTCGACGACACGTACCGTCGTGCGGCCCTGCTTGCCGATGCCGGCGAGCGCGCCACTGTGCTGGTCGATGCCGAGCAGCAGCTCCTGCAGCGAGCCCCGGTTACCCCGCTCTATTTCAACACCAAGATCTGGCTGATGTCGCCGCGCGTTCGTGGCTGGGAGGAAGACGGGCTGTGGACGCGCACGTACCAAACTCTCCACCTCGAATGAAAACGATGCTGCTCCGAATCGCCATCGCACTCGCGTGCGCCACTGAAATTAGCGTTCATTCGCGTCGATTCGCGGTTGAACTGAATAGCCAGGCGGCGCCGGCTCGCCAACGGCATGAGCCAGATACGTGATACGATCGTATCACGTATCTGGCTGCGGGAATTCCGGCCGCCAGTCTTCTTTATCGACACACCCATTCGCGGGTGTGCTTGCGCCAGGGCGCTCGGGACATTTCTTTCGCCCAATGCGCATCCGCTCCCCTCTCCTGCTCGGCATCCTGATCGTATCGTTCGGGCTTGGTGGTTGCGGGAAAAACGGCAGCGCGAACCTCGCGGCCAGCGGTGGCAAAGGCACGGACAACGGCCGCCAGATCTGGCACGTTGGCAACGGCACCGAGCCGCAGGATCTCGACCCGCAGGCGATCACGGGTGTGCCGGAGCACAAGCTGATGATGGCGCTGTTCGAGGGGCTCGCCAGCGAGGACCCGAAGGATTTGCACCCGGTGCCGGGCCTGGCGGAAAAATGGGAGATTTCACCTGACGGCCGCGTTTACACGTTCCACCTGCGACCGAACGGCAAATGGTCCGATGGTTCGCCGATCACGGCGGCCGATTGCGTGCAGTCCTATCGCCGGATCCTGACGCCGAATTTCGCCTCCGAATACGCGTATCTCGTTTATGACTACGTCGTCGGCGCGAAGGAATTCTACGACGGAAAGTTGAAGGACTTTTCCCAGGTCGGATTCAAGGCGCTCGATGACCACACGCTCCAGGTCACGTTGAAGAACGCGTCGCCGTATCTGATGAAAATCATCGGGAGCCACTATGCGTGGACGCCGGTGCCGGTAAGGGTGATCGCGAAATACGGACCGCTCGACCAGAAGCGGACGCCGTGGACGAAGCCGGGACGGCTCGTGGCCAGCGGGCCGTTTCAGCTCAAGGAGTGGCTGCCGAACCAGAAAATCGTCGTCACGCGGAATCCGAATTATTGGGACGCGGCGAACGTCAAGCTCGACGAGATTCATTTCTATCCGACGGAGGACATTTCAACGGAGGAGCGCATGTTCCGCACCGGGCAGCTGCACAAGACGAACGAGCTGCCGAACGCGAAAATCGACGCCTATCGCCGCGAGTTTCCCGAGTTTCTGCGCATGGAGCCGTACCTCGGCGTGTATTTCTATCGCTGCAACGTCTCGCGGCCGCCGCTCACCGACAAGCGCGTGCGCAAGGCACTCGCGCTCGCAATCGATCGCGAGTCGCTGGTCAAGAACGTGACGCGCGGTGGCCAGCGGCCGGCCTATGCCGTCAGCTATCCGGATACGGCCGGCTATGTGCCGAGGGCAAAGTTGACCGGTGGTCTCGCGGAGGCGAAACGGCTGCTGGCGGAGGCCGGTTTTCCCGACGGCAAGGGATTCCCTTCGATCGAGCTTCTCTACAACACCTCGGAAAACCACCGCGCGATTGCCGAGGCCATCCAGCAGATGTGGAAGCGAAATCTTGGCGTCGACATCACGCTGCTGAACCAGGAATGGAAGGTGTACTTGGATTCCCAACACACCAAGAATTTCACCCTCCAGCGTGGCGGCTGGATTGCCGACTATGTGGACCCCCACGTGTTCCTCGAGATTTGGGTGACCGACAACGGCAACAACGACACGAACTGGTCGAACGCCGGATACGATCGGCTTTTTCTGCAGACGCTCGCCGCGAAGGATGATCAGGAACGCTACGAGATCTACCAGAAGATGGACGCCATCCTCGTCGACGAGTGCCCGATCATCCCGATCTACCACTACAACCGAATCTATGCCATGAGCCCGAAGGTGAAAGGCTACTACCCCACCCTCCTCGACAACCACCCCTACAAGTACATTTACCTCGAAAAGTGACGTGAGCGGGAAAATGAAGTGGCCACGCGACAATAAGAGTTCGCTTCCCTCCTGCACCTGGAGCAGCTGAAGTCTTCCGAGTCTTCCGAGTCTTCCGAGTCTTCCCAGTCTTCCCAGTCTTCCAAGTCTTCCCGTCTTCCTAGTCTTCCGCCCGTGTTTCGTTTCATCACCACGCGGTTCTTTCAGTCTCTCCTGGCGCTGTTCGTCGTCATCTCGGCGACGTTCTTCATGGTGCGGTTCGTCCCGGGCGGACCGTTCACCGCGGAGAAGGCAGTGACCCCGGAAATCCTGCGCAACCTCGAAGCGCACTACGGACTCGATAAACCGCTCTGGCGCCAGTACCTCGATTATCTCGGCAGCCTGATGCGCGGCGACCTGGGCCCTTCGTTCAAATATCCGAATCGCACCGTCAATGAAATCATCGGTGACAAGCTGCCGGTGTCCGCCGAACTCGGGTTGCTTTCACTCGGCATTGCGCTCGTGGGCGGCATCACGCTCGGGACGCTCGCCGCGATCAAGCGGAACACGTGGGCCGATTATCTCGCCTCCGGCTTCGGCATGATTGGGATTTCCGTGCCCACGTTCGTGGTTGGCCCGCTGTTCGTGCTGGCCTTCGCGATTCACCTCGGATGGTTCAATGCGTCCGGTTGGTACACAAGTGCGGACCGGGTGCTGCCCGCGCTCGTGCTGGGCATCGCCTATGCGGCGCCAATTTCGCGGCTCACCCGCGGCGGCATGCTCGAGGTGCTGCACCAGGATTTCATCCGCACCGCCCGCGCCAAAGGCGCCTCGGAGGCGCGCGTTGTTCTCCGCCATGCACTGCGCGGCGGGCTCCTGCCGGTGGTTTCGTACCTCGGCCCCGCCGTCGCGGGCATACTCACCGGTTCGTTCGTCATCGAAACGATATTCCAGATTCCCGGCATCGGCCGTGAATTTGTCACCTCCGCGTTCAACCGTGATTACACCCTCGTACTTGGCACGGTCATCCTTTACGCGGTGCTGATCATGGCGCTCAACCTCGTCGTCGACATCGTCCAGGCGTGGCTGAACCCGAAAGTCCAGCTCGAGGCATGAGCGCTTCGCACACGATCAGCCGGACAAGGCGGAAATGAGTAACGCGCCCTCACCTGCCGCCCTCGCCGCCGTCGTGGCCGAGCCGCTGGAAAAAGGCACCTCCCTCTGGCACGACGCGTGGCTGCGGCTGCGCAAGAACAGGCTGGCCGTATTCGGAATGTGGGCACTCGGCATCATTGCCGTCGCATGCCTGCTGGGGCCGTTCGTCAGCCCCTACGGTTACGAGGACCAGAACCTCGATCTCGGCGCCGTCGGCCCAAGCGGAAAGCACTGGCTCGGCACCGACACGCTGGGGCGCGACCTCCTCGTGCGGCTTCTCTACGGCGGCCGGGTTTCGATCGCGGTCGGGCTCAGCGCCACGCTGGTCGCGCTGACGATCGGCGTCGTCTACGGCGCGGTGGCTGGATTCTTCGGCGGCAAGCGCGATGCATTCATGATGCGCACCGTCGACATCATGTATTCGCTGCCGTTTCCGATCTTCGTCATCCTGCTGATGGTATTCTTCGGCCGGAACATTATCCTGCTCTTCGTCGCGATCGGTGCGGTCGAGTGGCTGACCATGGCGCGCATTGTACGCAGCCAGGTCATGGCCGTGAAAAAAATGGAGTTCATCGAGGCGGCCCGCTCGCTGGGTTTCGGCCGGCGGCGGATCATCTTTCGTCACATCCTGCCCAACATCCTCGGCCCGATCATCGTCTACACAACGCTGACGATTCCCGCCGTCATGCTGCTCGAGGCCTTCCTGAGTTTCCTCGGCCTGGGCGTGCAGCCGCCGATGAGTTCATGGGGCGTGTTGATCAAGGACGGAGCGGAAAAGATGGAGGAGTTCTGGTGGCTCCTGGTTTTCCCCGGCACGATTTTTTCCCTGACGCTCTTCTCGCTCAACTTTCTCGGTGACGGATTGCGGGACGCGCTGGATGTGCGATCCTCGAAAGACTGAAAACCGCAAACCCAGATTTTTTAACCGCGAATGGACGCGAATGAACGCGAATCAAGCCACAGGCAGCGGACGCTGTGGTTGACCGTTACATTACCGTTCTTCAGATCCTCCTTGATCCATTAATGGCGAAAATTTCGGGCCTGACTCGACACGCGCCGTCCGATTCGCGTCCATTGGCGTTCATTCGCGGTTAACCTCCTGAACATTCGCGTTCATTCGTGTCCATTCGCGGTTACAACTCTTCCGCGGCTATTCGCGGTTTCGATCGAGGATGATTCGCTCCCACTCCAGTTTCGCGCGTTTGAAATTCAGGATGACACCGACTTTGTGCCCGGTCACCCGCAGGTAGTTCAGCATCAATCCGCGTTCGTGGTCGGTGATCGCGTCGATGACCTTGGCGTCAACCACGATGGCATTGAAGGCGATCAGATCAGGCACGAATTCGCCGACCGCGACGGTCTTGTAGATCACATCGAACCGCGGTTGCTGCAAATGAAGGATGCTCCTCAACCGAAACTCTACCGCCAACGCGTTTTCATATGGTTTCTCGTGCAGCCCATGGCCCAATTCATTGAGGACTTCCATCGCGCTGCCGACGATCTGATAAACCTCATCCTTGAGGAGAAGTTCGTGGTTCGCTTTCGTTCCTGTGATTTCAGGGTTCATGATGCCAGATTTTGGACCTGCCACCGACAGTCACGCCCTCTGACTACTCAAATCAGAGTAGGACCGCCAAAAGAGCCGTCTGCCAAATTCGCATCCATTGGCGTCCATTCGCGGTTAATCTCCTGAACATTCGCGTTCATTCGCGTCCACTCGCGGTTAACCTCCTGAACATTCGCGTTCATTCGCGTCCATTCGCGGTTAATTTCCGAGGAATTCGCGGCCCACCGCCCGAAGATTGAGGTGGAACGACAGGGCCTGAACCCGTTTCATAGCCGCCCAGCCGTGATCCGTCGCTTTCGTCCTTATTTCAAATATCTCGGCGCCGTGCGCGGCCCGATCGCCATCGCGATTGGATCCGGCTTTCTTTACGGCGCTGCCAGCGGCGCCGGCCTCCCGCTGCTGGTGAAGTACGTGTTTCCACGGATTTTTGGGCCGGGCAATGAGGCGGTACCGCTGCTCCATGTCATTCTCGTCGCGGCCTACATTCCGCTGATTTTCGCGCTGCGCGCGCTGAGCGGATACCTCAACAGCTATTTCACGCAACTCGCGGGGGTTCGCGTGCTCGAGGCGCTGCGCCTCGATTACTTCCGCCGGCTCCAGGCCCTTCCGCTTTCATTCGTGCAGGGAAACCAGACGGGCGATCTGATGTCCCGCGGCCTGTCGGACACCCAGCAACTTCAGTTCACCCTCACGCTGGTGGCCAACGACGGTATCAAACAGCCGGCTACGCTGATCAGCGCCCTCGCCGCCGTCACCTATCTGGCGTTCACGGCCCAGGGCGCCGGTTTGGCGCTAATCTGCCTCGCCGTTGTTCCGCTGACGGTGTTCCCCATTCGGTTCGTCGGGCGAAAGGTGATCAAGCGGGCCGCGCAAATGCAGAGCCAGCTTGGCGACGTCAGCAGTCGCTTGTCGGAAAACCTCTCCGCCGCACGCGAGGTGCGCGCCTTCGGGCTGGAGGAGCGCGAGTCGTCACGTTTCGCCGCCGCGTGTCGCGCGCTCATCACTTCGCAGATGAAGATCGTCAAGTACGCGCAGGCCCTTACCCCCGCGATCGAGGTGATTTCCGCCGCCGGCATTGCGGTCACGCTCGTGTATGCCTACCGCAGCGGCCTCCAGCTCGAGACGTTTATTGCCCTCATCACGGCGCTCTACAGCAGCTACGAGCCGGTGAAAAAACTCGGTGCGCTGAACAATGAGCTGAAGCGCGGTTCCGCCGCATTGGATCGACTCGAGATGGTTTTGAACGAGCCGATCACGATCGCCGACCCGGCGGAACCGGCACGCGTCGACCGGCTGCTGGGCGACATTGCCTTCGATCGCGTGTCGTTCGCCTACAAATCCGACGTGCCCGTGTTGCGCGACGTGTCAGTCGTCATCCCCGCGGGCACGGTATGCGCCCTCGTCGGACCAAGTGGCGCCGGCAAGTCCACTTTCGCCAACCTCGTGCCGCGCTTCTTCGAGGTGGCGGCGGGCCGGGTCACCATCGACGCCATCGACGTGAGGGCGATGCGGCTGGCCGACTTGCGGCGCAACATCGCCGTGGTGGCGCAGGAGCCCGTCCTGTTCAATGACACCATTTATGCCAACATCCTGATTGGCCGGCCGGCCCGCAGTGAACCAGTCGACCCGGTCGCGGAGCGCGCGGCGGTCGAGCAGGCCGCACGCGACGCCTTCGCGCACGATTTCATCGCCACGCTGCCCAACGGCTACGACACCGTCGTGGGCGAGCGCGGCACTTCGCTCTCGGGCGGCCAGCGCCAGCGGATCGCGCTCGCGCGCGCGTTCCTCCGCAACGCGCCGATTCTGATTCTCGACGAGGCGACGAGCGCGCTCGATGGCGACAGCGAGGCCGCGGTTCAACTCGCGTTGAAAAAACTCATGAGCGGGAAAACGGTGCTGATCATCGCACACCGGTTTTCCACCATCCGCGACGCGACGAAGATTCTCGTCTTCGAACGCGGCCAGATCGTGAGCACCGGCAGCCATGGCGAACTCTATTCGGGCAGCCCATTGTACAAGTCGCTCTACGATCGCCAGAGCCACGGAGTCCTCCAGCCTGCGCTCTGATGCCGACGGCCACGCCTTTCGAGTACGAGACGCAGATGGCGTCCGAGACCGAGCCGTCGACGCGCGTCGAAACCCTGGGTGGTCATCCCCGCATCCTGGTGGTGCGCCGCCGCTATCTCGGCGACATTGTCCTGCTCGGGAGCGTGCTCCGGAATCTGCGGCTGCACTGGCCGTCGGCCGGCATCACCGTTCTCACCGAGGCGACCTATGCCGGGGTCGTCCCACTCAACCCAGACGCAAATGCGGTTCTCACGTTTCCGAGACGCACGAACGGCTGGCTCGAATTTGCGCGAACGCTCAGGCGCGCGCAATTCACCCACGTGTTCGATTTCGACAACACGGACAAAACCGCGCTGGTGGCGCGGCTCACGGGTGCCGGCGTGCGCGCGACCTTTGACCGGGAACTCATCCCGTTTCGCTACCACTGGGTTTACACGCACACGGCGAAGGTCACGAACGCGTTCTACGATTCGCATCACATCACTGAGACGTACCTTGCGCTGCCCGCGGCCATCGGCGTTCCGATTGCATCCCGCGACGTCACGCTCGCGCTTCGGCCGGTGGATTCGGCTTACGCGCAGCGGCTCGTTCCGCGCGGTGGCAACAAGATCCTGATTCATCCCGGAAGCCGGAGCCCGCATCGGATTTGGCCGGCGGAGAGGTTTGCCGACGTCACGGATCGCTTGCAGGACAACCTCGGCGCGCAGGTTTTCGTCACTGCCGGCTCCGGCGAGCATCCGCTCGCGGAGCAAATCCGCTCCCAGGCACGTTCCCATGTGGTGACGCTCGATTCGCCGCACGATGTCGGCAAACTCGCGGCGCTGCTGGCGCAGTTCGACGTGTTTCTCTGCCATGACAGCGGGCCGATGCACATTGCCGCCGCCGTGGGCACGCCGGTGGTCGCGCTTTTTGGCTCGCAGAACGCCACCATCTGGCGGCCGCTCGGCGAACGGCACACGCTGCTGCAAACCCCGCTGCCCTGCGCGTGCATCGGCGCCGCCGCGCCGACGCCGTGTGTGCGCGACGATTCGTACCGCAGCTACTGCGTGCGCAAGATTTCCGCCGACGACGTATTCGCCGCGGTGACCCGGACGCTGGCGACGGGACGGTGATTCAATTTCGGATTGCGGATTTCGGATTTCGGATCGGCCGAGACGAACCTTCGTGCGGGAGGACAAGGTTTCTTGCATTGCCGGGTACGTGAAATGAGCCGGCCACGCGGGTTATTTACCGCCGAATCAATCCGCAATCCGAAATCCGAAATCCGAAATTGCGAACCTCCGAAATCCGAAATTTGGAAGGCTCCGCCTCACATTCGAAACGCAATAATAGTTCCCGCCACGCCGACGATTTCGGCGAACCGGCCGGCCTTGATCGTTTCGAAGATCGCGCGGGTGACACCATCGGCGCGACTGCCGAAATCGTGAAACGCGATTACGCCGCCGCGCTTCACCAAGGGGGTCCAGGCCTCGATGTCCGCCTTGCACGCCTCGTACGAATGGTCGCCATCGATGAACACGAAATCGATCGCACCGCGTTTCGACTCGAGCTTCTGCGCGGCGGCCACGGAATCGCTGACAACCGGCTCGCTGCGCGGTGTGAACCCGAGCGCGGCAAAATTCTCGCGGAAAATCTCGAGCGTGCTGTTCGCGCCCAGTGCGCGAAAATGCCGGTTGTACCACGCCGCATCCTCACCACACGTCGAGAGCCCCCGGAAATTATCGACCGCGAAGATTTTCATCCGTTCGCCCTTCAACCCGCCGGCGATGAAACAGGTCGACGCACCCATCCACGAGCCCACTTCGACCACTTGCGCGTCGACCGGCAAATCGCTCGCGAGCTGAAAGAGGTACCCGCGCTCAGGAAAGCTGCCCATGTCGTCCTGTTTGAAATGGCGGGCGATGCGATGAAACTCGTCCCAGTTCAGGTCCGGCCGCCGCTTGCGCGCGCCACGCAGGTAGCGACCGCACTTCTGCGCGAAGCGGAGGTCGCGGACGAGAGGCCAGTGCTTGAACGCCATGGGGTTTTCGCTGCGCAGGTTTTCGCTCCGCGAAACCCTAAAATTCAGGTCTTGGCGAAGCAAAACGCAGAATTTCTTTTTCCCGCGACGCGGGAATTAGGTTTTTGCGCTGCAAGGACCTTCGGCTTGTAATGGCGCTCCACCATCCTGGCCCCCCCTCTGCAACCCAGCATGCCGCAAGCTCAAACCGACAATCCAGGTTTTTGCGGAGCAAAAACCTTCAAGGTCACCGTCGCGATTCCCACCTACAATCGCGGGGATTTTCTGCGGCAGACGCTCGCGGGCATCGTGGCCCAGCAATTTCCCCGCGATCATTTCGAAGTGCTCGTCATCGACAACAATTCCACCGATCACACTCGCGCGGTGGTCGGGGAGTTTCAGGACGCGCAACCGGCGCCGCGGTATATCCATGAACCGCAGCAGGGGCTCGATTACGCGCGCAACCGCGCGATCGCCGAGGCGCGGGGCGAGATCCTGGTGTTTGGCGACGACGACATCCTCGTCCAACCCGACTGGCTCGCGCAGATCGCGGTGCCGCTGATGGCGGACCACGAGCGGAGGATCGGCGCGGTCGGCGGCGAGGTAATTCCCGTGTTTCCCGATGGCTTGCCGGATTGGGTGCGCGAGTGGCATGCGCCACTCGGGTTTCGCCGCGATACCGGGCCGCTGGAGCCGCGGCACTCGCCGATGGGCGCGAATCTCGCGTTTCCGAAATGGGTGTTTAGTCAACTCGGCGCGTTCCACACCGCGCTCGATCGGGCGGCGGGCAACTATTTTTCCGGCGGCGACAGCGAGATGATCCGACGGATTCGCCACGCCGGCCTCGAGGTGTGGTTCTCGGCGGCTGCCGCCGTCAAACACCAGATGCCGGCGAGCCGGACAACCTTTCGTTATGCATCGCGGCACGCGTTCGACTCGGCGCGTTCGCGGGTCATCGACCGCGCCGGGCAGCCCGGTGCGCATTCTTATCTGGCCGGACGATTCCTCGCCAATCTGGCGAAGGTCGGCGGCTTCAGTGTGGTCGCGCTGCTCAATGCGGTTATTTTCCGCCCCGGCGAGGCGAAGAAGGCGCTCGTCCGCGCCTGGCGCTCGTGCGGTTATCTCTATCAGATTCCGCGGTCGTTTTTCGGAAAAGTGTAGGTGCCTGCTTGCAGGCGATTCGGCTCTCCGCTGCACTCGGCCCATCCCATCGCGAGCAAGCTCGCTCCTACAACGACCCATCGCGAGCAATCTCGCTCCTACGTTCCAACCAGCTTGAGCCAGCCGCTTCCACTTTCCGCCGTCATTGTCGCGAAAAACGAGGCGCACAACCTGCCGCGTTGCCTCGCGAGCGTCCGCGGCTGGGTGTCGGAGATCGTTGTCGCGCTCAACGACACCACCGACGCGAGCGAATCGATCGCCTCGGTCGCCGGCGCGCACGTGCACCATCTGGCTTGGCGCGGCTTCCGCGATACGAAAAATGCCGCGCTCGATCTCGCCACGCGGCCATGGGTGCTTCCGCTCGATGCCGACGAGGAAGTCTCGGCGGAACTGCGCGCCGACCTCGTCGCGTTTTTTGCGCGACCTGATCACGACCAGTTCGCCGGGGCGAAATTCCCGCGCAAGGTGTGGTTCATCGATCGGTGGATAACGCACGGCGACTGGTATCCCGATTACAGCCTGCGGCTGTTTCGACGCGAGCGCGGCCGCTGGGGCGGTGACGAATTCGTGCACGAGAAAGTCGAGTGCGACGGCCGCATCGCCACGCTGCGCGGCGACCTGCACCATTATTCGTTTCCGACGCTGTCATCGCAGGTGGCGAAGATTAATCCGTTCGCGGACCTGTTCGTGCGGCAACAGCAGGCACGCGGTGTGCGGTTTTCGCTCGCGGCTGCAATCCTCCGGCCGTGGTGGCGCTTCTTTCGCGCCTATGTGCTCCGGCGCGGATTTCTGGACGGGTTTCCCGGCTACTACATCGCGTGCGCCACCTCGTTCGGCACGTTCGTCCGCTACAGCCGGCTCTACGAGGCAGAAAGGGGTAAAGGGACTAAGGGACTAAAGGACTAAGGGACTAACCAAAGGACAAAAGGACCAAAGGCCTCGAAATGAGGCGGAGTTGCCGTTTATTTTTTTGCCTGCCACTCGTCATTCTGAGAATCCCTTCATCGCCTACCCATTCGCCCCCTTCGTCCCTTAGTCTTTTAGTCCTTAAGTCTCTTAGTCCCTTCCGAATGCCCGATAACGATCCTCCGCACCAGTTCAGCCGACTCGCCGAAAACCTCGTTGGCGATTTGCGCGGGGTTGCACCGGAAGATCCGCCGCGGTCGCGCAAACGCGCGACGCAGCCTCTGGCCGACGTGATCGAGCAACTTCTCCAGAAGCACCAGATCGGCCGGTCGTCACCGGAGCAGACGATTCGCGATCACTGGGTCGAACTCGTCGGATCGGCGAACGCCTCGTATTCGCATCCGGCGCGAATCGAGGGCCACCGATTGCTGGTGCTGGCCGCGCATTCGGTCGTGCGCAACGAACTCTTCCATCATCGTGCCGAAATTGTCGCGCGGATACGGCAGCTGCCCGGCTGCGCGGACGTGAGATCGCTCAACCTGCGTGCAGGATAGGTGCGCCCGCGAATTCGCAAATCCGGAGTAGTAACCGCGAATGAACGCGAATGGACGCGAATTTCAGAGCTGACGACTCGATTATGGATCAGCGATTGCGACTCACCGATTCAAAGAGTCGCCGAACCTTCAACCGCGCCTGGCGTGCAGCGTCCCGACCTCGCGCCCTGCCTTCGCCCGCTGCATTCGCGTTCATTCGCGTCCATTCGCGATTGCTTTCCCTGTTTTTCGCGGATGCCACTTCGCGCATTCAGCGACCGCCGCAACTCGCGGCCGGCGAACCGATTTTCGCGCTCCGCGTTTTCCGCACACGTTTGGGGTTGAAATCCGCGCGGCATTTCGCATCCCGATTGCCGTCCCCTTTCCACCCCAAATCCAACTCCGAACCCTGCCAGCTTCACTCGAAAATTCACCCCGAATTTTCGCTTGCGCGCCGCACCACGTTTCGGGATTCTGCGCCCTTGCGTTAGTGGAATCCCGTCGGTTGCGGGGTCCCGCCATGACTGGTCCGGCATCCCGCCGGATTGGAACGGTGACGCCGGCTCGCCCGATTTCCAGTCGGGCAGGCGGGCGGCACGGAGCCCGAAAGGGCGCCCTACAGTCGTGAAGCAAATTACCAAACCATGTCCACTACCGTCGTTAAACCCGAAATCATCAACGAATACAAAATCCACGAGAAGGATACCGGCTCGTCCGAAGTCCAAGTCGCGCTGCTGACTGCCCGAATCAATCATTTGACCGAGCACCTGCGCACGCACCGAAAGGATTTCCACTCGCGCCGCGGGCTTTTGCAAATGGCCTCGCGCCGTCGCAAGCTCCTCGATTATCTCAAGCGGCATAACCTGCCAAAGTATAACGAGCTGCTGCAGAAGCTAAACCTTCGCAAGTAACGCTTTCCGCCAACGGGCGACCCGATCCGCGGGTCGCCCGTTGTCTTACCGACACTCGAGATCAGGCCGGGACATTTCCGTTTGCTGCCTGGAGGCCGCCTCCCCGGCGCCAAACGGAAATCTCTCGCGTCTGAGCGAGCTGGCAAAGGAGCGGGTTAGTTAACAAATCCCGCGCGGCGCATTCAGCGCCGCCGCCGCTTCCGTCTAACGGAAGCCAAACAAGCCAGGCCCAGCCGCGTGTCGCTGGCCGGCTTGTCTTATCCGCCGACACGCGCCGTCCGAAAGAAAGAAAATGAAGCAGAAACACACCGTAACCGTGCCCGGACTCGGGATCACGTTTTCCACCGGCACGTACGCCGGCCTCGCCAATGGCGCCGTCAACGTCGAAGTCGGCGAGACCAACGTCTTCGTCACCGCCTGCATCGCGCAGACCACCAGACCCGGCCAGGACTGGTTTCCATTGACCGTCGACTATCGGGAGAAATACGCCGCCGCCGGCCGTTTCCCCGGTGGTTATTTCAAGCGTGAAGGTCGGCCCTCCGAAAAGGAAATCCTCACCTCGCGCCTCTGCGATCGGCCCTGCCGCCCGCTCTTCCCTGAAGGTCTGCTCAATGAAGTGCAGATCATCGGCCAGCTGCTCTCCGCCGATCAGCTCAACGAATCCGACATTCCGATGGTGAACGGCGCCAGCGCAGCGCTCGCCATTTCGGACATTCCATGGAATGGCCCCATTGCCGCCGTGCGTGTCGCGCTCATCGACGGCCAGTTCGTCGCCAATCCCACGATCGAACAGATGTTCTCCTCTTCGCTCGACCTGATCTACGTCGGCCGGAAAGACAACATGCTCATGATCGAAGGCAGCGCGGATCAGCTGCCGGAGGAGGAATTCATCAAGGCCCTGGAGTTCGGCCACAACGCCATCCAGCCCATCATCGCCGCGATCGAGGAACTGGTCCGGCTGGCCGGAAAACCGAAGGGCACGTTCCCGCTCGTCGGCGCAACGTCCGAGGCCCGCGCCATCATCGAGCGCGTCGTGCCGCACCAGCGCATCGTCGACGCGATCTTCGGCAAGGAAAAGGCCGAGCGCGCCGCCGCCATCAAGCTGCTCAAGGAGGAGGCCAAAACCGCCCTCACGACCGAGCTCGGCGAAGGCAAGTTCACCGACGTCGACCTCGCGGTCGTGTTCGAAGACCTGCAATACAAGGCGTACCGGCACACCGTCCTCGAGCGCGGCGTCCGTGCCGACGGCCGCGACGCCAAGTCGCTCCGTCCGCTCCACGCCGAAGTCGGCATCCTGCCGCGCGTGCATGGCAGCGCGACGTTCCAGCGTGGAGACACGCAGAACATTGCGCTCACCACCCTCGGGCCGACCAAGGAAGCCCAGGACATGGACGGCCTGACCGGCGGCGCCACGTCGAAGAGCTTCATCCTGCACTACAACTTCCCGCCGTTCTCGGTCGGCGAAACCGGCCGCACCACCGGCCCGGGCCGCCGCGAAATCGGCCACGGTGCGCTGGCCGAGCGTTCGCTCGTGCCGGTGCTTCCGCCGGAGGACGTGTTCCCCTACTCGATTCGCGTGACGTCCGAAATCATGGCGTCGAACGGATCGACCTCGATGGCGTCGGTTTGCGGCGGCTGCCTCTCCCTCATGGACGCCGGCGTGCCGATCATCGCGCCCGTCGCCGGCATCTCCTGCGGTCTGATGACGGAAAGCGCGGCCGACGGTTCCATCGCAAAATGGGTCACCATCACCGACATCCTCGGTGAGGAAGACCACTTCGGCGACATGGACTTCAAGCTCGCCGGCACGACCAAGGGCATCACGGGCTTCCAGCTCGACCTGAAGATCAACGGCCTGCCCTTCGACATCGCGAAAACCGCAATCATGCAGGCGCGCGACGCCCGCATCGAAATCCTCAAGGTGATGCTCGCCGCGCTGCCCGCGCCGCGCGCCGACCTGAGCAAGTTCGCGCCGCGGATCCAGACGATCCAGATCGATCCGGAAAAGATCGGCCTGCTGATCGGGCCGGGTGGCAAGACGATCCGCCGCATCACGGAAACGACCGGGGCGCAGATCGACATTGCCGAGGACGACTCCGGCAAGGTGTTCGTGTATTCGAACAATTCGGACGCGATGAACCGCGCCCTCCAGGAAATCGACGCCCTCTGTGGCGGCGGTGGCGGTTCCGCCATCGAAGTCGGCAAGCTGTACCACGGCCGCGTCACGGGCATCAAGGAATTCGGTTGCTTCGTCGAGTGCACGCCCGGCAAGGAAGGCCTCTGCCACATCAGCGAACTCGCCGATTTCCGCGTCCGCCGCACGGAGGATGTGGTGAAGATGGGCGAGATGATCTGGGTCAAGTGCGTCGGCATCGACGACAAGAGCGGCAAGGTCCGGCTCTCGCGCAAGGCCGCCATGAAGGAAATGGAAGCGCAGAAGCAGGTGGCCGCGCCCGCGACCACCGGCACGCCGTAACCGTTCCGAAACCGATTCGCGCCCCCGCGCGATGAACTTCAAAGCCGCGACCAACGTCGCGGCTTTTTTTTCGCCGCGGTTTTTTCCTTTGCGCCAGCCGCCGGTCTTTGCGCCGATGGGCGGATGCGTTTTCTGGTCACGAACGACGACGGGATTGAGAGCGTATTCCTGCACGAGCTGGTGCACGCGTTGCACGCCGCCGGGCACGAATTGTTCATCGTCGCGCCGAAACGCGAGCAAAGCTGGATCGGCGCGGCCAAGTCGCGCAACCGTCCGGTTCACGCCACCAGCGCGGACCGCGGGCTCGGTTGTCCCACCTGGATTGTCGACGGCACGCCGAGCGACGGCATCAACATCGCGGTCGGTCATCTCCTGCCCCGCGGCGTGGAAATCGACGCGGTCATCAGCGGAATCAATGTCGGGCTCAACGCCTCGCTCGGTTTCATCATCGCAAGCGGCACGATCGCGGGGGCGTGGGAGGGTGCGCTGCACGGGCTGCCCGCGATCGCATTCTCGCAGGATCTCACCACCGAGCTTTACGACCAGCTGAAAGCCGCCGGCGATGTGCCCGACCCCGAGTTGCACGAGGTTTTGAAAGTGTCGGCGCAACACGCGGCCCGGCTGGCGCCGCAGCTGGCGGGTGCGACCCTGCCGCGCAGCTTCATCGTGCATAATGTCAATTTCCCGCTGCCGTGCCGGCCGGAATCGGAAGTGCGCCGCACCGTGCCGGCCCGCGTGGTGGTTCCGGGTCTCTTCACCCCGGCCGGAGACGACGGCACGCACCGGCTGATTTTCCGACTGGGCGACGATCTTTCGCCGCCGGAGCTGTTGACCGATCGCATCGCGCTCGCGAACGGGTTCATCAGCCACACGGTGCTCGACTACAAGAAGCTCGGCACGTGAGCGCGACGGTTTCGCGTTTCGGGTTTCGGGTTTCGCGTTCGCGGTTTCCGTTTGATGACTGGCCAGTCCCAACGCGAACCCGAAAATGGAACGCGGAACCCGAAACGCGAAACGCAAAACCGATTTACGGTTTGTCGGCGCGGTGAACCACGCCGCCGCGGAACACGACCTCGCGGATCTCAGGCGGGGTCGGCCGGGTAATAATCGGCGCGTTGCCCATGCCACCGCCGGTGGGTCCAATGATCGTGCCGCCGCCGCCCATGCCGACGCCGACGCCGCCGGTTGCGCCGATTGACGTACCTCCGCGCCCCGTGCTGATGCCGATTCCCGGCCCACCGATGACCCCGCCCGGATACGCTCCCGGATATCCTCCCGGATAGGCGCTTGAATTGCCGCCGGGATAGATCACCGAGCCGTCGTCGCCGCCGCGTTTGTAAACCCAGATTTCGTCGCCACTCCGCGCCTGCGCGACCACTTCGGAAGGATCGCCCCAGGCGACGCGCACCATATCCGGCGTCATGCCCGATTCCACCCGCCCCTCGAGCACCGCCTGGCGGGTGTCGATCGGCCACAACTCGTAAATATCCCGGTTGCGATCGATGCGCGACATTTGCGACGAACCGCAGCCTGCACCCATCCCAATCGCGGCCACGGCCGCCAATGAAACTAGAAAGTTGGGCTTCATGGCACCGGGACGATACACCGAATTCCCATTCCGTAAAGCCGCACGGCGGCGGCGACTCCTGTGCACGTGGAACCCGCTCAGGCGGAGGTCGGCAGCCATGGAAATTCTGAAGAAGGGCCGCGGGCGTTATCAGCCTGCCGATTCGATGACGCACCTGCTTCATACAATCGGCAACCGGGCGGAATTGGATTCCGCGCCCGGCACGAACCAGCCTCGACAATCCGCCTCCCACCTCGCGAAGTGGAAGTCCCCTATGAAACTCGGCGTCAGCTTGTCGAGTCGTTCCCCACTGTCAGGCTCGGCGGGTGTCGCAACCGTCCATCCACATTCTTCCTTCCCCGGTACGATGATCCCACCACCCCGCCCCATCCGCGCGCTCAGTTTCATTTTCGCTTGCGGTCTCTGTATGGCATCCGCCATGGCCCGCCCGCTCCGCGTGCTCTATCTCGGCACGCCGGAGCGCACTTCGCGCATGACCTGTCACAATTTGATGCGCGACCTCGGCCGCGATGCGATCTGGTTCGATTACATTTCCAACCCGAACGACGCCACGCCGGACTTCATCGCGAAGTTCGATGTCGTGGTGCTCGACGCGCCGGCCGAGAATTTCAGGGCGCTCGGGAATGTTCCCGCGGCCAAACGCATCGCCCGGTCGGCGCTCGGCGACCCTGGGTCTGACAGTTTCACGCTGGCCGCGAAACCAAAGCTGCTCGCCGCCGCCGGTGCCATTCGCGTCGCCGAATGGGAGAAGTTTCTCGAGGAACGAGAACCGGAGCAACGCGAAGCGCGACCGACGATCGCCAACTACGAAAAACGTCCGCAGCCGATCACCTTCCAGTTTCCGCTTGGCATCAAAGGCAGCATGGAGCGCACCCAGGTCGCGCCCGACTTGCGGCTGCAGTTGTTCGCCGCCGAGCCCGATGTGGTCCGACCGATCTTCATGGCGTGGGACGAGCGGGGCCGGCTGTGGATCGCCGAGGCGCGCGACTACCCGCACAACGTGAAGCCGGACGGCATGGGCAACGACAGCATCAAAATCTGCGAAGACACCGACGGCGACGGTCGCGCCGACAAATTCACGGTGTTTGCCGACAAGTTGAACATTCCAACCGGTTTCGTTTTCGTGAACGGCGGCATTGTCGTCGCGCAGCCACCGCGTTTCCTGTTCCTGAAAGACACGAACGGCGACGACCGCACGGACGAGCGGCAGGAAATCATGACGGGCTGGGGTGTGCACGACACGCACGCGCAGGCCAACAATCTCCACTATGGTCACGACAACTGGTTGTACGGCGCCGTCGGCTACTCCGGATTCAAGGGCACGATCGGCGGCCAGGAAATGACGTTTGCCCAGGGCACCTACCGTTTCAAAGCGGACGGCTCCGCGCTCGAATTCCTCCACCAGTTCACGAACAACACGTGGGCGGAAAGCCAGAACCAGTTCGGCGACGATTTCGGCGGCACGGCCAACAACGCACCGCTTTTCTTCGGCGGAATCCCGGCCACGATCGTGCCGAAAGGCATGCGCGCCATGACGGCGAAGCGGATCAATACGGAGGACAAGACGCACACCATCACGCCCAATTTCCGGCAGGTCGACGTGTTCGGCGGCTACACCGCCGCGGCGGGAACGGCCTTCATTTATTCGGACCAGCTGCCCGCGCGGCTGCAGGGCAAGGCGATGGTTTGCGAGCCGACGATGAAGAACATCGCGCTGTTCGACGTCGTGCGCGAGGGCGCGGGCTATGCCGCGAATGACGACTTCAACCTCGTCGCGAGCAGCGACGAGTGGATGTCGCCGGTGTTCGCCGAGGTGGGGCCCGACGGCGCGGTCTGGTTCTCCGACTGGCAGAACTACATTATTCAGCACAACCCGACGCCGAATCCGGTCCGTGGTGGTTACGCCGCGAAAACCGGCGTGGGCGGCGCACACGAGAATCCGCTCCGCGACAATACGCGCGGCCGGATTTACCGCGTCGTCTGGGAAAAAGCGAAGCCGGCGCCGATCAAATCGCTGAAGGACGCGACGACCGCGCAATTGGTCGCTGCGCTCGGTGACAGCACGCAGTTTTGGCGGCTCACCGCGCAACGGCTGCTGGTCGAAGGCAAGCGCAACGACGCCGTGCCCGCGCTCCGCCAGCTCGTCGCAGGCGGGGTGCCGATCAAGGCGATTCACGCGCTGTGGACGCTGCATGGGCTTGGCGAACTCGACGAGGCGACGCAGCGCAGAGCGTTGCTGCACGGCGATGCCGCGGTTCGCCGGAATGCCACGCGCGCACTCGGTCGCGATGCGACGGCAATGTCGCTCTTCTTCGCGTCGTCCGTCATCAGCGATCCTGATCCGCTGACGCGGCTCGCGGGGTTCGTGAAACTCGCGCAGTTTTCCGATACGCCGCAAATCAAGACGATCGTCGGCAGCCTCGTGCGCAATCCTGTGAACCAGACCGACGAGTGGCTGCGCGAAGCGTCACGCATCGTCGCGAAAGTCCACGGCGCTTCGCTTTACCGCGAAGGGCCGAATCTACTGCCAAATCCTGGCTTTGAAATTGCCGGTAACGACGGGCTGCCCGAAGGCTGGGTGCGGCGCGATTACGGCACGCGCGAAGGCAACTCGACCGCCGAGTGGACCACCGTGAGCGGCGAGCGGCAGTTTCACGGCGGCACGCATGCAATGCGGTGCATCACGCGCGCCGATGCCGACACGAGTCTCCACGCCAACGTCGCGCTCAAGCCGAACACCATGTACCGGCTCGGCGGCTGGGTGAAGACGCACGCGCTCGCCGGCAAAGTAAGTCTCAACCTGCATGGCGCGCGCGTGGAGACCGACACGGTGCGGCGGAACACCGACTGGACGCAGGTCGAGGTGGAGTTCAACAGTGGCGGCCGCACGACCGCCAGTGTGAACCTGCTGCACGTCGCGCGCGGCGACTCGTTTTTCGACGACGTGCGGCTGGTCGAACTCCTGCCGGCGGAAGACATGACGAAAGTGATCGCCGCCGACGCGAAGCGCGGTGAGCAGATTTTCCTCAAGCATCCTGCGGCCTGCATCAACTGCCACTCGTTGAAGAGCCAGGGTAGCGCGGTCGGTCCGGCGCTGGACGGCATCGCCTCGCGCGCCACATCCGCTTACATCCACGAAAGCCTGCTCGAACCGAGCAAGGCGATCGCCGCGGGTTACGAGCAGTTCAAGATGTCGCCGATGCCGCCGATGGCCGACATCTTCAGCCCGCAGGAAATCGCCGACATCGAAGCGTACGTGCAGACGCTGAAGTGAGGAGGACCCTGGGGTTCTGGGTTCTGGGTTCTGGGTTCTGGGTTTTGGGTTCCGGCTTTCAGGTTTCGCGTTTCGGGTTTCGCGTTCTGGCTTCCGTCTTCTGGGTTCTGGCCTCTGGCCTCCGGTTTTTGGGTTTTGCGTTTCGAATTGCTTCAACCCAAAACCCCACTCTCTAAACTCCGAACTCCGCTTCGCCCATGCCCCAGAAAATCAACATCGCTATCATCGGTCTCGGCTTCGGCGCCGAGTTCATCCCCATCTATCAGGCGCACCCGGATGCGAACCTCGTCGCGGTTTGCCAGCGCGATCCCGAAAAGCTCAAGACCATCCAGAACGCGTTCAACATCGGCAAGGGGTATGCCGATTACGATGAACTGCTGCGCGACCCCGAGATCGACGCCGTCCATATCAACACGCCGATCCCCGATCACGCCGCCCAGTCGATCAAGGCGCTGAAGGCGGGCAAGCACGTCGCGTGCACCGTGCCGATGGCGACCTCGCTCGAGGATTGTCGCCGCATCGTCGAGCTCACGAAAAAGACCGGGCTAAAGTACATGATGATGGAGACGGTCGTCTACGCCCGCGAATATCTCTACATCAAGGAACTCTACGACAACGGCGAGTTGGGCAAAATCCAGTTCCTGCAGGCGAGCCATCAGCAGGACATGGACGGCTGGCCGAACTACTGGCCGGGTCTGCCGCCGATGTGGTACGCGACGCACTGCGTCGGGCCGATGCTCGCGCTGACGAATGCCGCGGCGGAATACGTTTCCTGCTTTGGCTCGGGCACGATTCGCCGGGAGCTGGTCAAGCAATACGGCTCGCCCTTCGCGGTGGAGACGGCGCACATCAAATTGAAGGACTCCGACCTCACGGCGCGGATCATCCGTTCGCTGTTCGATGTCGCGCGGCAATACCGCGAAAGCATCGACGTCTACGGCTCGAAACGCTCGTTTGAATGGACGCTGGTCGAGCACGAGCCGCACGTGCTGCACACGGCGAAGCGGCCGGAGCCGAAGATACCAAAAAAGGTCACGGTGCCGGATTTCGCCAGGCGGCTGCCGGCCGGTATCCGGAAGTTCACCACGAAAGGCGTGTACGATTTGGGCAAGAAGACGCACCTCAGCTTTACCCAGGGTGCCGGGCACGGCGGATCGCATCCGCATCTGGCGCACGAGTTCCTTACGGCCCTGGTCAAGGACCGCGACCCGTTCCCGAACGCGGTGCAGTCGGCGAACTGGACCTGCGTCGGTCTGTGCGCGCACGAATCGGCGCTCGCAGGCGGCAAGATTGTGAAGCTGCCCGGTTTCACGCAGTAGGTTTTTGCACCGCAAAAACCTCATGATCGAAGTCTCACATCTCACGCGAATTTTCCGGACCTACAAGAAGCAGCCCGGCTTCTGGGGCGGCGTGAAAGGGCTGTTCAAGCGCGAATACGAGGAGACGGCGGCGGCGAACGACGTCTCGTTCTCCATCGCCGAGGGCGAGTTCGTCGGTTTTCTCGGCCCGAATGGAGCGGGCAAGACGACGACGTTGAAGATGCTCTCGGGGTTGATCTATCCGACCAGCGGCACGGCGCGGGTGGCCGGCTTCGATCCGACGAAACGCGAGAATGCGTATCGCCGCATTTTCGCGCTGGTGATGGGCCAAAAAAACCAGCTCTGGTGGGATCTGCCGGCGATTGAGTCGTTCAACCTGCTCCGCGCCATCTATGCGATTCCGCCCGAGCAGTTCAAAGCGACCCTGGACGAACTGATCACGCTGCTGGATATCGGACGAAAACTGAACGTGATGGTGCGCGAACTCTCGCTGGGCGAGCGAATGAAGATGGAACTGATCGCGGCACTGCTCCATCGGCCGCGGGTGCTGTTCCTCGACGAGCCGACCATCGGGCTGGACGTGGTGTCGCAGAAGGCGGTGCGGCAGTTTCTGCGGGAATACAACCGCAAGCGTCGCGTGACGATCCTGCTGACGAGTCACTACATGGCGGACATCAAGGAGCTTTGCGAACGCGTGATCGTGATTCACAAGGGGAGAAAAATCTACGACGGCGCGCTGGATCGATTGGAGACCGCCGGCGGTGCGCGAAAAAAAATCATCACGTTCGTGCCCGGAATCACCGCCACCGGCGCGGCAGGGGCCGCCGCGTTTCCGGACTCGTGGCAATCACGCTACGGCACCACCACGCGCAGTGACGACGGCAAGTTCACGCTGTCCGTCGCGGGCGAGAATGTGGTGGCCGTCTCCCAGGAAATCCTGAGCGCCGGCCCGGTGGCTGATATCACGATCGAAGATGTGCCTTTGGAGGATGTGATCGCGGAATTGTTCAACGCCCAGGCGTGAATTGAGTAGGCAACGGCGTGGCAGGGAAAACCACTGACCAACTGGTCATCTGACCATCCGGTCATCCGCCAATCCGCCAATCCGCAGAGTTGCCACTCGGGCTGGTTTTGATGAAACATTCGGCGTCCCGTTCGTTCGAACCACCGTCGCCTGCGCTGCGTCGCACACCATGAACTCCCGATTTTTCCTGCCGCTGCTGGCACTCGGCGGCATGCTGCACGGCAGTCCCGCAACGCCCGCTCCGTTTGCCGAACAGAAAATCGGCATCCCCCCGCTCTCATTGGCCGACGTCATCGCCGGAAGCAAAGGCACTACCCCCCGTTTTGAAATGCCAGGCGACTGGCTGAAAGGAAGCGGGTTCGTGGCCCGTCCGGCTGCGGCTCGCCGGCCAACACCAACATCGTCGCGCGCGCCGCGCTACGGAATGCCAATCATCGAGCCGAACAAGGCTGTTGACTACAAGGTTCGCGTCCAGCCGCCGAACCCGTCGGTCGACTTCAAGTTGATCGTCACGGATCCCGATGCCGAAACGAAGCCGGCAAAATAACGCTGTCCCCTGTCTCCTGCCGCCTGCCTCCTGTCCCCCGTCTCCTGCTTTGTCGCCATGATGAAACTCCGCTCGCTCTCGACCATTCTCCCGCTGGTGCTTTTCGCCGCGAACGGCAACAGCGCCGTGTCCACCGGCAATCCGTTTTATGGTGACGCGCCCGACGCGCATCACCCGTGGGCAGTCCACGATCGCAACCGCCCCCAGCCCAAGCTCATCACGCCCGGGACCTCCAGTACGGCCGACGAGCCCGGCAAACCGCCCTCGGACGCCATCGTGTTGTTCGATGGCACCGCGGCGTCGCTCGCGCAATGGGAGGCGGACAAACCGGAAGCCGGCCCGACGGCGTGGATCGTCAAGGACGGAGCGATGGAATGTGTTCCGAAATCCGGATACATCCGGACGAAATCCCAATTCGGCGACTGCCAGCTGCACGTGGAATGGGCCGCACCCGCCAACGTGCAAGGTGACAGCCAGGGCCGCGGCAACAGTGGGATATTCTTGATGGGGCTGTGCGAGATCCAGGTGCTCGACAACTACAGCAACCCCACGTACGCGGACGGATTCGCCGCGTCGGTCTATGGCGTGAATCCGCCGATGGCCAACGCGCTCCGGTCGCCCGGTCAGTTCCAGGTGATCGACATCGTTTTCCGCCGTCCGATCTACCGCGATGGTCAGGTGGTGGATCCAGGGTACGTCACGGTCTTCTGCAACGGCGTGCTGGTGCAGGACCACACGCCACTCGAGGGGTCGACCGGACACCTGCGACGGCCCACGCCGCGGGCGTTCCCGGACAAGGGACCGCTGAAGCTCCAGGACCATGGCAATCCGGTTCGGTATCGGAATATCTGGTACCGCGAGTTGCCGCCGCGCACGATCGAGGGCGGGACGGATGGCGTGCTCACCGGCGAGGCCACGATGGCAAAGCGGAAGGAGATCGCGGCCAGCATTCGCGCGGATGCGGCCCGGATGGCGGCGGGCTCAAATGCGCGCATGCTGCGGCTGGCCGAATCGCTTTATTACGAGCAGGAGCCCATCGCGCATGGCGAGGTCGGGCAGATGGCGGAACGGTATGCGACCGGCCTGGCTTCGCTGTCGCGGGATCAAATCGAGGGGCGGAAGGCCGAGATTCTCGGCGTGATGCGGGCGTTCGCGTACCTGGCGAAATTCAACGTTGTGCCGGCGGGTTTTGCGCCGCTGGCGGCATTGCAGAAAATCGAAAAGGCCCAGGGCTGGGACGAGGACAAGAAGGGCAAGGAGAACGCCAACAAGAAGGGCGGGCAGAAGAAAAAGAAATAGTCTCGGGCGATCGGGCCTCGGGCGGGCACCTTCGGTTTCGCGTTGCTTCGGGTATCGGCGACGTCAGAGACAACAGGTGCGCGGAGAGTCACCGCCCCATGACTGCCCTCGAAATCTTTCAGCGATATCGCGACGAACGGCGCTGCCAGCCCATCGATGGCTACACGGTCGACCGATTCCCGCATCTCTCGCGTTACACGGCGGCCACGGCCGGGGCGGAAGGCTTCGTGGTGTATGCGGAGTTGAACGCCGGCGAAGAGGCCGCGCAAATCGAGGTGGAAATCGACTACTTCGCCGCGCACTCGCAACGATTCGAATGGAAGGTGTATGAATTCGATCACCCCGCCAACCTGCGCGGGCTGCTCGAGAGGCGCGGTTTCAAATTCGAAGAGCCCGAGGCGTTCATGGTGCTCCCCGTGACCGCCTGGAGCCCACGGGCCGGCCGCGACCCCGCGGCGCGGGTCGAGCGGGTAACCGACGAGCGCGGGCTGCGGGACGTCATCACGCTGCAGGAGGTACTCTTTGCGCAGGACTTCGGCTGGTTGTTCGACCGCTACGCGGCGGTCCTGCGCACGGCGCCAGAACGGGTCGCGATGTATTGCGCGTACATTGATGCGACGGCGGTCGGCACCGGATGGATCGATTTTCCGGACGGGTCGCAATTCGCCGAACTGCACGGCGGGGCCGTCCTACCGCAGGCGCGGGGCACCGGGGTGTTCTCGGCGTTGCTGGATCGACGCATGATCGACGCGGGGCAGCGCGGCTATGAATTTGTCGCGGTGGATGCCGCGCCGATGAGCCGGCCGATCCTGGAGCGAAAAGGTTTTCAGCACGTGTGCTGGACCCATCCGATGCGGCTGGCGAACGCACCGCAGCGGAACGGGGAATGATGGTCGGTTCATCGCCTGAGCCCAACGCCTGACGGACTGCAGGGCATCCGCTCGCGAACGCCGGGCTCACTGCAACTTCAATGGCATCGCGCGGACGCGGGCGATCACTTGATCCAGGAACTCGCCGGTGGATTGCGCGCGAATGTCGCTTCCGGGCGTGATCGTCTTGATTGGCCGCAGCTCCTTGAGCACGGCGCAATAGTCGTCGTTCACCATGATGCCAAGAAATTCGCCCGTCTTGCTGAAGACGAGATCGCCACGCTTCGGGGCGAAGTCGCCAAACATCCGCTTGAAAAGCCGGTTGTCCACGCGCACGAAACCAGGATCACCGGCATCGAGTTTGAAGCCGACCTCCCCGTAACCGCGCCCGCCACCGTCAATCAGCACGGCTTCCGGGAATTTGAACGGATCGGCCGCGAGCGGATAAATCTTCGCCCCGAGCGCCGTCGCCTGCGACGAATCGAGCGGCACGACAATCACGCGCGGATCCTGCGAAACAAACTGCACGGCGCGCGCCGCGCTGCGGCCGGCGGCCCCGCGTGACAGCTGCACGCTCAACGACTCCCAATTGGCGCCATTCTCCGTCAGGGAAAAGACCGTATCCGCGACGTGGAGCAGCGCGAACACCTCCTGCCCGTTCGAGACCAGCACCGTGCTCGCATCCTTTTGCCGGTTGACCGCGCCGAGGAATCCCTTCCGCGAGGCGGTGAAACTCGCGGTCACCCGATTGGCGAGGAAATCGTTGTAGAGGACGTTCGCATTGATCGGCCGATTCTCCCGAATCTCGCGCGTGAGCTGGCCGGATTTTTCCGCCAGCTGGCCGACGCCCTGCGCGAGCTGCGTCGTCGTCTCCTGCACTTTCTGCCTCTCCGTCCGCTCGACCTCGACCTGGCTGCGCAACGTATCCGCCGTTTCCCGTAGATTCTTCTTTTCCTGCTCGGCCACGACGACTGCCATGGTCAAGCCCTCGATCTGTCTCCGCGCTTCCACCTGCTGTTTCTCGAGCACGGCGAGAGAGCGACGTTGCTTGTCCGCCTCGGCCTGGCGCTCGGCCAGCTCGCGCTGTAACTGGGCAAGTTGCTCCTTCGTAAGGGTGGCTTCCTGCGTCGCCGCCGTGAATTTCTGACCCAGCTCGGCGGCGGCGCGCTGCGTCTCGGTCAGGCTGGAGGCCACCGCGTTGCGCTCGGCCTGCACCTGGGCGAGGGTTCGCTCGCGCGTCGCAAGTGCGGCATCGGTTTGCGAAAGTTTCTGCGCCAGTTCCTCGCGCGCGCTGCGCTCATCCGCGAGCGACAGCCGCATCGTGTCGACCAGATCCTGCTCCTTCGTCACGGCGTTCGCACCCAGTTCCGGGACCGGCGGCTGCTTGGCGCGGGGCGGCTCCGCCTTCTCCCACCGCGTGAGCGCGAGCAGGTTCAGAAGGAGAAAGTCGCAGATGATCAGCAGCAGCGTCTTGTTCATAGCGCCGCAGCTCCGCGGGCGGAGCGAACCGAGGGCTCATTGGCCTCGCGAACCGGATCCGCGCCGACCTGGCCTTCGAGGATTAACTGGCGTTTGTAGGGCCGCACGTGGCGAATTTTCACCAGCGCGACACACGTGATGCCGAAAAGATTGGAGGAATAGGCCGCGAGCAGGTTCGGCTCGATCACCCCGAGCACCTGCAACACGAGGGCGGCCGCCGTGCCGCCGATGCCGACGTAGAGCCCGCCGTCGAAAAGGTTCTCCTCGTTCTCCATCAGCCGCAGTTTGACGAGCGGCGAAACCGCCTGGCGCGCCACTTCCCGGATTTTCAAGAGGCAGGCGAAATACATCGCAATCTGCAGGGCGGCAAAAATACCGATCGAAAGGAGGGTCGAGGAATCCATGGTGGTGACGGGTTGTGACTGCGGAGCGACAGTGGAGTTCGAAATATCAAGGGCGAGGTGGACACGCGGCCGGTACTCGGAGAGTGGCGCCGCCTTCAACAGGAACGGCTCGGTAACCGCGATGAGCAACATGGCAAACACGAGCGCGAGTACGCCCGCCTTCATGTGCACGAGCGCGGATGGCACCGCCGCCAGCCCAGCGGGCGAGACCAGCCAGCGATCGAGTCCGCGCAGCACGAGAAACACGCCGAGAAAATAGCCGAGGTATTTGATCGCGAGCATCAGCTCCGGATGCGTCAGCGCGACCTCGGCACCAGTGCTGAGAACGGGAGTCGCCGTACGATTGACCGGCACCTGCCGCAGCAACAACTGGCGCACCGCCCCCTGGCCGTGGCTCAGCGCGAGCTTCAAGTCCTCGAGGCCCTGTTTTCCAAATTCGATCAGGTAAACCGCGACGCGATCGGCCGAGTCCGAAAACAACGCCGCCGCGTAAATCAGCGGCAGCTGATCGGGCGCGACCCGCGCGAGGTGAGAGTACTCGCTCATCGTCTTCGTGCTGTCGGTCCGCCGCAGCAGTTCCGCGAGCTGGCCCCAATCGAGACGGCGTCCGAGCGACAGGAGGTCGATGAAAAATGTCTCGAGATCACCGAGCGCCTTCTGCTTCACCGCCGTGTCGGCGAGCGCGCGCAATTCACGCTGGAGCGATGCCGAGAGGTGGCCGCCCTGATAAAGCAGGCCGGTCAGCAGGATCATCGTCTCGAGCGACTGGCCGCCGGGGCGGGTGGCCGGCACGAAGCGGCCGGTGGCGGTGAGTTCGCGCAGCTGCAGAAAAGCCTGCACGGCTTGCGAACCGGAGTTGGCGAGATAATTGCGCAGGGTGGTCCGCGCCTTTTCCGTGATCATGAACGTGACCACGGGCGTGCTCACGCCCTTGCCCGCCGCCGAGCGCAGGTTGAAGAGCGGATCGAGAAATGGATCCCAGCCGCCCCACGCGACGATGCCGGGCTGGCGGGCCGCAAATTGATCGAGCGCCTGCTGCAGCGCCGGTGCGCGCGGATCGCCGCTCGAACGCGCCGCGCCGAGGACCAGTCCCGCCGCTCCGATTTTCTCCACGTCGACAAGGTCGCGGCCATACGCCCCCAGCGTCGGCGTGCCGGACCCTGCCGCCTGCAGCAACGCCGGGCTCAACGATTTCAAGTTCACCGGCAGCATCCAGGCGGCGATGCCGATCAAAAAGCCGGCGATCACCAGCCCGGGCGCAGCTATGGCGCCAAGAGGTGTCTTGTTCCGGGGGGAAACGGGCATCTGGCAGAACTATTTATTTGCCCGCGGGAAATGGCAAATTCACGCTGGCGGTTTCTCCGACCCGATGTCCCTGCGAATTGTTCATTATAACGATCCCGTTTTGCGCGCGAAGGGGTCGAAGGTGACGACGTTTGACGCGGCGTTGACCAATCTCGCACTCGAAATGATCGACGCGATGCACGCGGCGGCCGGGATCGGGCTGGCCGCGCAGCAGATTGGCCGGCCCTGGCAGCTCTGCGTCGCGGACCTCCGCGAGTCGGAGGCCGAGTTCAAGTGGAAGCTCGATGGCGCGACGCCTCCGCTCGATCTGTTCATGCCGATGATCATCGTGAATCCGCACGTCACGATCAAGCCCGGGACTCCCGAGACCATTTACGAGGAAGGCTGCCTCTCGTTTCCGAAGATTCGCGGCGACGTGGCCCGCCGCGACGACATCATGGTGAAGTTCCAGGATGAGCGCGGGGTGCCGCATGTGCTCGAGTGCGATGGCTTGCTCGCGCGTTGCATGCAGCACGAGGTCGATCATCTGAACGGCGTCCTGTTCATCGAGCGGATGGACAAGAAGACACGGGCCGCGGTCGACGATGCGGTGAAGGCACTGGCAAAGGAAACGAAGAGCGCGGCGAAAAAATCATGAGCCAAAAATCCGACGGGATGAATTACGCGCCGCAGGGCAAACCGCGGCCAGTGGTGAAACCGGGTGAATTCATCTTCGCCGCGGCGCACCTCGATCACGGCCACATTTACGGCCAGTGCAACGGGCTGCTCGAGGCCGGGGCCGAGCTGAAGTGGGTCTACGATGCGGACGAGAAGAAAGTCTCCGCCTTTCAGGCCAAGTACCCGCAGGCGCGCGTGGCTCGCTCGCTGGACGAGATTCTCGCGGACCCCGAGATCAAGATGGTGGCGGCGGCCGCGGTCCCGTGCGATCGCGGGCCCATCGGCGTTCGCGTGCTCGAGGGCGGAAAGGACTATTTTACCGACAAGACGCCCTTCACCACGCTCGCGCAACTGGACGCGGCGAAGGCGGCGGTCGCGCGGACCGGCCGGAAGTACATGGTGTATTTTTCGGAGCGGCTGCACGTCGAAGCGGGGATGCACGCGACGGACCTCGTCGCGGCCGGTGCGATCGGGAAGGTCATCCAGGTGATCGGGCTCGGGCCTCACCGGCTGGGCAAGGCCAACCGGCCGGCGTGGTTTTTCGAGAAGGCGAAGTTCGGCGGGATCCTCTGCGACATCGGCAGCCACCAGTTCGAGCAGTTTCTCACCTACACGGGCGCGACGGACGCGACGGTGACCCAGGCGGCGGTGGGAAATTTCGCCAACCCCGACAAGCCCGAGTTCGAGGATTTCGGCGAAGCGTCGCTGCTCGGTGACAACGGCACCTCGAATTACATCCGCGTCGACTGGTTCACTCCGGACGGGCTGGCGACGTGGGGCGACGGCCGCACCGTCATCCTCGGCACCGACGGGTACATCGAGCTGCGAAAATATCTGGACGTGGCGAGGGACAAGACAGGCGACAACGTCTACATCGTCGATCACAAGGGCGAGCGTTACTTGAATGTCGCCGGCAAGGTCGGCTTCCGTTTCTTCGGCGAATTGATCCTCGATTGTCTGAATCGTACCGAGAAAGCGATGACGCAGGCCCACGCCTTCAAAGCCGCCGAGCTCTGCCTCCGCGCCCAGCTCGCCGCCCGGAAAATCGCGTGAAAAGGACTAAGGGACTAAGGGACCAAGGCCTGCAATTTCCGACTGGGTTTCTTCTTTCTGCCGTTTCTTCTTTTTGCCGTTTGGCTTTTGCCGCCTCTTCCGAGTTTTCCGCGTCTCCCAGTTCTTCCCGTCTTCGCTTCTGCCGTTTCTTCTTTTTGCTGTTTCCTCTTTTTGCCGTTTTCTCCCCGTCTTCCGCGTCTTCCCCGTCTTCCCGTCTTCCACCCATGTCCCGCTCCATCGCAACGCGCACGGGTGACGACGGCACGACGAGCCTGCTTTACGGGCAACGCGTGCCGAAGGCTCACCCGCAAATCGAAGCGGTTGGCGCGTTCGACGAGCTCAACGTGGCGATTGGCGCGGTGAAGCCGCTGCTGGGCGGGAACGAACCTGGCACGCGCACGCACGCGCTCCTGACGACCGTGCAGCAGAATCTTGTCGCTCTGATGGGCGAGCTGGCATGCGCGGAGGCCGACATCGAGCGGTTCGCGAAGTCGAAGTTTGCGAAAATGGCCGCGGCCGATGTGCAACGGCTCGACGATGCGGTGGCGGCATTGGAAGCGCGCGGCTTGAAGTTCGACGGCTGGGCAACGCCGGGCGCAAATGCGCGCGCCGCCGCCTTCGACCTCGCGCGAACCACGGCACGACGCGCGGAGCGGCAGCTCAGTTTGCTGCCATCGCATGGCCGAAGCGTGCGGCCCGAGTTGCGCCAGTTCGTCAACCGGCTCTCCGATCTGCTCTGGCTGCTCGCCCGTGAAGCCGAACAGTAGGCCCACGCGCATGCTTGTCACCCGCGACTTTACCTCCACAGTAGCCTCCATGCCTCTCGCTCTTGCCCTCCTCGTACTCGCAGCCGGCTGGCGCGTTGCCGCCGTACACGTACCGGCGCTCGCCAATTTCGCCCCGTTGATGGCGCTGACGTTTTGCGGCGCCGTGTATTTCCGGGACAAACGGATGTGGCTCGTGCCGTTCGCCGCGCTCGTCCTGTCGGACCTGTACCTCGATTACCATTATGCGGCCGTTTACCACGAGAGCTGGACGTGGCCGAGCGTGCTAGTCCGGGCCGTGTGTTTCGCCGCGGCAATTCCGCTCGGGCGGTTTGTGGCGCAGCACAAGAGCTGGCTGAGCCTGCTCGGCGGCGCGATGGGTGGGGCGGTGTTGTTCTACCTCGCGACGAACACCGACGCATGGATTCGTGATCCCTATTACGTGAAAACGGCGGCGGGCTGGTGGCAGGCGATGACAGTCGGCCGGCCGGAGTTTCCGCCCACGCTCTTCTTCTTCCGGAACACGTTCGTCAGCGATCTGCTCTTCACCGGGTTGTTCGCCGGCGCGATGGAATTCGCCGCGCTCCGCAGCGGTCGCGCAAGTCTCCTCGGCAAGCGAATCGAAGTATGATTCCTGGGAGCTCTGAGCTGGTCTGGTAAAGAAGAATCGGACTACGCGGCCGCGACGGATCATCCGGCCGATAAAACGACTTGTCCGGAGTGGCTGCGGCATCCTGCCGCAGGGACATTCGAGCGAACTTTCGATACCATCTGCGGCGGGAAGCCGCAGCCACTCGAGCATTGAAGACGGGGACGCCCGCTCAGCCGGCTGGCAGCCGACGCAGGTCTGACCACCTCTGGGATTAGAAAATCCCAGCCTCGTCACCTCGGCTGCTACGACAGTGGGACCGAGGCGACCGGGGGCGGTCGCGCTCCCAGCGAAGACCTGCTCCCCTGCTACAGCAGATCCGCCGCGAGCTCGGCGAGCCGTGAGCGTTCGCCTTTCGTGAGTTTCACGTGCGCCGCGATTGCCTGGCCCTTCATCCGGTTGAAACAATACACGAGGCCGTTGCTGCGCGAGTCGACGTAGGGGTTGTCGATTTGCGCCGGATCGCCAATGAGCACGATTTTCGAGCCTTCGCTGATCCGCGTGATCACCGTCTTCACCTCGTGCGGCGTCAGCTGCTGCGCCTCGTCGAGGATGAAGAACCGTCGCGCAATCGAGCGGCCACGAATGAACGCGAGCGCCTCGATCTCCACGAGCCCGCTCTTCAGCAGCCGTTCGTAGGGCTTCACCAGCCCGCCGTTGCCATGACCGTTGTTCTGGCTGGCGTGGTTCGGCTGGATCGAAGTCATCGACGTGTACATCTGGTCGTCGCGCTTCTTGTGCTTCTTCTTCGAGACTTTCTTCGACGCAAACTGCGGTTCCTTCGGCGGCTTCGACGGAATCAGCACCTCGAGGGCGTCGTGGTAGGGCTGCAGCCACGGCTTCATTTTCTCCTCGAGCGAGCCGGGCAGGAAGCCGATGTCCTTGCCGAGCGCGATCACCGGCCGGGAGATGGAAACACCGTCGTATCGCGAGCTGTCCTCGTAAGTCTGATACAACGCGCACGCGGTGGAGAGCAGCGTCTTGCCCGTGCCGGCCTTGCCGAAACACGTCAACATGTGGACCGTGTCGTCGAGCAACGCGTCCATGAAGAACTGCTGCTCGAGATTCCGCGCGCGAATCGGGATTCCCCCCGGCGCCTTCACGTAATCCGGAATCTTCAGCCGCCGCACCACGCCGTCGCCGTAGAAACGCGCCGGCATTGTCTTGCCCTCGTCCGACCGCAGCAGGACGTATTCGTTGAGGTAGAGCGGCTTCGCGACCGCGCGGTCGAGTTCGAACGAACCTTCCGAACAAAACCGCTGCAGCTCGTAAATGTTGACCGCGATCTCGCGGTAGCTCGCCTCGTCGACATCCTCCGGAACCTTGTCGTTGAGATAGTCCTGCGACTCGAGCCCCATCGCGCGCGCCTTCAGCTGCACGTTCACGTCCTTGGTGACGAGAATGGTCGGCGGCGGAAAACGTTCCTGCACGAACAACGCGGCCGCGATAATCCGGTTATCCTTCTTGGAAAGATCGGGCAGGATCGCGCGCAACCGATCCATCGCCGGCGAGCGGCGGCTAACGTCCGTGAGATACGGATTGATGATGATCGAAAGCGTACCGCCGTTGTCGAGTTCGACGCCCTCGTGCATCGCGCGCGCATCGGGCAGAAGTTCCTGCAGGATGCGGTGCACGCGCCGCGCATTGCGGCCGCGTTCGGTCGACTGCTCCCCCTTGATCGAATCAAGCTCCTCGAGGACCTCCACCGGTATGGCGAGGTTGTTCTCCTCGAATTTGAAGATCGATTGCGGGTCGTGCAGGAGCACATTCGTGTCGAGCACGAAGGTCTTAACTTTCCCGGCAACCTTGATCCGCGAGATTGGGGCGTGGGCCCCGCGCAGGTTTTCCATCAGGGTGTGGATATCTTGTGGCGAAACACTGAGCAACTGGTTGGCGCTTTGTCGATGACAGACTTGAGCGGACGAAGAAAATTCCGCGTCGCGCACAACACCGTGCGCCCCGGCACGAACTTTTTGTGCCGGCCGCACGGGGGTGCCGCTGCGCTGATTGACCCGCGATTCATGCTCGCGTGCCCGCGGCCAATCGTGTTCACCGCTCGGTTGCGCCGCCCATGCATCTCGCCGCCATCAAGCAGGCACTCCTCAGCTCCTACCGCAGCGACGGTGGCATCAACCACCTCGACGGCAGCAATCTTCCCTCGCAGGCGTCGGTCAACCAGCTCGCGACCGAGTGCATGCACCTGCTGTTTCCGGGATTTTTCGAGGAATCGGGACTGACCGAACGCGACCTGCCGGCGCACGTCGAGCGGTTGCTCGTGAAGATCGATCGCCGGATGGCTGCGGAGATCGAGAAGTGCCTGCGCTTCGGCGCGACGCCTTCGCCGGGCGAACGTGCACGCGAACTGACGACCACGCTGCTCGCGCAATTCCCGGAGCTGCGGAAACTAATCAAGACCGACGTCGCGGCCGCGTACCAAGGAGATCCCGCTGCGCGCAGCATCGAGGAAATCATCCTCGCCTATCCGTGCGTGCTCGTCATTTCGCTGCAACGGCTCGCGCACGTGCTCTATCACCTGGGGGTGCCGCTGCTGCCGCGCATGCTGACCGAGTACGCGCACGAGCGGACCGGCTGCGACATTCATCCCGGCGCGCAGCTTGGCGCGCATTTCTTTATCGATCACGGCACCGGCGTGGTAATCGGCGAAACCGCGACCGTTGGCGCGCACGTCAAATTGTACCAGGGCGTCACTCTGGGCGCGAAATCGTTTGAGGTCGACGACGACGGCGTGCCAATCAAGGGCGTGAAGCGGCATCCCGACATCGGCGATCACGTCACGATCTACGCGCACGCGACGATCCTCGGCGGCGACACGCGCGTTGGCGCGCACTCCATCATCGGCTCCAACGTGTGGCTGATGAAATCGATTCCCGATCACTCCGTGACGTACTTCAAGGGCGAGAACCTCGTGGTGCGCTCGCGGCGGAAAAAAGAGGCGATGGTGGAAAACATCGGCGCGCCCCCGCACGATCACGACTGGGAGATCTGAGCCGGACCGGGCTACGCGGCGGCATGCGGGGACTTGAGGCCGAGAAGTTCGCAGGCCGAAACGCACAAGCTGACAAAGGTCTCCTCGCCGAGAGCGAGCCGCCGGCCTTTCAGGTGCGCGACGCCCCAGCGCCGCCGCAGCTTTCGTGGTCCCAGCGGCAATGATACCAGCGAACCGGTCTCCAATTCGTTCCGCGCAATCCAGACAGCGAGGACGCCGGCGCCGATGCCGATCTTCACCAGTTCCTTGATCGCCTCCATGCTGCCGAGTTCGATGACGTTGCTCAGCGCGATCTTTTCCTCGCGGAAATATTCGTTCACGAGCCGGAAGGTCTGGCTGGACTTGTTGTAGAGCACGAGCGTCTCCGCCTCGATCGCCTCGCGCGGCACGCGGCCGGATTTCGCCCACGCGTGCTGCGGCGCCACGACGAAACGGAGTTCGTCCTGGAACAGCGGCACGAAAGTGAACTCGGCCAGGTTCTGCCCCGGCGGCTCGAGCACGATGGCCAGGTCGATGTGGCCACCCCGCAACAGATCGAGTTGCTGCCCGTGGTCGCCCGGTTCGATCCGTATGACACACTTGGGATAACTCTGGCGAAATTCGCGCAGCACGGTCGGCAGGATATGCTGGCACGCGGTGGTACTGGCGCCCACGCGCAGCCGGCCGTGGCCCCACTTCGTGAGGTTTTCCAGCCCGGCCCGCGCCGATTCCATCTCGCGGAGGATTTTTTCCGTGTGACGCAGGAACTGTTCACCAGCCTGGGTGAGCAGGACCCGGCGGCCCACGCGGTCGAGCAACCGGCAGCCCACATCCTCCTCCAGCGCTTTGATCGCGTGGCTCACCGCCGATTGGGTGAGAAACAAATCCTTGGCTGCGAGCGTGAAGCTGCCGCGCCGCGCGAGCGCGGCAAAGGCGTGGAGCTGACGGCTGTCGAGCGTCGGCTTCATGGATGAACGTGACTCATTCGCTTGATGAAATGTTCGCAGAGCAGTAATTGCGCCAGCCGCGCGCGATGGCACAGCAGCGGCTAAACGGAGGCATTGTCGTGATGACAATTCCGCCGCCGATGCACACCGAACACCTTGATCCACATCAAGGCGCGGCGCGGCCCCATGCCTTATCGTGTGACCCTGATGGATTGCACTTTCAATTTTTCGCCTCTAGATCCACGCGCACCGCGGTGAGTCGGACGGCGAATTTTTTGCCCATGAACCACCTGCATGCCCGTAATCTCCTCGCCTGCTTTGCGCTCATCGCCAGCGGCTCACTCGCCTCCGCGGCCGACCAACCCGTGGCCAGGTCTCTCGACGACGCCTTCGCGAAAGGAAAATTCAGCCTGAACGCCCGCGCCCGCTGGGAACATGCGGATCAGGCCAATCTGCATGAGTCGGATGCCCTCACCTTGCGCACGCGCTTCGGCTTCACCACCGCGCCCGTCGAGGGCGTGCAGGGCATGATCGAGGCCGAGAATGTCGCCGCGCTGCATCCGGACGACTACAACGCCGCCGGCACCAATCCGGGTGGCGCCGGTCGGACCGCGATCGCGGATCCCACCGCCACCGGGATCAACCAGGCGTGGCTGGGTTATTCCTTTTCGGATACAACGCTCAAGGCCGGCCGGCAGCGAATCGTGCTCGACACGGCGCGTTTCGTGGGCGACGTCGGCTGGCGGCAGAATGCGCAGACCTTCGACGCGGCCACACTCACCACCAGGCCGGTGAAGGAACTGAGCGCGCTGTATGGCTATGTGTCCCGCGTCAGCCGCGTGTTCGGCAACAAGGCGCCGCAGCCGGATTTCGATTCCGATTCGCACCTGGCGAACATCGCGTACCGCGGCATCCCCCATGGGACGCTGACCGGTTACGCCTACCTGCTCGATTTCAAGAACTCGCCGGCGAATTCGTCCGACACCTACGGCGCGAGCTTCACCGGATCCACGCCGTTGACGAAGGAGTTCAAGCTCACCTACCGCGCGGAGGCGGCGACGCAGCGTGATGCGGGCAGGAATCCGCTCAACTACCGGGCGGAGTATTATCTGGCGGAACTCGGCGGCGCGGTCGCGCCATTCGATTTCGGCGGCGGCTACGAGGTGCTGGGGAGCGACGGCGGGCGCAAGGGCTTCGCCACACCGCTCGCGACGCTGCACGCGTTCAACGGCTGGGCCGACGTTTTCACCGCCACGCCCGCGCGCGGACTGCGCGACGTGTACGGATCCGTTGGCATGAACATCGCCGGAAGTTACCCGGCGAAAGTCGTGTATCATCGTTTCCACTCCGACTTCGGCTCGCTCGACTACGGCAGCGAATGGAACGTGCAGCTCGCACACAAAATCGGCAAGTCCTGGACGCTGCTGGCGAAGGCCGCGGTATACGACGGCAGGGCGCCGTTCTTCGACACGAAGCGATTCTGGCTTCAGACCGAGTACAATTATTGAATCGTCGCCGGCGCGCGGAAAGACGCGCGAGGGCAGCGAACGCGAGGCGCCGGACACCCCGGCGCCTTTTTTGTTCCCGGCGCGGGGGCGCCGAACGAATGAACTGCGTTCATCGAAGTGAGAAAAACGTTGCCGCGGCCGCGGACGCAAACCCCGGCCCGCTGGCACGGCACCGGCTAACCGGGAAAAGAAAAACGGCGAAGCGTTACGCGAGGGACGTGTACTGATTTTCCCGGGAGCGCGGGCATCTCGCCCGCAACATTTGCCGCTGACATTTCGCGCAATTCAGCGAAGCCATTGCGGGCAAGATGCCCGCGCTCCCAGGAAAACGCGCTCCTCTCCCGGTTAGATATAATACATCTCCGCCGGCGTCTTCGTGCAGAGCTGGTTCAGGGTGTAACTCTTGGTTTTCTCGACCAGCTGCTTGCTGATTTCGTCCCAGACCTGCTTGACCCGGCGGCCACTGCGCCCGTCGAAGTTGCCGCTGAGCTGGAGACACTGGCCTTCGACCGCGATCAGGATGTCATGCAGCGAGATCTCGTCCGGATGTCGCGCCAGCGTATAGCCGCCCTGGTTGCCGCGGCGGCTCGTAATGAGTCCGTGGTTACGAAGCTTGCCGAGAATCTGGGCGAGGAAATTCGCCGGCACCGCCTCCGTTTGCGCGAGGTGCTCGATTTGCGCCAGCTCGCCCGAGCCATGCAGCCGCGCCAGCTCCGCCATGACCCGGCAGGCGTAATCGACTTGAACGGAGATTTTCATAGGAATTTCCCGGCGTGGATTGGGCAAAAAGCGTTGACTGAATGCTGCGAGTGAGAACAAAGCGGCGTTACCTGGAAATTCCTTATTCCAGGTTTTCGCAGCAGCGAAAACCTAGATCACATAATCTCCATTTTCGGATTTCACGATCTCGCGCGGCGGCCTCAGCATGCCGGCCGCGACCGTCGCGTTGGTGCCCTGCTCGATCAGGATGAACGAACCGGTCAGCCGGTTGGTGCCATAGCCATCGAATACCAGCGGCTTGGCGGTGCGCAGCCGGATTTCACCGATGTCGTTCACGGCGAGTTCCGCCGGGCCGGCCTCGGTCTCGAGCGTCGCCATGTTGAGCTTGGTGACGAGTTCGGATACGACGACCTGCACCGTGTGCGTGGTGTGCTTCAGGAAATATTTCCGTCCCGGCTGGAGCGGACGCGTGTGCATCCAGCAAACCTCCGCCTGCAAATCGCTGCTGTAGCCCGGCCGTTGCTCGAGCCCTATGATCATGCTGCCGCGGCTGACATCGATGTCGTGTTCGAGCACGAGCGTCACGGATTGCGGGCAGAACGCCTCGCCGACCATGCCGTCATAGGTCCAGATTTGTTTCACCGTCGTCACGATGCCGGCGGGCAGCGCAAGGACCTTCTGGCCCTCGCGGACAATGCCACCCGCGATCTGGCCGCTGAAGCCACGGAAGTCGTGCAGCGCCGGATCCGCCGGATTGTTCGGCCGGTTGACCCACTGCACCGGCAGGCGGAAGCCCTGCAAATTCCAATCGCTCGCGATGTGGACCGTCTCCAAGTGCCCGAGCAACGTCGGTCCGGAATACCACGGCGTGTGCGGCGATGGATCGACGACGTTGTCGCCGTTCAGCGCGCTGAGCGGAATGAACTTCACGTCCTTGATGTCGAGTCGCGGCAGGAACTCCTCGAACTGGGCGCGAATCTCGAAGAACCGCTCCTCGCTCCAGCCGACGAGGTCCATCTTGTTCACCGCGACCACGAGATGCGGAATTCGCAGCAGCGAAGCGATCGCGGTGTGGCGGCGGCTCTGCTCGATCACGCCGGTGCGCGCATCGACGAGGATGATCGACAGGTTCGCGGTCGACGCGCCCGTCACCATGTTGCGGGTGTATTGAACGTGGCCCGGCGTGTCCGCGATGATGAACTTGCGCCGCGGCGTCGCGAAGTAGCGATACGCGACGTCAATCGTGATGCCCTGCTCGCGCTCGGCGCGGAGGCCATCGGTCAGGTCGGCGAGATTGATCTGGCCGCCGCCGGTGATGTCCGCGGAGCGCTCCAGCGCCTCGATTTGATCCTCCATCAGCGACTTCGAATCGTAGAGCAGGCGGCCGATGAGGGTGGATTTGCCGTCATCGACGCTGCCGCAGGTGTTGAAGCGGAGAATGTCGACCGGAACGTTCACGAGCGTGGGCGGAGGCATGACTTCTTCAGTAAACACGGAGAGGGAGTGAAAAGTGAAAGTGAGAGTGAAAGTGAAAGTGAAGGTGAAGGTGAAAGTGGAGGTCAGTCAGGAACACGGAGGGAGTGAGGGAGTGAGGGAGTGAGGGAAAAGTTTGTGGTAACAAGCGAAGTGCGGGGCCGAAGTGGGATGGATTTGGCCCTGATTCCCTCACTCCCTTCCACCTTCACTTTCACCTTCCCTTTCACTTCAAAAATACCCCGCCTTCTTGCGATCTTCCATCGCAGCTTCAGAGGCTTTGTCGTCGGCGCGGGAGCCGCGCTCGGTGACGCGGGCGGCCGCGATTTCGGCGATGATGTCGTCGATGGAGGTGGCGGGAGACTCGACGCAGCCGGTGCTGATGATGTCACCGATCGTGCGTACGCGCACGACCACGTCACGGACCTGCTCGGTCGGCTTCGGCGGCACGAGGTGGTTTGCCGGCAGCCACTGGCCGCCGCGCCGGACACACTTGCGTGTATGGCTGAAATAGATACTCGGGACCTCCAGCCGCTCGCGCCGGATGTATTGCCACACGTCCATCTCGGTCCAGTTGCTGAGCGGAAACACGCGCATGTTTTCGCCCGGATTGAGCCGGCCGTTGTAGATGTTCCAAATCTCCGGGCGTTGATTCTTCGGGTCCCACTGGCCGAAAGAGTCGCGAAAGCTGAAGAACCGCTCCTTGGCGCGGGCCTTCTCCTCGTCGCGGCGCGCGCCACCGATGCAGCAGTCGAATCGGAACTCCTCGATCGCGGCGAGCAGCGTCGGAATCTGCAAGCGGTTGCGGCTGATCTCGCCAGGCGAGGGCTGCGCAATCCCCTTCGCGATCGCGTCCTCGACCGTGCGTACAATCAGTCGGGCGCCGAGCTGCTTCGCGCGCCGGTCGCGAAAATCGTTCAACTCCGGAAAATGGTGGCCGGTGTCCACGTTCAGCAGCGGCATTGGAATATCCGACGGCCGAAACGCCTTTTCGGCGAGCCGCAGCAGGCAGATCGAATCCTTGCCGCCGGAGAAGAGCAGCGCGGGCCGCTCGAATTCACCGGCGACCTCGCGCATGATGTGAATCGCCTCGGTTTCGAGATGCTGAAGATGGTCGAGATGGTAGCTCGTCATACTGGCGGAAATCAGCGCGCCTCGGTTTCGGCCGCGACGGCGTCGCGTCCCCACGCGGCGTGCAGCCCGCACTCGCGTTTTTCGTCGGCCTTCGCCGGATCGAAATAGTCCCACTCGTTCGGCAGCTGGTGCTCCGCGAGGTAGGCCTCGATCTGCTCGTCATCGAAGTAGAAGAACGGGCTGACCTTCAACGCGCCGAAGTTTTCGTCGCGGGTCAGGATGTCGAGCCCGGCGCGATTCGGATTTTGAACTTTGCGCAGGCCCGTGATCCAAACGGTGGGCGCCAGCTCCTTCATGCCGCGCTGAAACGGTTCGAGCTTCATAATCGCGCTGAACTGCTTCAGCCCGGCCTCGTCGTCCGTGGTCGGCACGGGACCGTGAATCGCGTCGCGGTGGGCCGGTGTCATCCGAGGCAAGTAAGGTTTGAGGTTGAGCTTCAGCCGGGCGCGAAGCTCCTCCGCGTGCATGTAGGTGGCCGGACGATTGTAGCCATGGTCGACCCAGAGAACCGGAATGTCGGGCTGGACCTGCATGGCGACATGAAGGATAGCGGCTTCGTAGGGCCGGAAATTGGTCGAGACAATTGCCCGGCCACGAGACTGGGCTAGTGCCCAGCGGACAATTTCGAGCGGTAATTTCCCACGCAACTCGGCGTTTGAAAGGGACAGGTCAAAAATGGTCATGGTGGTCGTAAAAGGGACAGGTCAAAAATTGATCAGCGGGAAAGTCTCGTTTAGTCTTGGACTACAGCGATCTGCACCCGTTCGCCGAGCGGGTGCGAATCCAACTCGAGCGGCGACAGCCTCAAGAAATCGCAGGGATGTGCTTGAGGAGCTCCCGGTTGCTCGATGCGATGGCGAATTTGCGAACATGACACCGAGAATGCTTGCGCGACTCACAGACCCGGTAAAGTTTAAAAGGCGTCATATTTACTAAAGATGTCATGATTGAGCCAACTCACCCGTTTCGTCAACGTGGCCCTTGGCTTGCTGATGCCGTCGCGATGAGAAGCTCCCCTTCCACAAACCTTCCGATGGCCGCTTCGGCTCGCGCGAAACGCCGCGTCGGTCTCGCGCACGACGTCCTGAGACCGGCTGTGATGGTCTCCCATCCTTCGTTTCACGGAGGTGCCCGATGACCGGCACCGTTTACCTCGTCGGCGCGGGCCCCGGTGATCCGGAACTGCTGACACTGAAGGCGCACCGCCTTGTCCGTGAAGCAGACGCGATCGTGCACGATTATCTCGTCGCACCCGAAATCATGGCCTTGGCCTCACCTGACGCGGAGCGCGTGTTCGTCGGGAAAAAGGGCGGCGGCTTCTGCTGCCCGCAGCGCGATATCGAAGGCACGTTAATCGCATTCGCGCGCGCCGGAAAAACTGTGGTCCGGCTCAAAGGCGGCGATCCGTTCATCTTTGGTCGGGGCGGTGAGGAAGCGGAGGCACTCGCCGCTGCCGGTATCCGCTTCGAAATCGTACCCGGCGTCACCTCAGCTCTGGCCGCGGCGGCCTACGCCGGCATTCCCCTTACCCACCGCGCCCACAGTTCCGCCGTCGTGTTCCTGACCGGTCATGAGGATCCCAACAAACCGGATACGTCGATCCGCTGGGAGGACTACGGATCGCTGCAGGCGACGTTGTGCGTGTACATGGGCATGAAGAATCTCGAGTCCATCACGCGTCGGTTGCAGGCGGGCGGTCTCGATCCCGCGACGCCGGCGGCGGTGATCCAATCCGCCACGACCGGTAATCACCGCCATTTCATTTCCGACGTTGGCCGCATCGCGCTCGAGTCGGAGCACGCGGGCTTCGGCGCACCGGCCATCGTGGTCATCGGCAAAGTCGCCGCTCTGTCCGGGAAACTCGAATGGTTTGCCCGCGCCGCCAGGTCGCGTCCCGAAGTTTTTCCGCCCCTCGCCGCCGCCGAAACCGCCGCGGCGCAACCACTCCACTCCCAATCTCACCGGGTGGAAGTCACCGCCGCTTCATTTGCCTGATGATTGTCGCCCTCGTCGATAACGGTTCCCTGGAACCCGCCGCCCATCGCAACGTCCGCGCTGTCGCCGCCGCGCTCGCAGAGCGAACTGGCGCCGTCGTGCATGCGGTCTCCTGGAAACACAGCAATCGCATCCGGTCGCTCGCGTTTGCCGGCAGCGCGTCTCCCGGGAGCGTCGCGGAGGTGCCCCTCCAACCGGATGGTCGCGCATGGACGCTGGCTCCATGGGTGCGCGCGATGATCGCGGCCGGCGAACGTGAATTCCTGTTCGTGCCTTTCTTCGTCAGTGCGCAGGGCGCGATTGGCTCGGCGTTGCGCGAGGATCTGGAGAATCTCCAGCGTAAGATCGGCGGATTCGACTTTTCGTTCACCGGGGGAATCGCCGGTGACGAAACGCTCGTGCGCGTCGTGGCGTCACGCATTCGCGACGTCATCGGGGCACGCGGACTGCACGCGCCGCCCGTCATCGTTGTCGATCACGGCGGCCCCTCGCCCGCCTCTGCCACCCTGCGCAGCGAAATTGCCGCGGCAGTGCGGCGCGAACTTGGCCCCGAAATCGGGCCGCTCGCCGCCGCCTCGCTTGAAGGCACCGAGTATGCCCACAACCAGCCGCTGCTCGCCGACCAACTCGGCGTCCGCGGTTTCGATCGCGGCGAAATCGTCGTCGCGCCGCTGTTCCTCGCCCCCGGGCGCCACGCCGGACCGCGCGGCGATCTCGCGCAAGTCGCGCGTGCCGCGGAAGACCGGCTGGCGTCGCCGCCGCTCCGGTGCCACTTTACCGAATTGGTCGGCACTCACCCATTCGTGGTGGACACCCTCGCCACCGCGCTCCGCGATGCGCGATTGAACGTTTCGTCGCGTTCTGATTCCACGTCGAGTTTCACGTCCGAAACTTCCCTTTCTTCCATCCCTCCGGGCTTCAGCCCGGGCTTCCAACCTTCGCCGTTTTCCGCATGAGCCTTCCCGTCGACAAATCCCCGATTCCTGAAAAGCCGCTGCACAAAAACGAGCAGCTAAAAGTGGAGAGCAACTGGCTCCGCGGAAATATTCGGCGCGAACTCGCCGATTCCAGCACCGGCGCCGTGTCGGACGATAGCAACCAGCTGATGAAGTTCCACGGCGTTTACCAGCAGGACGACCGCGACGTGCGCAACCAGCGGCGCAAGGAGGGGAAGGAAAAAGCCTTCATCTTCATGGCCCGCGTGCGGGTGCCCGGCGGCGTCTGCCAGCCCGCGCAGTGGCTGGCGCTCGACCAGCTGGCCGACTCGCATGCGAACGGCACGCTGAAGATCACCACGCGGCAGTCGTTCCAATTGCACGGCATTCTGAAGAGCAATCTCCGGCCGCTCGTCCAACAGATCAACCTCGCCGCGCACTTCAACACCCGCGGCGCCTGCGGCGACATCAACCGCGGCGTGATGTGCAACCCGAATCCCGAGGAGTCCACGCTGCACCAGCAGGTCTGGCCAATCATGAAGGCCGTCAGCGATCACCTGCTGCCGCGGACCCGCGCGTATCACGAACTCTGGGTCGCCGATGAACTCGTCGACGGGGGTGAACCCGAGGACGAACCAATCTACGGCCGCAGTTACCTGCCCCGGAAATTCAAGATCGTGTTTGCGGTGCCGCCCAGCAACGACGTCGACATCTATGCCCACGATCTCGGATTCATCGCGATCGCGGACGAGAGCGGGAAGAAACTCGTCGGCTGCAACGTCACCGTTGGCGGCGGGCTCGGCATGTCGCACAACCAGCTCGAGACGTTTCCGCGGCTGGCCGACGTCATGGGCTTCTGCACCGTCGACCAGGTGATCGACGTCGCGGAAAAGGTCGTCACGGTGCAGCGCGACTACGGCGATCGCGTCGACCGGAAGTTCGCGCGGCTCAAGTACACGATTGAGAATCGCGGGCTCAGCTGGTTCCGCGGCGAGGTGGAGCGGCGGCTCGGCTACAAACTCCAAACGCCCCGGCGATTCGAGTTCACGCACACGGGCGACCGTTATGGCTGGACGCAGGGCGACAATGGCAACGCGCATTTCACCCTCTTCATCCAGAGCGGCCGCGTGAAGGACACCGCCGACTACAAACTGAAGTCGGGGTTGCGCGAAATCGCGCGCGTGCACCAGGGCGACCTGCGGCTGACCCCGAACCAGAATCTGATCATCGCCAACATCACGCCCGCGGAGCGGCCGCGGATCGAGGCGTTGCTGCGTCAGTACAAGCTGGATACGGCGAACAACGCCACGGGCCTGAAGCTGAATTCCATGTCCTGCGTCGCGCTGCCCACCTGCGGGCTCGCGCTGGCGGAAAGCGAGCGTTACCTGCCCGAACTGGTCCGGCTCCTCGAGACCGAAGTCGAAGCGGCCGGTTTGCGGAACGACGCGATTTCGCTCCGGATCACCGGCTGCCCGAACGGATGCGGCCGGCCGTCGCTCGCCGAGATCGGCCTGGTGGGCAGGGCCCCGGGCAAATACAACGTGTATCTCGGCGCCGCGTTCAACGGTTCGCGTTTCAACGTCCTCTACAAGGCGTCGGTGGCGACGGCCGAACTGGTGCCGATGCTTGGTCCGATCATCCGGCGCTACGCGCAGGAGCGGCTGAACGGCGAGCGGTTCGGTGATTTCGTCATTCGTGCGGGTTATGTCACGCCGACGTTCACGCCGCACGATTTTCACGAACAGCGCAACGCTGCCAAGGGCGAGCAGATTTGAGCGCGCGTCACGCGTTGCAACGCGTTTAAGAAAGAGGGCGGGCCGCCTACCCCTAAGCGGCCCGCCCATTGCTTTCTTACTTACCCCAATTCTCCACCGCTAAGCGGAGGAGAAAATCGACGCAGTTAAAGTCACCCAGAAGGGCTTCCGGTTCCAGTGCAGTTTGCACTTTTTCGCTCTGAAAAATCCCCGGCCGCGCTTGTGGTTCGTGGAGCGCGTTTTTGTGGTGTATTCGTTCTCCAAATTCACCGTCTTTCAGCCGCTTTCTCTGGTCGGCTCCTTTTTCCGGGGCTTTGGCTCGACCCAAAGTCGCACCAGCAACTCGGCCAGGTTTTTCATGCTCGTCCGCTTCAGTCCCTCCACCCGGGCCGCCTCTTTGAACGGATTGGCTACCGCACTCCGTTCTTCATAATACCGCCATAGTTCCGACTCCAACCGGCCCACCGCGGCGGAATCATTTTCAGCCCGGCCACAAACAGTTTGAACTTTGTTTATCCAGTAATGTCGCTCGTCAGGGTGCCCCTGCAAATAGTCAAAAATCCGCTGCTCGCTCCGGTTCAAACTCATCGGGCCAACGTGCGGCGCGGGTTCGGAAAAACAACTGCAAAACCCGCCGCCAGCGCGACGTTGCAATTCCCTGTCTTCCATGGATAACCTGCCTCCACCCAACGAAACCTCCACGTCTATGTGGCAAAAATTCACAGAACAAATTCCTGCTGTCATCCTGACCGCATTGCTCGTCATCGGCGGAGCTTTCTGGCTGCACCAGCAGACCGTCAGCGAGATGGGCGTCAAACAGCAGACGGAATTGATTCCGCTGCGCGAACAGAATGATCGGCTGAAGGAGATGTCCGAGGACAACCGCCGGCAAATCGAAGCCACCAACAAGTTGTTGAAGGATGCGATTACGAAAAGGGAGTCGGATCTCTTCCGCACCGACGAGGAAGTGGAGCGGCTGAACACCGAACGCATGGATGCGCTCGCGTCCGCAATTGCCAAAAAGCTCCAGCCCTACAACCCGCTGCCCAAGTCCCCCGCAGAGGCGGAAAAGATGCAGAACGAGCAGGTCGACAAGGTGTCCAGCCGCATGACCGAGCGGATCCAGCCGATCCTGGCGGAGATGGCGCGCGATCAAAACCTCACCCGCGAGTCGCTGGCGCAGTATAGCCAGCGGATCTCCGATCAAGTCGGCACCGTCCTGACCGCGGAACTGGCGAAAAACCAGCAGCTGAACAACAACCTCCAGCAGACCCAGGCGGTCGCGCAGGACGCGCTCAAACTGTCCCACGAAATCACCGCACTCTACCTGAGTTCCTTCAAGGATCAGGGGCTCATCACGCGTTTGCTCACGCTTCCGGCCAACGTGATCAAGGACGCGACGAGCATGAGCATCGTCAACAGCAGCGACCGCAAGAAGATCGAGGAGCAGCTGGTGACGAAGATGACGGACATCGAGCGCCGCCTCACCGAACTGCACGGCCAGGCCCCGCAGGCCGCCGTGGCGGATTCGCGTCCGATGCGACTCGAGCCCGAAGCTCCGGCCGACCCGAGGAAGTAACTCGCGACTTCCAGATCGCGCGCTTCGCGTGGGTCGGCGATTACCTCGACCCGAGTACGTTTCTCGAGCTGATGACCGGCGACAGCGGCAACAACATGACCCGCTGGCGCAACGCGGAGTATGATCGACTGTTCGCCGAAGCAAACCGCACGCCGGACAACGCGCGGCGATATGAGATTTACCAGCGGCTCGAGGAGATCATCGCGGAGGAAAGCCCGATCGCGCCGGTATATTTCTACACGCGCAACAATCTCGTGCGGCCGGAAGTGAAGGGCTGGCACGGCAATCTGCTCGATCGGCATCCGTTGAAGGGCGTGTATCTGGATCCTGCCGCGGCGGTGAAGTCGAGGTAGTCCAACATCCGCGCGGCCCGGTGGCCGGTCGAGCAACCTCGCCGGTCGGCCGGCTGGATGGGGCGAGAGCGGGACGACGTCGGGGCGACGCGACGCGTGAACAGCCGCGGCTTGCGAAGGCAGGCCGCCCCCGGCTCACTGAACGGGAACCGCCATGCCAACCGCTCCCGCCGGCGCTCACTTGCGAGACCCCTTCCCGCCGACCCGGACGCGACCAGCGCGCCGCTGGCGCGGGGTGTGCCTCGCCGCCGTTGCAATCTTCTCGTTCAGTGCGGGTGTTCGAGCGGCGCGCGCCCAAGCCGACGGCGCGGTCGCCCTGCCCTCCGGTGTGCGCGCGACTTGGGACCTCGGCAGCGCGTATCACGAAACAACCCCGACGCGGGAACGAATCTGCATCAATGGACTGTGGCGCTGGCAGCCGGCCGCGGCCAACGCTCGCGACGTGCCGGTGTCCCGTTGGGGCTATTTCAAAGTGCCGGGGCCGTGGCCCGGGATCACCGATTACATGCAGAAGGACTGCCAGACGGTGTTTGCGCATCCCGACTGGCAGGGCGAACGACTCGCCGCCGTCACGGCCGCGTGGTACCAGCGTGAAATCTCCATTCCGCAAAACTGGACCGGCCGCCGGATCGCGCTCGCCGCCGACTACGTCAATTCCGCGGCGATTGTTTTCATCGACGGCCAAATGCGGGGCGAGATCCGTTTTCCTGGTGGCGAGCTCGACCTCACCGATGGGTGCCGGCCCGGCGCGACGCACGCGCTGAGCATCCTCGTGCTGGCGCTGCCGCTCAAGGACGTGATGCTCAGCCATGCCGACACCAACACCGCGCGCGAGGTGAAAGGCCGCGTGGCACGTCGCGGGTTGTGCGGCGATGTCTTTCTGGTGAGCACGCCGTTGGGCGCGCGGCTGGGCGACGTCAAAGTTGACCCCTCCTTTCGCCGCGGCGAGCTGAACTTTGACTGTGGCGTCGACGCGCTGCGCTCTGATCGCCGGTACACGATCGAGGCGCAAGTGCTGGAGAACGGCGCCGCGATCGCGATGTTCTCCAGTCTGTCGTTCAGCGCGTCTGATCTCGCCGGCGGCCGGTTTCGGTTCTCCCAAGCGTGGCGCCCCGGCGCCGGGTGGGATGTGCACACCCCGCAGCGGACGCATGTTGTGCGCTGCTCGCTCGTCGAAAGCACGGGACAGCGGTGCGACACGGCAGCCGATGTTCGCTTCGGATTTCGCGAGTTCTGGATCGAAGGGCGGGACTTCATCCTCAACGGCAGCCGCATCGCCTTGTCCGCCGTCCCCCTCGACAACGCGCAGGTGAGCGCGGCACTCGCCGGTTACGAGCGCGCCCGCGAATCATTCCTGCGGCTGAAGAACATCGGTATCAATTTCGTCTATACGCACAACTACGGCTGCGAGCCGGGCTCGCATCTCGGCTTCGAGGAGATCCTCCGTGCGGCCGACGACGTCGGCATGCTGGTGGCGCTGTCGCAGCCGCACTTTTCACACTACGAGTGGAAGGCCGTCGACGCCGATGAGGCCAACGGCTACGCGCGGCACGCCGCGTTCTACGTGCGCGCCGCCCGGAACCATCCTTCGGTCGTCGCCTACGCGATGAATCACAATGCCACCGGCTACATGGAGGACATGAATCCGGATCTAATCGACGGAACTCACGATCCACGCGACGCCCGCGCCCAAGTCAGCGCAAAACACGCGTTGCGCGCCGAGGCGATCGTGCGGCGGCTGGATCCGAGCCGTGTCATTTACCATCACTCCTCGGGAAATCTCGGGTCCATGCACACGATCAATTTCTACCCGAACTTCGTCCCACCGCAGGAGCTGTCGGACTGGTTCGAACACTGGGCCACGGCGGGCGTGAAGCCGCTCTTTCTGTGCGAATACGGCGCGCCGTTCTCCTGGGATTGGACGCTGTACCGCGGCTGGTATCAGGGCGAACGAGCCTTTGGCAGTGCAGCGGTCCCATGGCAGTTTTCGCTCGCGGAATGGAACGCGCAGTTTCTCGGCGACCGCGCGTTTCAAATCAGCCCGCGCGAGGCGGCGAATCTCCGTTGGGAAGCGAAGCAATTCCAAGCCGGCAAGGTCTGGCATCGGTGGGATTACCCGCACGAGGTCGGCTCGCGTGACTTCGATGAGCGATATCCGGTTTTTGCACTTTACCTGGCGGATAACTGGCCGGCGTATCGCACGTGGGGCGTTTCGGCCACGTCGCCCTGGGAATTCGGCCACTACTGGAAGCTGCGCCCCGGCGTCGACAAGCGGCGGCAGCAACTTCCCGTCGACTGGGCAAACCTGCAACGGCCCGGGTTCAGCGCCGACTTTATCGGCGACCGTTACGAGCGAATGGACCTCGCGTTCGATCGCGATGACTGGATGCCGACGGCGGCGGCGCAGGCCCTGCTCCGCTACAACCAGCCGTTGCTCGCGTGGCTCGCCGGCAAGCCCGGTGCCTTCACGAGCAAGGACCACCTGTTCACGGCCGGCGAATCATTCGAAAAGCAGCTCATCGTGATCAATAACTCGCGGGAGCCGGTGCGCGGCGAAGCAACCTGGTGGCTGCGGACGCCGGATACGATCAGCGGCCGGGCGCAATTGGCAATCCCGCCCGGCGAGCAGCGACGGATTCCGCTGCGTTTCGCGTTGCCGCGCGATTTGCCAGCGGGCGAATACCGGCTCGAGGCGGGGGTTCGGTTCGGCCAGGGCGAAACGCAAACCGATACGTTCGTGGTGCACGTGGCCGCGCGCGCGCCGGCGCCGCGAATCGCCTCGAAGATCGCGCTCTTCGATCCGAAGGGCGAAACCACCGCCCTGCTCCGCCGGCTCGGTGTCGGTGCGGACTCGGTCGACGTGGTGGATGCGAAGGCCGATCTCTCCCGCTACGATGCTCTGCTGGTGGGCAAACAGGCACTGTCGCCACAGGGAGACGCGCCCGACATCACCCGGGTCCGCGACGGGCTGAAGGTCGTGCTGTTCGAACAAACCGCTGCCGTGCTGGAGCAGCGCTTCGGGTTCCGCGTGGCCGAATATGGACTTCGCCGGGCGTTTGCGCGGCTGCCGGACCACCCGGCCCTCGCGGGCGTCACCACGGATCAACTACGCGACTGGCGCGGTGAAGCGACACTGCTGCCGCCGCGATTGTCCTACGAAACCCGCCCCCGTTACGGCCCTACGGTCACGTGGTGTGATTTGCCCGTGACGCGGCTGTGGCGTTGCGGCAATCGCGGCAACGTCGCCTCCGTGCTGATCGAGAAACCGCCGCGCGGGGATTTCCGCTCGATTGTCGATGGCGGCTTTGCGCTGCAATACAGCGCGCTGTTGGAGTGCCACGAGGGTCGCGGGCTGGTTGTGTTTTGCCAGCTCGACGTGAGTGGCCGCACGGAGCCGGAGTCGATGGGCGATACGATCGCCGCCCGGCTGCTCGACTACGTCACGACGTGGAAGCCGCAAGCTTCGCGACCGTTGTTCTATGCCGGCGAACCCGCGGGGAAATTGCACCTCGAGGCCGCCGGGCTTCAGGTGAAAACATGGCCCGATGCGTCGGCGCCAAGTGACGCCGTCCTTGTGCTTGGCCCAGGAGGGCCGCCCGAAAGTCCGCCGACAAAACCCGAGCTCGCGCGTTGGCTCGCCGCCGGAGGACGGATCGTGGCAATTGGCCTCGATCAGACGGGCGCCGATGCCCGGTTGCCGCGCGCTCTGCGGATCACGATTGGTGAGCATCTGGTGACGTTTTTCGAACCGCCATCGCTACAATCCCCGTTTGCCGGTGTCGCGCCCGGTGACCTGATGAATCGCGATCCTCGCATGCTGCCGCTCGTCACCCGCGGCGCTGTTCCCACTGGCAGTGGCGTGCTCGCCGCCACCGAAGACGGTCAGGTGATATTCTGCCAGTTGGTGCCGTGGCATTTTGACTACCGAAAGCAAAGCAATCTCAAACGTACGTTTCGTCGTGCCGCGTACGCCCTCGCCCGCGTGCTCGCGAATGCCGGCGTGTCAGGTCCGTCGCCCGTGTTGGAACGGTTTGGCGCTCCCGTAGCGGCCGCGCCGCACGCGCAGCGTTGGTCCACCGGACTGTACCTCGACGCGCCCGAAGAGTGGGATGATCCCTATCGGTTCTTTCGGTGGTAGCGTAGGAGGCAAACGGTCCCTGCCAAATGGTCATTGTTTTCGGCTCGCAATGTTCCTCGCACTGCAGGGCGTCCGCTTGCGGACGCCGCGATGACCGTTCCGGAATGCACAACGGCGTCTGCGAGCAGACGCCCTGCTGTGTGCATGCCGTATCGGCCAACCGCTCACCAACCCGCGCTCAACCCAAAGGTGTATCCGATCCCCGGCATGGGGTAACCGGGCCTATAGCGGTACTCCCGATCCAATGCGTTCTCGACCGCCACGAAAACCTCCGTCCTGTGCGCCGCGTCCCATTGGAACGCGTATCCAATTCGTGCATTCAGGAGCGCGAACGACGGGATCCGCTCGGTGTTGAGCGCGCCACCCGCCCGCGCCTGGGATCCGGCGCGTTGCGCGGACACATATGAGCTGTCCACGTTCAGCGTCAGCGACGGCATTATCCGCCAGGTCAACCCCCCGACGAGCGACCAGCGCGGCGCGTAAGGCAAATCCGCCGGCGTTGCCTGCAGCTTCGATGCGCCGGCGAAGAGCGAGAGCGTCTTGATTGGACGCGTCATAAACGTGAGCTCGGCGCCCTGCGTCCGGAAAGTCTCCACATTGATGAATCGAAACGGCGGGGGGGGCGGCGGCACGAACACGAATCGATCGCGGCCCTGATTGCGAAATACCGTCAATTCGATCGCGGTCGCGGCGCCGAGATCATAGCGAATCCCCGCTTCCGTCTGCTCGAGCCGCTCGGGGCGCAACGTCCGCCAGGTTTGTCCCAGCGCCGGAATCGCCACGGTCGAGAATGCCGCCACTTCGAGCCCGGGAAAATTAACCGCCCGGCTGAATCCCGCATGCAACTGCAAGGGACCGCGGCGGAGCGCGAGCCCCGCCTGCGGCGCCCACGCGCGACCAAACTCCTCGTGCCAGTATTCGCGCCCGCCAATTGACGGAGTCACCTGCGTACCATCCGCCGCGCGCCAGGTGTGATTCGCACCGACGTAGGCCGAGGCGAGCCGGAAGCTCTCCGGACCAAACGACAGCGGTCGCGCCACGCCAGGTGGCACCGACACGGTTTCACCGCGCGTCCAGTCGAGATCGACGCCTCCGACGATTTCTCCGCCCTCCCACACATGTTGCGATTCGCGCCAGCGCACCCCGGTCAACCGGTAGTCGTTCAGACTGTCGGCGTTCGCTGACGTGCCGCGGCGATACCAGTTGGCCTCGCCGTCACTGACGTAGGCCTTCAGTCCGCCCGCGCCTTCCGCGCGCGCCCAGTTCGCGCCGGCCAGGTGCAGCCACGCGGCCGTTGTGTAAACATCGCCGCGGGTCGGCGGAATGCCGGCGCCCGGCTCGGGCCCCGGATCCGTCGCGCGATTATCCGTGCGGTGCGCGAGATAACTCAGCTCGAGCCGGGGCGTCACGTGCCAGCCGATACGCGCCAACCCGTTCGCCAGCCGGCCGTCGGCGTCCGGCCGGTGGCCATCGGCGCGACGATAACTTTGCCCCGCGTAAATCTCCGCCGGTCCCCAGCGCCCACCCGCTTCCAGTTTTTCGCTGAAGGCGCCGAAGCTGCCCGCGCTGGTGGTGCCGCGGATGAATTGCCCGGACTCGGGCGCGCGCGGTACGAGCATGTTCACGGACGCAAACATGTTTCCGGCCAGCACGGGTTCGGCCCGGCGCGACACCTCCACGCCGGACGCAAGATCGAGCGGCAGTAAATCGAGCAGCGGGTGATTGAAGACGCCGTTGCCAATCGGCACCCCGTCGATCGTCGTCTTGATTTCGCCGCCCGGCCGGCTCGAACCGAGTCCGCGCAGAAACACCGCCCCGCCCTCGCCGCCACCGAACGAACCGACGGGATTGTAGCGCGCGATCGTGACGCCCGGCGTCCGACGCAAGGCCGCGGCTACATCCGCCGCATTCAGCGCTTCGATCTGCTCGCGGCCAATGATCGTGGTCTGAAACCCGAAGGGATTAACCGTTGTATCCGCGACGATGGGTGTCGCGACCACGTCGACCGCGGGCAGCACCTGCGTCGTCGGCGCGGCGGCGCTGGCCGCACGCAACGTGGGCGCGGAAAACGCCGCGAGGACACAGAGGCACGACAGAGTGGGAACCTTCATTCAGTAAGATAAAAAGGGGCCGGGAGCTTGAAGGTCCGCTCCGCGTGTCCGCCAACCAAATCACTTTCCTGATCGCCGATATTAGCAATGAGGGTCCAGCCGTCGCGTTCGAGCCGCTGGCGCGCCGCGGTTTTGAAACCGGCGCTACTACCCTGCTGCCCGGCCGGGCGGCAGACCAGGGCGGCGTAATCGGTACAATCGATCGCGCGGAGATTCCGTTCCGTCGCCGCGCGCTGGGTTTCCGGCCGGCCCGTCACCAGCAGGGTCGCGACGCCGAGCCGCCGGGCGGAACGATACAATTCGCGCACGGGTTCGATCGCCGGCGCCTGGGCCGATTCGACCCAGGCCAGCCAGACCGACTCCACATACCCGAGATCGTTTCGCCGCAGGTGCGGCCAGTTGAGAAACAACGTCTCGTCGAGATCGAGCACCACCGCCAGCCGCTCGCCCGGCTTCCGTTGGGCGGCGCGTCGCGCAATCCATGCCTGCGCCCGGCCCGTCACCACGGCGATGTCACGCTGATACTCGCCGGAGTCGACGTAGCGCCGGATCTGCTGCTTGTGCGGATCGAGATTCGGCGGCTCATGCGTCGTCGCGCATCCCCCGAAACCGGCGGCGAGAACCAGGAGGCCCGCCACCCGGATTGATCGAGACATCGGCATCGGCGTTGAAGAAACGACTGCCGTCTCGAAGCTCAACCGTGAATCCACCACCGTGAATCCACCCTCCGCCCCCGCGCATCGGAGCCCGCCCGCATTCGCGCCACCAACATGTCACGTATTACGTGACGTTCTCCTCGGCCCGCACGCGATCAAACATGTCACGCATTAGCCGGTGTCCAGCCCGTGGATCACACCCGCCCCTCCAGCATTTCGTCGTGCCACTGTTCACGAGTCCCGAGGGGCGCGAGCATTTGCCCCAAGTCGAGCGGCGGCAGATCAAGAGCACTCTGGCCGTTGCTCTTCATTCTCAACAGCCGCATCTGCCGGACGAACTGCTCCAATTCCACCAGTTCCCGCAGAGAAAACTGGGGCACGACGGCTTCCACTTCTGCAAGAGTGCTCATAGGGGCGAAGTAATGTCAGGGTTTCTCCGCAAGCAAGCATGCATTGCCGGCGCGCCTTGGTGCGGCGTGGAAAGTCGCCGTGGCGGCACCCGCGTGAGCCAGGTTGTCGGTGCCGTCGCGCGGCAGCCAACCTCGCCGGCAGCTGAGATTTTTAAACAGAATGAGTGAAAGATTAGCAACCTGACCCCGTCGTTTGCCACGCCCGCGGCAATCAGCGGGGCGATTTTGGGCGCGAAGCGCGACCAGATGTTCGTGCATCACCTCGTTCGCCACTGACCGTCACCATATTGTGGCAGCTGCCCGCGACAGCCATGACACCAGAGCGACGCCACCGATTACCACGAGGAGAGGAACCTCCAAGGCATGGACAACGTGATTCTGTTCCCGGCAGTGGCAGACCGGATCGGCAGTTCTTCCGGCAAGGTCCAAACCCGCGAACGCCTCGGCGGCCTCCTCAAATTCTATCACCGCGAGGCCGCATGAGTTTTTTGACCTTACGGGAGCGGGCCGCGGAATACATCCCCTCAGGGATCGACTCGAATCGTGTAGATCGGAGAACCCAAGGCGGTTTCCCCACTACGACCGCGCACCACCACTGAGAACTGGTAGGTGCCAGTGGTGGTCGGGGTTCCCCAGATGACACCCTTTGCCTGATCGAGGGTGAGGCCGGGAGGCAGTCTGCTGCCGACGCCGAGCGTCCACGTCAGCGGTACTTGGGAGGTCGCCACCGTGCCCGTGCCAAAGATGGCGTACAGGCTCGCGCCGTAATCCAGACTGGTGCGTCCGATCACGAGGGTGAAGTTGAGGGGAAGCTGCGCGAAGACGGCCATGCCCTGCACGCCTGGGATTCCGCCCACGGGCGTCGTATCCTCGGTGGTGATGCGGAACGTGATGCTACCTGAGGCGGTGCGTGTGCCGTCCGAGACCGTGACGCTGGAAGCGTAATTGCCTGGCACCACGGTGCCGCCGCTGTGGGTGATGATGCCGTCGGCGGAGAGACTGACTCCAGCGGGCAGGGCGGAGCCGCTCGATACACTCCATGTGTACCCACCGAACGGTGCGCCGCCATCGGCGAGCAGCGTGCCGCCATTCACCACGCTGTTTCGCCGGTATGGGTCATAGCTACCCGTGAGAGTTTGGCCGAAGAGGACCCGCAGGGAGGAGGAAGGGCCGACCGAGATTTGCGCAAATGTGGCGGTGACCGACTTGTTGGAGGTCATCGTCACTTGGGTAGTGAGCGACGTGGCGGATGCATCGCCCGACCAACCCACAAAAAGGGATCCGGAGCCGACGGTGGCAGTGAGAGTGACGACGGTTCCGGCGGCGTACGTCGGCCCGGCGGGGCTGGCGGCGACGGTACCCTGGCCGTTACCGGCGGTCGCGGTGGTCAGGGTATAGGTGGTTGGCACGATGGGGAGATTGAACGTCGCAGTGACCGACTTGTCGCCGTCCATGGTGATGGTGCGCGCGGTTGTTCCGGTCCCATCGCCGGACCAGCCGGCGAAGGTGGAGCCCGAAGCGGCGGTGGCAGTGAGCGTGACGACGGTGCCGGCCGCGTAGGTCGGTCCGGCGGGGTTGGCGGCGACGGTACCCTGGCCGTTACCGGCGGTCGCGGTGGTCAGGGTATAGGTGGTTGGCACGATGGGGAGATTGAACGTCGCAGTGACCGACTTGTTGCTGTCCATGGTGACTTGGCGGGTGGTCGTTCCAGTCCCATCGCCGGACCAGCCGGCGAAGGTGGAACCCGAAGCGGCGGTGGCAGTAAGCGTGACGACGGTGCCGGCGTCGTACGTCGGCCCGGCGGGGCTGGCGGTGACGGTACCCTGGCCGTTGCCGGCGGTTGCGGTGGTCAAGGTATAGGAAGCTGGCACGATCGGGAGATTGAACGTCGCGATGACCGACTTGTCGCCGTCCATGGTGATGGTGCGGGTGGTTGTTCCCGTGCCATCGCCGGACCAGCCGGCGAAGGTGGACCCCGAAGCCGCCGCGGCGGTAAGCGTGACGACGGTGCCGGCAGCGTAGGTCAGGCCGGCGGGATTGCGGGTGATGGTGCCCTGGCCGGTGCCGGCGGTGGCGGTAACGAGCGTATAGCTGCCTGGGAGCACGGATTGGTTCTCCAACTCGTACACTTCAACAAGGGCGACACCGGTCGTGTTGTTCACGCCGGAGATATGCGCGGTGTAGGCGCCGGGATTCAGGGTGGCAACGAGCGCGGCATCCTTGGAATTGGCGGGCAGGGCGAAGGCGCCCGCGGCCGCCGCCGCCGCGGCGATATCGCTGGCGTTGTTCCAATTGTCGTTTTGGCGAATGAGGGTGCTGCCGCCATAGAGTGCGAGTTGTGGATCGGCGAGAACGCCGGTCACACCGAAGCCGGCGAGCGTCGGCCCGACTCCGCGGACGAGCACGCGCATCGGCTCTGTGCCCGAGATGATGAAACCGGCGATGAGGATGTCGTCGCCGGTGCCGACCCGAGCGCGGGCCGAGACATTGACCAGCCTTCCGCCGACAGCGGGATCGGCGTCGTAGATCTCGATCAACGCCACGCCGGTGCTGTCGCCCTTGCCGGCGACCTGCACGGTGTAGAGACCGCCGGTCAGAGCAGGCAGGAGCACCGCATCGCGGCTGCCATTGGAGAGGGTGAAGGCGGACAGGTCCCGCGAAACCGTGACGATCTGCGCGGCATTGGCTGCCTGGCTCCAGTCGTCGTTCGTGGAGTGGAGGGTCGAACCGGAGAAGAGCGAGAGTACCGGATCGGCGAGTACCCCTGGCACCCCAAACGCTGCGAGGGTCGGGCCAATGCCGCGGATGAGCAGGCGTTTGCCGGGAGTGGGTGAGAGCACAAAGCCGACGACAAGCGTATCGCTGTCGGTACCGGCGAGGGAACGGACGGACAGATTGGCGAGGCGGCCCGCCGGCAGTGGGGTGAGGGAGAAGATCGAACCGGACCCTAGCGCGCCATAGTAGAGTCCGTAGTCGGCTAGCAGCAGTTCGGTGGTGGGCGTATTGTCTGGGACGCTCGTGGAAAACGCCTTGATGGCTGCGTATCCTGTGCCGTCGGGGTTGATCTTGTAGATGGCGCCTCCGCTCCGATCGCCGCCGCCATTGCGCACCGTTCCCAAGAGCGTGCCGTCGCGATGCTGGACAAGCCCGGTGGTCGGACCCATCTCCGCGTTACGTCCAAAGGTTTTCAAGAGAGTGAACCCGCTGCCGTCGCGGTTGATCTTGAAAATGGTCCCGCCGCCCATGACCACCGTGCCTTGGGAGAATCCGCTGGGCCCGCCCGAACTCGTGGTACCGTAGAGGGCGCCGTCGCGACCCTCGAGGAGCCGGCCTTGGGGTCGGCTGCCAGTTTGATCTGAGAGGCTCTTCAGCACCGTGAATCCGGTGCCATCCCGGTTGATGCGGAAGATTGTGCCGCCAGAGCTTGTCCCACCGCTTGCCATCGTGCCGTAAAGCGCTCCATCGCTGCCTTGGATCATCGCGCTCCAAGGCTGTGCGCCAGAACTGTCGGGATACAAGGTGAGCGCCTTTATGGTCCGGTAGTCCGAACCGTCGCGGTTGAGGCGGAAAATGGTACCGTAACTTCCGGGCGGGCCGCCGTAGGACGTCGTGCCGTAGAGCACACCATCGCTGCCTTGGATGATGCCGCCGACGGGTTGCGCGCCATCGGTGGGAGGTCCCCGAAAAGCCCGCAGCACTGAGTAGCCGGAACCATCGGGGTTGATGCGATACACGACGCCCTTGCCCAACCCGTTGGCAAAACTGGGGTCGCTCGTGTCGCCACCGTGCGAGGTCACACCGTAGAGCACGCCGTCGCTGCCAAGCGTTAGTCCGCTCCGGGGCAGGGCGCCGTCGCCGTTTTCGCCGGTGAATTTCCGGAGTTCGGTGTACCGGGAACCGTCGCGCGAGATGCGATAGATTACGCCGAGGCCCTGGCTGGTAAACGTATCGCCCGACCCGACGCCATAGAAATCACCATTGCTGCTCTGCACGAGAGCCACGAGGGGTCCCCAGCCCTTCTGCGGAAGATCGAAGACCTTTGCGTAGGTGAACTCAGTGGCGGCTTGGGCGCTGCCGCCGAAGCTGCCCATGAGCAGGCCGAAAGTGGTGATTACGCGGCCGTAGAAGCTGGAAATCGGGCGCAGGGAGGAGCCGCTCGGCCCGGAGAGGAAAACTGCATTAGCTCGCATCGAGGAAAATTATCGGAAGTGGCACCGCAACGCGACTGCATTGCTGGTAGGAAACTGGATCTTGAGGGGTGCGGGCCGGGAGGGGGTTGGGGGGAGGGGCGGAGGCCAAACCAAGGCAGCCCCCTTAGTCCCCCGGCGGCGAGAAACAGGCCCTCCGCGGCGGGTTGCGGCAGGTACGTGCGGAGCGACGAGATGCGCCCGGCGGAAATGGGCTGGGACGCTGGGCGCAACGGGCGCCAGGAGCGGTTTGCTCGCGAACTCCACGACGCACGCAGCCAAGGCTCCGCCTCGCTCGCGGTCAAGGCGCGAGTCTTCAAACTGATTCCGCCGCGTCGGCTTGAACGAAGTCGTCGTCCGGCGTCGACTGGCCGGCCACATCGGTCCAGAAGACCGGCTCGAGGTCAGCCGCATCAGGCTGGGAACAGTCGTCGCCGAACAATTCGCCCTGTCCGGGGGAGGACGAAGGGGTCAAACTTTGCACTTTGCACCACTACTGGGCTCCGTGAGCGGCGCCCATCGCTCATGACCAGAATCGGCAGCCCGTCCGGCACCTGGGCCGCGTTGTTCGGGGAATCGCCGATGGGCAAGATGTGCCTCCGGATGGCTGAAACGAAGGAACTTCGCGCCTATTTTTTTTGCGACAGGCACGTCTCCAACCGGCGCGAGTTCGTCGTTCTCCGCGGTGAAGGGATACCCGCCGTGAAAGAGGCAAACGACGGGGTCAGGTTGCTAATCTTTCACTTGGCCTGAGGGCAAGTGCGGCGTGTGGTCGACGGGCATGGCGCGCAAACTGCGACTCGAATTTCCCGGCGCGATTTACCATGTGATGGTTCGAACCATCGGGGCCCCCGCATTCGCACCACCAACATGTCACGTAATGCGTGACGTTCTCCTCGGCCCGCACGGGATCAAACATGTCACGTAATACGTGACATTTCGTCTTGGGAAAGGCCGCGGGCGGGAGTCGCGCACGCGGCGGCATGCTTCGCCGCAGGGGCCGCCGGCATTTCCCGCCTGGACACCCGACCCGGCGGTTTCAGCCGGACTGGGGTTCGATTTCAGTCGGACCCCGCCGTCGGCGCGACGGGCGCGGCGGTGACTTTCGACTCGAAAAGCCAGACGCGGCGGAGCGCGGGCAGCGACTTGAGCTGCGCCGCGCCGGCGTCGTCGACCTGCGTGCCGGTGAGATTCAGTACCTCGAGCCGTTTCAGCGATGCCAACGCGGCCAGCCCGGCCGAACTCACCTTGGTGTGGGTGAGATCGAGGACGCGCAGGTTCTCGAATTTCCCCAGCGCGGAGAGTCCCTCGTCCGTCACCCGGCTCCGCGCCAGTTCCGCCTCGACGATGAACGACGCGACCGGCGCGAGCGCCACGAGCGCCGCGTCATCGCACCGCGCAGGCGCGCTCGCGGTGCGCAGGATCAATCCATCAGTTGGGACCTGTGAGCGTGGCGCCAGCCGGATGCCGAGCGTTTTCTCGAGCGTTGCGATTTCAGCGGCGCGCGGACGCCAGTCGGCCACCAGCGGCACGGCCGGCGCCTTCGGACGCGGCGGCACGGGGGCGGTGGGATATTCCGATAGCGGCTTGGTCGCCGAGGCGCCAGTCGCGATCCACAGTTCCAGGATTTTGATCTCGTCGGCGGACAGTCGCGGTTTGCCGTCGCCTGGCATCGCCTCCTCGTCCGTATCCGGCAACGTGATTCGCCGGAACAGCTCGCTGGCCTTCACCTCGCCCGGCTTGATCACTTCGCCCGATTCGGCGCCGCGCAGGACGTGCTCGAATGAATCGAGCCATAACCCCGCCTTGTGCTTTTCCGGCCCATGGCAGCCCACGCAATGCCGATCGAAAATCGGCGCAACGCGCGCCTGGAAAAACGATGGCTCGGCGTGCACGACGGGAATTGCCGCTACGCAAATGATCGCCACCGCAATGAAAACCCGTTCCAACGATCGGCGGTTCACTCCGACGCAGGATCGGACAGCTCGGCAGTGGCTGCGGCATCCCTTCGACAAGCTCAGGGCAGGCTCTGCCGCAGATGGGATCGAATGCGCATCGAGAACATCTGCGGCTGGAAGCCGCAGCCACTCCCGATGCGGGCCAGAGGCCCGCGCTCCCAGGTGTGCCGCACCAACGGACAAGCGCGCGGGACTGTGTCGCGATGGCTGCACTGCGTTCACGCCAGAATCCCGTCGATTACCTTCGCCGGCAAAACCCCCGTGAGCCGCTGGTCGAGGCCCTGGAACTTGAAGGTCAGCCGGTTGTGCTCCAGCCCGAACAGATGGAGGATCGTCGCGTGCAGGTCCCGGATGTGCACGGGATCCTTGACGATGTTGTACGAGAAATCGTCCGTCTCGCCAAACGCGATGCCCGGCTTCACGCCGCCGCCCGCCATCCACATGCTGAAGCAGCGTGGATGGTGGTCGCGGCCGTAGTTGTCCGCTGTCAATCCACCTTGTGAATACACCGTGCGGCCAAACTCGCCGCCCCAGAGCACCAGCGTGTCGTCCAGCATCCCGCGCCGCTTCAGGTCGGTGACGAGCGCGTATGTCGGCCGATCCGAATCCTCGCAGAGGACACGCAGCCGGCCGGGCACGTCACCGTGCGTGTCCCAGCTGCGCAGGAACACCTGGGTGAAGCGTACACCGCGCTCCGCGAGCCGCCGCGCCATCAGGCAATTGTAGGCGTAGGTTCCCGGCTCCTTCGCCTTCGGCCCATAGAGATCCCAGGTCGACTGCGGCTCATCCGAGAAATCCACCAACTCCGGCACCGACGTCTGCATCCGGAACGCCATCTCGTATTGCGCAATCCGCGCGTGCGTCTCCGGGTCGCCGACGCGCTGGTACAACTCCTGGTTCAGCGCGTTCACCCCGTCGACCATCGCGCGCCGCACGTCGCGCGAAATTCCCTTCGGATCGTTGATGTACAGCACCGGGTCGTTGCCGGCGCGTAACGCGGTCGCGGCATGTTCCGGCGAAAGAAAACCCGAGGACCACAGCCGGTTCGACAGCGCCTGCACGTTCCGCGTCACCGGCATCTTCGATGTCATCACCACGAACGTCGGCAGTTCGTCGTTCATCGCGCCGAGGCCATACGACAGCCATGAGCCAATCGACGGCCGGCCGGGAAACATGTTGCCCGTGGTGATCTGGAGAATCGCCGGCTCGTGGTTGATCGCCTCGGTATACAGCGACCGCATCACGGCAATCTCGTCCACGATCTTCGCCGTCCACGGGAACAGCTCCGACGCCCAGCGGCCGCTCTGGCCGTGCTGTTGAAACTTGAAAATGCTCGGCGCAATCGGCAGCCGCGCCTGGCTCGCCGTCATGCCGGTAAGCACCTGGCCGCCGCGCACCGACTCCGGCAGGTCCTTGTCGAACAGATCCGTGAGTCCCGGCTTGTAGTCCCACGTCTCGAGCTGCGAGGGCGCGCCGGCCATGAACAGATAGATCGCGCGCTTCGCCTTCGGCGGGAAATGCGGCCGGATCTCCGCGCCCGGAAGACCCGGCTTGCCCGCCAGCAACTGCGGCGCCGTCCGCCCGAGAATCGTCGCCAGTCCCGCCCACGCGAGCGCCTTCGCGCCGCGCCCGAGGAAATGCCGGCGCGTTTCCAGCTCGAGCCATTCGCGCCGCAGCGATTCGGGAACGGGCAAATCCCACACCGTTGGATGCTCGCCCGCGTGGTCGGAGCAGAGGTGCGCGTGCGGGTCGTGCTGGTCGGCCGGAAAGTTGTTCATGGCCGTTTCGGAGTGCTGGCCGCGGCGAGGGCGCCGCGGCTCCAGCTTACGGATGCTTGAAACGAAATAGGATTCATTTGGTCAGGAACTCGTCCAGGTTGAGGAACTGGCTCGCGACGAGCATCCATGGCGCGAGTTCCGCCGCGTCGAGCTGCTCGTCGCACTTCGACTCCCCGATCGCGAGCAGAGCCTTCACGTCGTCGGCGTGCTCTGCCTGGGTGAAGTGTTCGCGGAAGATTTTCGCCGACGCCGCGATCGCCGCGGCTTCCCGTTCGTTCAGCGGCCGGCCGAGCGTCACGCGCGCCATGAATTCGCTCCGGCCCGCGTCGTCGGGTTCCGCGCGCAGCGTCCGCTCCGCCAGTTTCCGCGCTGCCTCGATCCACTGCGGATCGTTCATCGTCACGAATGCCTGCAACGGTGTATTCGTACGGGCGCGACGCGGGCACACGCCCTCACGCGAGGGAGCGTCGAACGTCTCCATTCCCGGCGGCGGCGAACTGCGTTTCCAGAAAGTGTAAACACTACGGCGATACAAATTATCGCCCTTATCCGGCACGTACGTCTTCGTATTCGACTCCGGCATCGCAACCTCCTCCCACAGCCCGGGCGGCTGATAGGGTTTGACCGATGGGCCGCCGATTTTTTCAACCAGCAGCCCGGAGACGGCGAGCGCGCTGTCACGCAGCATCTCCGCGTCCATCCGGAACCGCGGACCGCGCCAGAGATAGCGATTTGCCGGATCCTTCGCCAGCCGGTCGGGCGTGACGACGGCCGATTGCCGGTATGTCGCCGACGTCACGATTGACCGGTAAAGCTTCTTCACATCCCACCCGTTTTCGCGGAACTCGACCGCGAGCCAGTCGAGCAGCTCGGGATGCGACGGCCGCGTTCCCATGACTCCGAAATCTCCCGACGTGTCCACCATGCCACGACCGAACAACTCCTGCCATGCGCGATTGACGGTGACGCGTGCGAGCAGCGGGTGTTCAGGCGAAACCAGCCATTCCGCCAGGCCGCGCCGATTCCGCGGCGCGCCATCGGGAAGCGGTGGCAGAAAGTGCGGCGTGCCTGGTTCAACGCGTTGCGTGCGCGAATAGTAGTCGCCGCGCTTCAGGACGTCGGAGTACGCCGGCGTCGACTTCTCCACCGCTACCAGCGTCGCCGGCCCGTCCTTCGTCAACGCGTCGAAGGCGGCGTCATGCGCCGCGAGCGCGGACATCAGTTCGTTCGCCTCGGCATCGATCTCGCCAAGGTAAAAACGTTCCGCCGCCACGAATGCCTCGTCCGTTGTCCATCGCTTCGGATCCGGCTCGCGCGCGACAATCTCGGCCGCCACGTCCTCGAACGGCAGCCGCACCACTTCGTCGGGCGGCAGCATCCGCCGGTAAAATCGCACGTCCTGGAAACGCGTTTCGCGCATCGGCAGGTAGTCGTCGCGCCGGCCGAGGTGCATCGCCGCCTCCGTCCGGATCGAATCCTTCGGCCCGAGCGAATCGAGCTTCACCTCGGTCTCCACCGGCCTGCCGTTGACATACAGCTTCACGCCCGCGGCCTTGCGCGAACCATCGTACGTGAAGAACATGTGCACCCACTCGTCGCGAATCAGGTTCGGCGTCGGCGCCTTTGTCGTGACCTGAATCGCGCGCTTCGCCGCGACGGCGGGCGCAGCCGATTTCGCCATCGGAGCCCGGGCGGCCGCTTTCTTGGCTGGCGGTTTTGCCGCCGCGGACGCCACCTCGCCGACCACCGCGGCGATTGCGGGCGCGGCAGTCATTTCGCCCATCTTATCGGAGCGGGCGGCGAGTGTGACGGTTAATTGGAGATTTTCGTGGTAGAGATCCCAGCCGGCGCCGGCGTGCCGCTTCTCGTCGCCCATCCGCGCGAGCAATGATCCGCTGCCCGTGCCGGTGCGAACGCCGCCGCCGGGTTTTGCCCGTAACATGATCCAGCCACCGGCCGAAAATTTTTCTCCCGCTTCCACGTCGCCCGTGCCGCCAAGATTCAGCCGGGTGAAAATATCCATCCGCATCGAGGACCACAGCCAGCTGTTCTCGCCCCAAATCAGCGGGTTCGTATCGGCCTTGAAGGTCTTGATTCGCGCGCTTGGCGCGCTGTTCTTGACCACGTCACCGGCGGCTTCGTCGAGCTTGAGCCGGAGTTCGAGTGCGTCCGTCTCGACCGGCCGCGGCGTCTTGCCGGAAGCGATCCAGTTCGCGATGAGCTCGCGCGCCTGAGCCCGCCGCGCATCGAGCCGCGCCTGCAATTCCGCCCGCCGGCCGAGCACCGCCTCGGCCGCGGCGCGGTTGATGTCCTTCGGCACGCGCAACACCGGCGCCGGTTCCGCGATGTTCGAATCCCACGGCTTCTCCACCGTGTTGCTCAAAAACGCGGCCAGCCCGTAGAAATCGCGCTGGAGGATCGGATCGAACTTGTGGTCGTGACACGCCGCGCAACCCGTGGTGAGTCCGAGAAAGGTCGCCCCGAACGCCTCGACGCGATCGCGGGTCTGGTTGACGAACACTTCCTCCGGCACCGTGCCACCTTCGTTCGTCGTCAGGTTGCAGCGCATGAAACCCGTCGCGGCGAATTCGTCGATCGTCCGCGCCGGCAGCAAATCTCCCGCGAGCTGCTCGCGCACGAATTGATCAAACGACTTGTTCGCATTGAACGCGCGGATGACATAATCGCGGTACGGCCAAATCGCGCGGTAGTTGTCGATGTGGATGCCGTGCGTGTCGGCGTAGCGCACGTAATCCAGCCAGTAGCGCGCGCGGTGCTCGCCGTAACGCGAACTGGCGAGCAACCGATCGACGACCTTCTCGTATGCATCCGGCGAAGTGTCGGCGACGAACGTGTCGACCTCCCCGGCCGTTGGCGGCAACCCCGTCAGATCCAGCGTCACGCGGCGCATCAGCGTCCTCCGCTCCTCCTCCGGCGACGGCGACAGACTTTCGCGCTGCATCCGCGCGAGTACGAATCGATCGATCGGATTCTGTCGCCACTTCGCCGGCCCGGACACGTTCGGCAGCGGCGGCCGCGTCGGCGTCAGGAACGCCCAGTGCTCCTGATACTCGGCGCCTTCGGCGATCCAGCGGCGCAGCAGTGTGACTTGTTCGGCCGTGAGCGTTTTGTGCGCCTCCGGCGGCGGCATCGTTTTCTTTTCGTCCTTCGACTCGATCCGTTGAACCAGCGGACTTTCATCGGGCTTCCCGGGAATGATCGCCGGACCGCTGTCTTTTCGCTTGGCGAACGCAAACTCGCCCCGGTCCAGCCGCAGTTCGCCCTTCCGCGAGTTCTTGTCCAGCCCGTGGCAGGCGTAGCAATTATCCGAGAGGATCGGCTGGATATGTTCGTTGAAGGAAAGCTTCGCGAGAGCGGGTGCGGATGTTGCCGGGAGCGCGGCAGCCGTGGTGGATGCGACCGAGGCGGTTTTTTCGGCGCCGCGCTTTGCCGCGGCGGAGTCGTTCTTCGCGCAACCAGTCTCGAGCGAAATGCATGCGGCGCTTGCCACCAGCGCGATGGACGCGAGCAGGCCGGAGCGCATCAAGGGGTCGTGGGTTCGACGCACGCTCGAAAGGTAGGAGCGAACGTGCGCGCGGCAAGCGTCCCTTTCGCACCCGCACGATTATGATGGGCCAAGAGGGCGTTCCGAAGTGGCTGCGGCATCCTTGCCGCAGATCGAATAGGACGAATGGTGAACCAACTTATCCAGCCTCGTTACGAGGCGGTGTGAAAACGCTGTCATTCTGAGCGCCAGCGAAGAATCCAGCAGGATATGCGTGTGCCATCGCTCTCTTGGATTCTTCGCTGCGCTCAGAATGACACGCAGGGGAGGTATTGATGAATTTCACACCGTCTGTTACCTCGGCTGCAACGCGAGTTCGGCTCACTCGCCCTTCTGCTTTTTCTTCGTGGCATTTGGCACCGCGACGCCCTGCTCCGCCACCGGGCCATCGAGCGCGGGAATCACCCAAAGCTTCGAGGGCAGGTGCTGCTCCTTCATGATTCGTTCCATCTTCGCGACGATGTCGGGATGCTCCGCTGCGACGTTCCGCGCTTCTTTCGGATCGCTCGCGAGATCGTACAGCTCTATCGGCGGCACCGGCACACTTTTGCCGCGCGCACCCGGCGGATTCAGGTTGGTTCGAAACGCCTTCCAGTTTCCAACGCGCAGGTATTGCTGGCCACCATACGCCTGCGACTCCCGATACAGGAACGGCCGCTCCGGCTGCTTCTGTCCGAGCAGCGTGGGCGCAAAGCTGATCCCATCAATGCCCTTCGGCGTGACGTCTTTCGCGCCGATCAACTCGAGGAAGGTCGGCAGCCAGTCCTCGAATCCCGTCACGCGATCGTTGACCGAGCCCGCCCGGACTCTTCCCGTCCAGCGGACGATGCACGGCACGCGCACCCCCGCCTCGTAATAGCCGCCCTTCTGACCGCGCAATCCGCCGGTGCTGTTGAAGAACGCCGAGTCCGTGCCTCCGAACCGCTCCCAAAGCGGACCGTTGTCGCTGGTGAACACGACGATCGTTTTTTCGCGCAGTCCGAATTCATCCACCATGGCCAGCAGCCGGCCGATCTCGCGATCCAGCCGCGTGATCATTGCCGCATAGGCGGCGTGCGGCGTCCGGTGTGGAAGGTAACCCTTTCCGCCGGGGTAAGGCTCGTCGGGGAGCTTGCCCTCGTATTCGGCGAGCGAATCCACCGGCACTTGCAGCGCCAGGTGCGGGACGGTCGTGGGATAATAAAGGAAGAATGGCCGGTCCTTGTTCTCGCGCAGAAACCGCCGCGCCTGCTCATTGATCAAATCCGGCGCGTATTCGTTGCCGGTGAACGTCGCATAGCTCTTGGGATCGTTCGGATCGGCGCCTTCGGGTAATTTCTGGTGCGCGGAAAACGCCGGGTTTTTCAGCGTCACGCGCCGGTAGTTGTCCCACAAATACGTCGGGTAGAAGTTGTGCGCCACCGCCTGGTCGTTGTAGCCGAAGAACCGGTCGATGCCCTGCTTGTTCGGATCGCCCGTGCTGCCCACCGCGCCCAGTCCCCATTTGCCGAACGCGCCCGTCGTGTAGCCGAGTTTTTTCAGCGTCAACGGCAGCTTCAATTCACCCGGCGGTACCGGCTCCTGTCCTTCACCGCCGCCGCCGCTTCCCTGCCCGACCCCGCCGCGGTTGTTGCGAATGTAGGCGTGGCCCGGGTGCAGGCTCGTCATCAGCACGCAGCGCGATGGCGCGCACACGTTGTGACCCGAGTAATGCTGCGTGAACTTCATCCCGTCCCGCGCGAGCTGGTCGAGATTGGGCGTGCGAATTATCTTCTGCCCAAACGGGCCGATGTCGCCGTAGCCCAGATCATCGGCGAGCAGAAAGATGATGTTGGGACGCGAGCCGCGCGGGTCGGCGGCGAAGCAACTTGCGGCGGCCAGGATCAACGCGGCGAAAAAACGAAATGCAGGTTTCATGGGCGGGTAATCAGCCGCGGTGAGTCTTGAGCGCTTGGGGCGCACAAGGGAAGCCGTCTCTCATCGGGGCAGCGCATTCGCCGCCGGTGCCGTCTGGTTCGATGCACCGCGGTGCCCTGGCCCGTGCTTGAAACGCTTTATTTTAGCAGCGCGGGCTGATGCACCGCGCTGCAGCAAATGCAGCACTGTGCCCGCGGCTCAGGTCTTCTTTTTCCCGACCACCTTCTTCAGTTTCGTGAACCGGCCGGCGAAATTCCAATCCTGCACGAACAGATTCCCCTCCTTGTCGAAGGATACCCCATGCGGTGCGATGAAGATTCCATCGCGCCAGTGTTCGGGCTCGAGCTTGAACGCGGCCCACTGTTTCTGGTCGGGGTTGTCGCCCAGCGTGGCGGCGATCTGCCCCTGCTTGTCGATGATCGCCACGCGCCCTTCCAGCTCCGCCACCGCCGCGTAATCACCCTGGATTGAAATCGAGCACGGACGCCGCAGGCCGGTCGCAACCACACGGACAAAGTTTCCCTCGAGATCGTGATGGACGAGACGGCGATTTTCGCGATCTGCCACGAGCAGCAGCGGTCGCTCGAAGCGCGTATCGAGCGCCAGCCCGTGGCAGGTCTTGAACTGTCCGTCGCCTTCACCCCGCGTGCCAATCGTCTTCAAATATTTCCGCTCCGGGGTGTAGACATGAATGACGCTGGCGCCGTAACCGTCGGCCACGTAGATGCGGTTGTCAGGTCCAATCGCGATCGCGGTCGGCCGATATAGGGTCGGTTTTTTCTTCGCGTCGGCCGGCTGATCGTAGAACCCGCTCTCCTTCGGGACGCCGAGCTTCCATTCCACGTTTCCGTCGAGCCCGAGCTTCACCGCCTGGTTGCCCTTCACATGCGCGGCGTAGATGAATTCCTTGCCGCCCTCGTTGCGGATGATGAACCCGTGGATGCCGCTCAGCTCCGGCGCGAGTCCGCGCAGATACTGGCCGCTCCGGTCGAACACGAGGATCCCGTTTGGCCCGTCCGAGCTCACGTAGACATTGCCCGCCTTGTCCACGCCGACGCCGCCATGAGTCGGCCCGAGCGATACGCCGGCCGGCAGTTTTGCCCAGCCCGGTTCGATGTTGAAACGAAAGTTGCCGGAGCCGAGCGGGCCGGCGGGCAACGGCGTGGCGCTGACCTGCGCCAGCGACAGGGCGAAATCGGTGTGCGCGAACGCGACGGCACACGAAAGCGACAGGAGTACAGCGATACGGGAGTGCATGGTGGGGACGGAAAAACCGCCGTGGGAGGCGGCAGGGGGGTGGGACTGCGCGCCCTTTCATTCGGAAAACCGCCGGCCGCTGTCCACCCAAACCTTCGAAAATTCTCCGGGGCGGGGGAACGCCGTAATCTCGAGAACTCAAAGTCAACGGGTGGCTGAACTCGATGGTGTAACCGGAATCGTGCTGAAATATCGCGTCCCGGCTGACTTTATATGTAATCAGTGCGGTTCAACCGCGAACGGACGCAAATGAACGCGAATTACAGAGAGTGGGAAACTGCACGTGCGCTTCGCTGAGGTAACACGGTTAGCGACCAAAAAGAGCCCTTGCGACCGCCACCGTGCCGGTTACCGTTCCGCCATGAGTATCGCTGAACTCCGCAAGCTTTCCCGTGACGAGAAGCTGAAGATCATCGAGACCCTTTGGAGCGATCTCGCCGGCGATGAAGAGTCGTTTGAGAGCCCAGCGTGGCACGCGGAGGAACTGCGAAAGACCGAAGCCGACCTCGCTGCAGGTCGAGTTGAAGTCTTGGATTGGGAGGACGCGAAGAAGGAACTCCGGAAGCGTTTTGAATGAAAGTTCGGATCCTTCGCCCGGCGCTCGAAGACTTAGCGATCGGACGAGAGTTTTATGACCGGCAGAGCGAGGCGGTTGTCCATCGAGTGCTCGATTGCCGGAGAGACCCGAAGTGGATTCGCCGTGCGCTCCAGGAAAAAGGCGGATAGCCGAAGCAGGAACTGCTGGCCTCAGCATTGCCCTGCGCAGCCCGAATGTGCGGCAGGTCAGCGGGGATATGTATCTTCCGATCGTCTTGCGTTCACGCGGGTTTCGTTAAACTCCCGTCAACCCCGGGACTCGCATGACGTTTGGCTGAAACCGGCCGAACCGACTGCCGTCTTGTTGGCAGATAATTCCCACCCGCGCCCACCCGCGGTAAATTCCCACCATCCCATGGCCACTCATCCCGAGTCGCATGATCATCATCATGCGCACCAACATCCCTGTTGCGGCGTCTCGACGAACCTCGAGGATTATTTCCTCACGCGGCGGCAGTTCCTGAACCGGATGGGCATGGGCCTCGGGGGGCTCGCGCTGGCGAACCTGCTGGACCCCACGGACCTCGTCGCGGCGCAGGCCAAATCGAAAAAAGTGGCGGTCGGCCCGCTGTCCCCCCGGCCGTCCCACTTCCCGGGCAAGGCCAAGGCGGTAATCCACATCTTCGCCCAGGGCGCGCCCTCGCACCTCGACACGTGGGATCCCAAGCCGACCTTGAGCCGGATGAACGGGAAGACCATACCGGGCGGGGAAATCGCGCTCGGGTCGCCGTTCTCATTTTCCAAATACGGCCAGTCGGGCCTCGAGGTCAGCGAGTTGTTCGCCAAGACGGCGCAGCACGCCGATGACCTCGCGGTGATCCGCTCGATGTGGACGGACATTCCCGCCCACGAAGTCGCCACCGTGTTCATGAACACCGGCTCGCTGCGGATCGCGAAACCCAGCCTCGGCTCGTGGCTCGTGTACGGGCTCGGCACGGAAAACCAGAATCTTCCCGGTTTCATCGCGCTGCGCGGCGGCGGCCTGCCCCCGGGCGGCGCGACGAACTACCAGGCGGCGTTCCTGCCTGGGGTTTACCAGGGCACGAGCATCAACACCCAGGCTCCTTCGGTGCCGCTGATGATCCAGAACATCCGGAACACCTATGTCTCGAAGACCGAGCAGCGCCGGCAGATGGATTTCGTTCACCAGCTGAATGAGCTGCACGCGAAAAATCTCCAGCGCGACGCCGCCCTCGAGACGCGGCTCGAGAGCTACGAGATCGCATTCCGGATGCAGACGGAGGCGCTCGACGCGTTCGACATCAACAAGGAAAGCGCCGACACGCGCGCCGCCTATGGCACCAGTGAACCCGGCAAGCAGCTCCTGATCGCGCGACGCCTGGTGGAGCGCGGCGTGCGGGTCGTCCAGGTCTGGCACAACGGCTGGGATCACCATCAGCAGTTGCAGACCCGGATCACGCAAAAGGCGCGGGAAATCGATCAGCCGCTCGCGGCGCTGATTCACGACCTCAAACAGCGCGGGCTGCTCGACTCCACCCTCGTGATTTGGGGCGGCGAGTTCGGCCGCAAGCCGACGCGCGATCGCAACGCCAGCGACGATCCCGGCCGCGATCACAACGCGAAGGCGTTCTCAATCGTGATGGCTGGCGGCGGCGTGAAGGGCGGCGTGGTTCACGGCACGACCGACGAATTCGGTGCCGCCTCAATCAACGACAAGGTACACCCGCACGACCTGCACGCGACCATCCTGCACTGCATGGGCCTCGATCACACGAAGCTCACGTATCGATTCAACGGCCGCGACTTCCGATTGACCGACGTCGCGGGCAACGTGGTGAAACCGATTCTGGCGTGAACGCCATGACGAACACCGATTGCTCTCACCTGCCTCCAGGAGCGCGCTGGCGCGCGACGAATCGCGTGCAAGGAGCCTCCTGCGTCCTGGCGTTTGCTGCCGCGGGTCTGCTCCACGCCGCCGCGCCGGCGTTGAAGCCCGCGATGTCACCGGCCGATCTCCAGTTTTTCGAATCGAAGGTCCGTCCGCTCCTCGCCCAGAACTGCTACAAGTGCCACAGCAAGGAGGCGGACAAGGTCAAGGGCGGGCTGATGCTCGATACGCGTGAAGCACTGATCGAGGGCGGCAACACCGGCCCGGCGATCGTGCTGGGCAAGCCCGACGAATCGCTGCTCATTCAGGCCATCCGCTACAAGGACGAGGATCTTCAGATGCCGCCGAAGGGCGAGAAGCTCTCGGATGAGCAAGTCGCAATCCTCACCGAGTGGGTGCGCCGCGGCGCGCCCGATCCCCGCACCGCCGCGGTGGCCGGAACTTCGGGCAAGAGCTATGGTGGTGTCGGCAAGAACCACTGGGCGTTTCAGCCGGTGAAGAAGCCGGCCCTCCCGTCGGTGCAGAACCCGGGCTGGGTCAAGAATCCGATCGACAACTTCGTTCTCGCGCGGCTCGAGGCCAACGGCATGGCGCCGAACAAGCCGGCGGACAAGGCGACGCTGATCCGCCGCGTGTATTTCGATCTCATCGGGCTGCCGCCGCATCCGTCCGAGGTGATCAATTTCGTGAAGGACGACTCGCCCGACGCGCTGGCGCGGATCGTCGACAAGCTGCTCGCGTCGCCGCAATACGGCGAACACTGGGCCCGTTACTGGCTCGACGTGGCGCGCTACTCCGACACGAAGGGCGACGCGAAGGGCCAGGAGGATCTCCGCCTGCCGCATGCCTGGACGTATCGCGACTGGGTCATCGACGCGTTCAACGCCGATCTGCCTTACGACAAGTTCATCCTCGCGCAGCTGGCGGGCGACTACCTGCAGCAAATCATCGAGAAGCAGGCGAAGGGCAAGAAGCAGACGGGCCCGGAAACCCGCACGATGATGGCGGCGCAGGGCTTCCTCACGCTCGGCAACCAGTTCAACGGCCGGCGCGACGACATCATCGGCGACCAAATCGATGTCACGACCAAGGCGTTCCTCGGGCTGACGGTCGCGTGCGCGCGGTGCCACGATCACAAATTCGATCCAATTCCGACCAAGGACTACTACTCGTTGTACGGCGTATTCGCGAACAGCGTACAGCCGACCGAGCTGCCGACGCTCCAGATCAAGGTGCCGCAGACTTCGGAGCTGCTCGACTACCTCGCGAAATCCGCCGAGCTCGCCAAGCGCGAACAGCTCGTGAAGCAGGCTGAGCAGTCCTTCCGCCGCGGGAAAGCCGGCAAAGGCAAGGCCGTGGAGCGCGGCATGTCCAAGGAGGCACTGATGGCGGCGCTCAAGCTCAATCCCGACTCACCCCGTCCGATCCCGCAGCAAATCCAAGCGCTCAACCGCACGCTTCACCGCGAAATTAACGACCTCGAGACCAAACACCCCGGCGCACCGGCCCGCGCCAACGCGGTGCTCGACGTGCATCGCGTCACCGCCAATGCGCGTTCGCGCGATTATCCCGTTCTCCTGCGTGGCGAGGTCGGTAATCGGGGCGAAATGGTGCCGCGGCGGTTCCTGGAAATCCTTTCGCCGGATCCGAAGAAGCGGCCCGAGTGGCATGAGGGCAGCGGCCGCTGGCAGCTCGCGCTCGCGATTGCCGATCCGAAGAATCCGCTCACCGCCCGTGTATTCGTAAACCGGATGTGGCAGCAGCACTGGGGCGTGGGCTTCGTCGAAACCCCCGACGATCTCGGCAACATGTCGTCGGCGCCCACGCACCCCGACTTGCTCGACTGGCTCGCGGCGACCTTTGTCGAAAACAGGTGGTCAATCAAATCGCTCCACCGTCTGATTGTGCTCAGCAACGCGTACCAGCAGAGCAGCCTGAACAACCCGGCGTATGCGGAGAAGGACCCGAACAACAAGCTGCTCTGGCGGTTCAATCTTCGCCGGATGGATTTCGAAGCACTGCACGATTCGCTGCTCGCCGTCACGGGCGAGCTCGACCGCAGCCGCGGCGGCCGCCCCGTCGCGATCAGCAGCGAGCAGTTCGCGAAGCGCCGCGCCATTTACACCCTGATCGATCGGCTTAACCCGCCGGAGATTCTCACGCAGTTCGACTTCCCCAGCCCCGACGTCGCGTCGGGCCGCCGCTACGAAACCATCGTGCCGCAGCAGGCGCTGTTCCTGATGAACAGTCCCATGGTGATCGAGACCGCGCGGAAACTCGTCGACCGGCCCGCGTTCGCGGAGCTGAAGAACGACGAGGAACGCGTCACGTTGCTTTACCTCGCCATCTACCAGCGCTGGCCGACGAAACGCGAAGTCGAGCTGGGATTGCGGTACGTGAAATCGAATCCCACGGGTACGGATGTCGCGCTTCCGACGGATGCGCCACCACCGAAAATCACCGGCCGCGTCATGGCCAAGAAAATGGCGCCAAAACAGCAGGGCCGGTTCAACACCCAGGTGGGCGGAGTCTACGAGAATCGCACCCCGCTCGATGCCTGGACGAAGCTCGCCCACGCGCTCTTCCAGTCGAACGAGGCGATGTTTTATAACTGAGGCGGAAGGACTAGCAGCCTGTCGGACTTAGGAAATTCGATTTTTGGGCGAGCGAATGCGAGGCCGGCGGAACCGACAGGCTGCTAAATGAAAATGGCTGCGCCATTTTCGCAGATACATCCATGATTGGCGGACGAACTGCTTGTTGACCGGCATGGCCACCCGCTTTGTCGACCTCGACCGTGACACCGCTCTGTTGCCCGTTCGGCAAGCTCAGGGCCCCGAGCACCAGCCGAGGGGCTGCCGCCGGACCTGCGCGATTGGGTGCCGGCCAACCACCTGGTGCATTTTCTAATCGACGCGGTGGAGAAGCTCGACCTGCGCCAAATCAAAGTGAACACCCGCGGCACGGGCGATGCGCACTCTGCTGGCCAGCAGAGCGCCGGCGATGCTGCTGGCGCTGCTGGTCTCCAGCTACGCCACCGGAGTTTTCGGTTCCCGGCGCATCGAGCAATCGACCTTCGACAACGTGGCGGTGCGCCTGCTCACCGCCGACACGCACCCGGATCACGACATTCTGCTGGCCAGCAGAACGCAGGCCGCGGTCGAGGTGGAAAGCCGTCTAATCGTGGGCGAACGCGTCAGCCAGGCGCCCAACGACAAGCAGGAGCTGGTGCCCAGCGTCGCCGCCATTGCGCCAGAGGCCGGCCCGGTGGCCGCAGTGCTCACCGACAGTGGCTTCTATAGCGAAGCGGCGGTGCAAAAAATCGAACAGACCCCGGCCGGCGAGTCGACGGGCACCACCGTCTATGCGGCGATGGAGAAGACGAGCCATCACCGCAGCGTGGCCGATTTGGAAAAACAACCCGAGCCGGAGGCGCCATCGCCGGAAGCGAGCATCGGCGAGAAAATGCGCCACCGCTTCGGAATTTCGCTCGGCTGGAGCATACAGGGCGGCAATCGTCACGCTGGGCCCACGCCGCGCCCGCTACACCTCGTTGTCCAGCCGGACCGCTTCCCGCATTTCGTCCAGGAATGACGGCAGCGCCGACTCCACCCGGTTCCAGTTCGAGATCAGCGGGGTGCCGAGCGGATCGTCCAGGAAGGACTTGGTCGCCGTCCGGATGCTGCGGACGAACGTGGCGACCGCGGTTTCCTCCTCGTGGCGCGGATAGCGCAGCCCGTTGAGCGCGGCATCGGCGGCGTAGAAGCGCAGCGTATCCTCCGCCTGGCGCATGTAGGCGCTCATCAGCGTGTCGAAAACGCCGGTATCGAGCTTGATGCCTTCGGCCGCCATGCGGTGGAAGAACGACTCCGTGATGTCCGCGGCCATCTTGTTCAACCCGCGCGACGGATCCCGGGCGGACAAATCCTGGTGCTTGTGGTCATAGTTGTCGCACAGCTCCGACTGGCAGATGGCCCGCGGGGCGCAGTTGCGATACACCTCGGAAAGCAGCCCCACCTCCAGCGCCCAGTCGGACGGGATGCGCAACCGGCGGACGAGATCGAGATCGAGCGCGAACTCGCCCGCGAGCGGATAGCGGAACGTGTCGATGTAAACCAGATATGAGTGCTGGCCGACGATGCTCTTGAAGGCGCGGAGCAACGGCGTGATGAGGAGGCGCATCACCCGGCCGTTGAGCCGCTCGGTGACGCGGGCGTAGTAACCCTTGCAGAAATCGAAGCCCAGCGCCGGGTGGGCCACGGGGTAGCAGAGTCGCGCCAGCAACTCGCGGTTGTACGTCGTGATGTCGCAATCGTGCACGGCGATCATCCGCACCTGCTCGCTCGCGAGCACGTATCCGAAGCAGGCCCACACGTTGCGACCTTTGCCCGGCACGCCGGCACCGAGTTCGGTGGCCTCGAGCTTCTTGAACAGCTGCTGCATGCGCGGGCCGTCGTTCCACAGCAGCGTGGGCTTTTGCGGCAGCTGGCTGAAGAACCGGCGGGCCTTTTTCCACCCGCGCAGGTTGGCGCCGTCGATGCCAACGACGATCTGCTTCAGATACGAAACGCTCTTCAATTCGCGCGCGATGAGCCGCAGCGCCTTCGTCCCCACTTCCCGGATGTGGCAGGGCAGCACGAGCGCGATCGGCGTCTCCCGCACGAATTCCGCAATATCCTTTTCGAGCCGGGCCAGGTCGGTGTGACCCAGCCGGTGAAGCGTGGCGATGGCGCCGGTTTGGAAGAAGTCAGACATGAGCGGAGGGAGCGGGAAAAACGCCGCATTGGTGGTCGAATGGCGGCCCGGCCATTCGTGTTGCCTCCAGCGCCGCCTGGCGCCGGACCCTTGGTACCGGGGGCCAGCCTTCACTGGCCTGATACCGCGCCCATGCAGCACGGGCTCGGTCGAAGTGACAAGCCGCATTCCCACCGGGCCTACGATTGCGGCCGGGACGCGAACGCGGATCATCGCGTTCGTCGCAGGCTCCCCCTGCACCGCGGGTACCGTCGAAATCGATTCGCGCGATCTCGTGCCTTGCGCCACCGTGCCAGGCTTGAAGCTCGTCATCGTCCACAGCCATTTCCGCCCCGGCGGGGTCCGTCGCGTGATCGAGCTCGCCACGCCGCATCTCGCCGCCACCTGGCGTCCGCGCCTCGGCGAGATTCTGCTCGTGGGCGGGGAGGCGCCCGACGCGGCCTGGCTTCGCCATTTCCGGCAGGGTGTGCCCGGCCGGCGGGTCGCCTGCGCCATCGATCCCGCGCTGGGCTACTTTTCTGAGCAACGCGATCGGGCCCCGGCCAACGTGGAGCGGCGCATCGCCGCGCACCTTTCCCGAATCCTGCGGGGCTCAACCGTGGACGATTGTGTGGTGTGGGCCCACAACCAGGGGCTCGGCCGAAACGTGTTGGTGAGCCGGGCGCTCGCCCGCGTGTGTGTCGCGCAGGGCGTGACGCTCGTGTTTCATCACCACGACTGGTGGTTCGATAACCGCTGGGCGCGATGGCCGGAAATGCGCCGGGCCGGCGTCCGCACCCTCGCCGCCGCGGCACGCGCCGTACTCCCGATGGGAGCAAACATACGGCACGCCGCGATCAACCGGGCGGACGCGCGGATACTCGAGCGGCATCTCGGCCGGCAGGCGGCATGGGTGCCGAATCTGGCGGACGCCGGATCGACTCCCGCCACCGCACACGTGTGCCGCGCCCGCCGCTGGCTGAGCGAACAACTCGATGACGGCGCGCCCGTGTGGCTGATGCCATGCCGGCTGCTCCGCCGGAAAAACATTGCGGAGGCGCTGCTGCTGGCGCGCTGGCTGCGACCGGAAGCGTGGCTCGTCACCACCGGCGGTGTGACGTCCGCGGACGAGCAGCCGTATGCCGATGCCCTCGCGGCGGCGGCGCAACATCATGGCTGGCGGCTGCGACTGGGCATGCTGGCAGGCGATGAGTGGTCGAAGCCCCCGCTCGTGTCCCTCGTGGCCGCGAGTGAAGCGGTCCTGCTCACATCGATGCAGGAGGGATTTGGGCTGCCGTATCTCGAGGCCGCGGCCGCACAGCGACCGCTGCTCGCCCGAACGCTGCCGAACATCGTGCCGGATCTGGCGCGTTTCGGTTTCCGTTTTCCTCATGCCTATTCCGAGTTGTACGTCGACCTTTCGCTGTTCGACGCGGGCGCGGAACGGCGGCGGCAGCGCAACCGCTGGCGCGCGTGGCGGCAGCAACTTCCCCGCTCCTGCCGCGCGCTCGCCGCCCAACCTCCGTTCCTGGCGGCGGGGCCGTCACCACGATGCGTGCCCTTCAGCCGGTTGACCGTGGTGGCCCAGCTCGAGGTCCTGGCCCGTCCGCCAGCGGAATCATGGGCCGCCTGCGCGGCGTTGAACCCCTTTCTTGCGGCCTGGCGCGAGCAGGCTGCGCGTCGCACGCTCGCCGTTTCACGCTGGCCACGCGGCTGTGCGCGCTGGTTGAGCGGCTCAGCGTACGCGCGGGCATTGCAGCACCTGGTGCGAGCAACGCCCGCCCCAGGCCTCGACGCGGGCGCGAGCGTTCGCGCGGCGGGCGAATTCATTCGCGCCAAGCTGGCGACCGGAAATCAATATCCGCTCCTTTGGACTCCCGAACCCTGAAGCTACGTGCCGTCATCTTCGACGTGTATGCCACGCTGCTCGAAGTCGAGCCGCCTCCGGCCGACGCCGAGGCGCGATGGATGCGACTCTGCCAGCGTATGTTTTCCGGGCCGGCGCGCCTGAGCCTGCCGGAGTTTGCCGCCGCGTGTGATCACGCCATCGCGCTTGAACACGCCGCCGCCCGCGCCGCGGGGATTCTGTTCCCCGAGATATTCTGGCCGGACATCGCGCTCGAGGTCTTGCCGGAGCTCGCCGCCTGTGCGCCGCCGGCCCGCGAAGACTTCCTGTTTCAACACGCCTCACTGTCGCACACGGTGCGGCTGCCGGCCGGCGCGGCGGACACACTGCGACGCCTGCGCGAACGCGGCATGTTGCTCGGCATTGCGTCGAACGCGCAGTCTTACACGCTGCGCGAGCTAGCGGAGGCGCTTTCGGCCGCTGGCCTGTCATTCGACCTATTTGTCCCGGAACTCTGCTTCTGGTCATTCGCGCACGGCTTCAGCAAACCGAACCCGCACGTGTTCCGGCTGCTCACCGCGCGATTGCGTGCCCGTCAGGTCGCACCGGACGAGATCCTGATGGTCGGCGATCGCATCGACAACGACATCGCGCCGGCGCGGGCACAGGGATGGCGCACATGGCAGTTGGCGGTGCGAACGCGGACGGAAGACGGTGGAGACTGGACGGCGCTGGCCGAATTCCTGGCGGGCTCGGAAACCTGATCAGTTGGGAAGCCCGTCGGGGAAGGCGCGCGAATCGCGCAAAAGGTTTTCATTCGCGCCCATTCGCGGTTGAACGGCGTCGTTGGCTTGGAAAGGGACAGGTCAATAATGCCCCACCGGACACCTGAAGTGTTCAAATGCTGGACTTCCAACGCCACCGGCGCATTGCCAACCGCCCGGACGCGGATTTGCTGCCGGCCATGGACCGCAGCCTTCTGACCATTGGCACGCCGCGTCGCATCGGATTCATTTCCACCCGATTCCAAGGGACCGATGGCGTGACGCTCGAGGCGCGAAAATGGGCCCACATCCTCGAGGAAATGGGACACTCGTGCTACTGGATGGCAGGGCTGCTCGACGCGCCGCCGGAAGTCAGCCATCCCGCGCCGCTGGCGTACTTCAACCATCCCGAGGTGCTCGCCGTGCAGGAAAAGCTCTTCGGCGTGACGCATCGGTCGCGCGCGATCACGACGCGGATCAACGCCGTCATCGAGGAGCTGAAGGACGAGATTTACCGGTTCATCGAAAGATTCCAGATCGAGGTGTTGATCCCGGAAAACATCCTGGCCATCCCGATGCACGTGCCGCTCGGCGTTGCCATGACGGAGGTGATTGCCGAGGCGACCCTGCCGGTCATCGCCCACCATCACGACTTCGCCTGGGAGCGGGAGCGCTTCACACTCAACGCCGTGAACGATTATCTGCAGGCGGCGTTTCCACCGCTGCTGTACGGCATGGAGCACGTCGTCATCAACTCGATGGCCCAAAAGGAACTGGCCCGCCGGCTGGGGATCCCGTCCCAAATCATTCCCAACGTGCTGGATTTCGAGACCCCACCACCCGGAATCGACGATTTCAACGCCGACCTGCGGCGTGAAATCGGATTGCGCGACGACGACATCTTCGTGCTCCAGCCGACGCGCGTCGTCGCGCGCAAGGGCATCGAGCACGCCATCGAGCTCGTGCGGCGTTTGGACGATCCGCGCGTGAAGCTGGTGATTTCCCATCCGGCCGGCGACGAGGGGAACGACTACATGCAAATGCTGCACGAACGCATTGACGATGCGGGCATCACCGTGCTGTTCATTGCCGATCGGGTCGGTGAAACGCGCGGCACCAACGCCGCCGGCCAGAAGGTGTACACGCTCGCCGACGTCTACCCGCACGCCGACCTCGTCACCTACCCGAGTCATTACGAGGGATTCGGCAACGCGTTCCTCGAGGCGATTTACTTCCGAAAGCCGGTCGTCGTGAACACGTATGCCGTCTACGCCCGCGACATCGATCCCCTCGGATTCAAGACGATTGAGATGACGCAGCTCGTCACCAACCGCGTCGTGGAGCAGACGCGCGAGGCCTTGCGCAACCCGTCGCTCCGGGCGGACTGGGCCGAAACCAATTTTGCCCTCGGCATCAAACATTTCTCTTTCGCGGTCGCCCGGCGAAAACTCGGCGCCCGCCTGGCGAACCTGTACGGCGAGGGCGTGTGACGGTGCGTTTCGCGTGCCCGGCTTCACCCGGGAGCGCGAACGCGTTGACATGCATCGCGACGAACGACAACCGACGCGACTCACCGCGACGGCCCGAACTTCGCCAGCAGGAGCGCGATCACGATCGAGCCGACGAAGAGGCGGCGCGACCATTTGCGCCGCGTCTCCACTTCCGGCATCCACTGCGTTTCTTTTTTCGCGAGGTAGCCGATCGCGAGCATCGGAATGATGAACCACGCGTACCAGGGCGCGTGCCAGCGGGTGAGCAGGTGCCGGAACTCGGCGACGACAGAAAGTCCGAGAATGCCACAGGCGAACAGCGCAGCGAAGGTGACGCTGTGGCCGCGCAACGCCCGCCACGTCCACGACATTGCCGACCAGACTTCCATGGGTTCAGGAAAGCGCAGCCGGCCCGCCGCGTCAAAGCTCGCCGCATGTGCGGGAATCGGGCCCGCGTTCGAAAGCGATTCGTCCGCGACCCTGCCGATGCCGCTCGCGGCCGCTCACGGGCCGAGCAGCTTGGGTTTTTCCGCGTCGTCGCTGTCGCCGGGATCGTCGCCCAACGTCGGTTCGACCGCTTCCACGAAGCGCAGCCCGTCCGCGAAACTCCACAGCCAGCAGGCGCCGTCGCGGCGATCGTGGACGAGCAGGTAGTCCGGCGGCACATCGCGCCGTTCGCTGGTGATGCGATATTCCCCCTGCGTCAGCCGATCGAGCATCCGCGGCAAGACCGCCGTGGGTTGCGATGGATCGAGCGACACCGTCCAACTGCCGCCGACACCCACCGGCATCCGGGCCTGGAAATAGTATCCAAAAAACCGCGGCGGCAAAAAGTATCCGGTGGTGCGCAACCGTCTCAGCTGGTCGTTCACCATGGCGACGAAACCGATCCGCCACGGATAATCCGGCGGCAGCTCGAATCCTGGTAGGGGAATCAGGACGTTCTCAGCCATTTCCTTCCTCGGGTTCTTGGGTAATTGTGAATGGGTTCAACGCAACTCAGAATGTGCCGTTGCTGGCGCCATAGACCGGCGCTCCGGCGCGCGGGTGCCGGCTCGTTCCGAACTTTCTCACGCTTGCGACCGGGAACCTCCGCGCCAGCGTGGGTCTGTGCCGTTGAACCGCAAATTGACAAACACCGCGGTGCCGAACCCGCTCTCGCAGTCGAGCTTCAGACTCGAGCCCGGCTCTGGCGCGGTCGCGCCCGTGCCGTTCGCCCAGGGATAAACCGGCTGCTCGTCCGACCACACCGCCGGCACGCCCAGCCGCGAGATCCCGATATGCGCGCCGGCATCGAAGCCATGCACCCGGCGAAGTTTCTTGCGGACCTGGCGCAGGAGTTCGTCGCTGGCCTCGCCGATATCGCCCGACCGAATCCGCGTCGGATCCTGCCGCCCGCCCGCGGCGCCAATCGTGACGACGCGCCGCCCGCGCTCGCGGCAGCCGGCGATGAGCAGCGCCTTGATCGACATGCGATCCACCGTGTCGATCACGTAATCGAACTCCGGCGACAAGACCCGCGGCGCCGAGGCGGCGGTGAAAAATTCATGGACCGCAGCGATCCGGCAGGCCGGATTGATCAAGCGCACGCGTTCGGTGAGCGCCGTCACCTTGGGCCGGCCAATCTGGCCGTCGAGCGCCGGCAGCTGCCGGTTCACATTGGTGACGCACACATCGTCGAGATCTACGAGTGTCAGCGCGCCGACGCCGCTGCGGGCCAGCGCCTCGACCGCCCACGAGCCCACGCCGCCAACGCCAATAACGGCGACGTGGGCAGCGTTCAGCCGCTCGAGCGCGTCGCGGCCGAACAGCCGCCCCACCCCGCCAAACCGATCGAGATAATCCGCCGACAACGGTTCCGTCACTGTCCCACTGCTCATGCGCGAATCATGGCGCCGGAACAGTAAGGCGCAACCCATCCGGCCTGGTCGCACGCCCGAGCCTTTCGATTCAAAGCGGAACGCCCATTCCAACGTCAGTACCGTAGCAGGGCGTCTGCTTGCAGACGCCGAAATTGGCATTCGACCGCAAGTCGCGGCGTCCGCAAGCGGACGCCCTACCGATCGAACCAATTGATCTGTATTCCCTGGGAGCGCGGGCGTCTCGCCGCAACTTCGCAGTGCGGACCACCGGCCAGTGGTTCCGGGAAATGTTTCCTCTCGTGCGGGTGAAACGCATTTGGCAATTCACCCCGTGGCGAGAATTACTTCTTCTTCGGCGGCTCGATCAGCATCTTGGTCGCGCCCTCGAGCTGACCGAGCTGGAGATTGTTGCTTTGCAGCAGCCCGGCCTTGTCGAAAATCGCGAGCCGCGGCGTGCCGGTGACGTTCATCTTCACCGCGAAATCCATCTTCGTCCCCTTGCCGTCGTAGTGAACGGGAAACGTGATGCGGTTGTCCTTTACGAACTTCGTCAGCTTCTCGCGATCCTCGGCCTTGTCGAACGACACGCCGACGACCTCGAGCCCGCGCTTCCGGTAAGAGGAATATATCTGCTTCAACGTATCCATGCTCTTGCTGGCATCGCGGTTTGTCGTGGTGAAAAAGTAGATGCCGACCACCTTGCCGCGCAGCTGCCCGAGATCGACCGGTTTGCCATCGAGCGCCGTGAACTTGAGGTCAACCGGGGTGCGTTTCACCTCGGCCAGATTCAACTCCTGGCGCGCCATGCCGGCCACGCCCTTGTCGGAGTGCTGGAGCAGCTTTTGGAGGTGTTCTTCGCCCTTCGCCGAACCCTGGCCCGCCATGAGGATTTCGACGTACGAGCGCTCCCGGTCGGTGAGATAGCGGCCCCCGCCCGGCATCGCCGCCAGCATGTCGATTTTTTCCCGCAAGGAGTCGAGATTCTGGCGGGTGAACATCTCCCGCGTTTCCGCGTCGACCGTGCTCGCATCCAGCGCGGCGATCGCCGCCTTGGCATCGGCGCTCAGCCCTTCCTTGAATTTTGCGCTCACCACCTCGTATTTGAGCTGGGAAAGAAAGGCGATGCGCTGCGGTCCGAGGTTTTTATCGCGCATCGTGTTGCTGGCCCACTTGGGCAGATCCCTTATCACCGTGTTCGCGCCGCTGTGCGTCGGGTACTGCATCACGTACGACAACCCGGAGTTGATAATCCTTTGGAAACGCGCCTGGTCGAACTTTCCGCCCTGTTCGCCGCGAGCCTTGTTGAACGCATCCAGTGCGGCGTCGGCAGGGCTCTTCGCCGGCGCGGCTTTTTTGTCGCCGGATTTCTTGTCTCCGGATTTTCCACCCGAGGATTGAGCGAGCAGCCCGCCGGAAATCGGTAGGCACAGGAGCAGGACCGCCAGGAGTCGTGTCTTCATGAGAATCAGGGTTGCGCTATGATAATACCGGACGGTTATTCAGTTATTGGCGCTATGCTCTCGCGGCAAGCGGCAAAGGCCCCCACGCGATTCCACCCATGCTCATCGTTCACGTCCACGTCCACGTTAAGCCCGAAGCCGTCGACGCGTTCAAAGCCGCGTCGCTCGCCAACGCGCGCGCCAGCGTTCAGGAACCCGGGATCGCGCGCTTCGATGTCATCCAGCAGCAGGATGATCCCACGCGGTTCGTCCTCGTCGAGGTCTACCGCACCACGCCAGCCACTGCGGCGCACAAGGAGACGGCGCACTACGCCGCCTGGCGCGATGCCGTGGCACCAATGATGGCCGAACCCCGCTCGAGCCTGAAGTTCGCCAACATCTTTCCCAATGACGCCAGGTGGTGAATGGAGGGAGTGAGGGAGTGAGGGAATGAGGGACGAGCCAGCCCTTCGTCCGCAGTCTCTGGTCTATAGTCTCTGGTTGTTGGTCCCTTAGCCCGGACATTTCACAGGCTGAATGAAAAAAACCTTTGAGTCACAGAGCGCACAGAGCTCCGACACAGAGTTTACCCGCCTATGGCGGCGCCGAAGGCGACCAGGGTTCACAGAGGAAAACCCTTCGATCCAATTTGGAATGCCCGCCCATTCGCATCAGGCGCGTCCAAACACCTTGTG
>JAUSID010000291.1 GCA_030648295.1 Opitutaceae bacterium | reverse complement strand
TTCCGGCAAGACGATGCTTTGCCTCAAACTCTGCCAGCGGCTGCGCGAGCGGCTGTCGATGGCCGTTGTCACCAACGACATTTACTGCGCCGAGGACGCCCAGTTCCTGATTCGGCACAGCGCACTGCCGGCGGAGCGTATCGTCGGCGTGGAGACGGGTGGATGCCCGCACACGGCGATCCGCGATGACACCACCATGAACGAGCAGGCGTGTCGCGCGCTGGAGGTGACGCTCCCCGATTTGCAGCTGCTGCTGGTCGAGAGCGGAGGGGACAACCTGACGGCAACCTTTTCCCCTGAGCTGGTCGACGCGTTCATCTACGTCATCGACGTGGCCGAAGGGGATAAGATCCCGCGCAAAGGCGGTCCGGCGATCCGCCACAGCGATCTGCTCATCATCAACAAAATCGATCTCGCGCCGCTGGTCGGCGCCGATCTGTCCGTGATGGAGCGCGACGCGAAGCTCCAGCGCGGCGTCCGGCCGTTCCTCTTCTGCGATCTGAAACGCGAGCACAACCTGGATGCCGTGATCGCCTGGATCGAACATCAGGTGTTGTTCGCGGATTTTCGCGCGGCGAGAATCCAGGGTTTTTGCACCACAAAAACCTCATGAGCGGGTTTTCGGGACACCTTTCTTTGCGCGCGGCGATCCGCGAGCACGGGCGAACCGTACTCGCGGCGCAGTCGTTTCGCGCGCCGTTTCACATCAGCAAACCGTATTGGGACGCGGATGCGTGCGCGCTGCTCGTCCAAGTCGTTAATCCAACCGCCGGCATCCTCGCAGGCGATCGCCTCGAGTCAGCGATCGCGGTCGACGACGGCGCAGCATTGCTTGTCACCACCCCCAGCGCGACGCGGCTCTTCCGGATGCGCGACGGCGCCGCAGAGTGCCGCCAGCATTTCAGCGTCTCAAATGGAGCCTGGCTCGAGGTCATGCCGGAGCCGCTCGTGCCGCATCGAGGTTCCCGATATCGGCAGACGACCACGATCGACGTCGAAACGGGTGGCGCACTCTTTTTCGTCGATCAACTCATGGCCGGCCGGGCAGGGCACGGTGAGCTCTGGCAATGGGAACGGCTGCAACTCGAACTCACGGTCAACGTCGGCGGCGCGCTCGTGTTGCGAGAGCGGTTGGATCAAGGTGGCCCCGAGTTGGGGGCGCTGGCGAACTTCGCGGGTTCAGGGGCAACGGCATGTTTCGCCAGCGCCGTGATCATCTCGCCCCAAGCGAACGAGGATGCAGCGTGGCTGACGGCGGTACGACAGCTTCATGGCGACGGCATATGGGTTGGAGTCAGCGCATTGCGCCAGGGCGGGTGGACGATGAAGCTCATCGCGCCCGACGCGCTGCGCCTCCGCGTGGCGTTGCGTGAGGTGCGGAAAATTTTATCGGCCCACCTGCCGCGCCTTGGCTGCAACCCGAGGAAACTCTAAATGGAGTCCCCGGCCCGGCGATTTCTCTCGCTGCCAGTTTTATGTCACACGTGTGACATGAAATTGGCAGGGGGGTTCGGGCGCGAAATGTGCACGCGAAGTCGACCTCTGGGCTTATGCACGGCGGCAGGCACCGGCGGCGTGGGCCGAGGGGGTGGAACTTCAGCCGTGCCCGCCATCGGCGAAAAACTGGAACGTCACCTGCTACGGCTCACACCATGAAATCCCCGCGCTATTCCCGCCTTGCCCTGCTGGTGTTCGGTTCGGCCGCAACGCTGGCGCACGCACACCCGGGCCACGATGGACATGAATTGACATGGGATTTTGCGCATCCGATCGCGCACCCAGCATCGAGTGCCGCCGGTTTGTTTACCGGCGTTGCGGTCGCCTGGATCGGCTGGAAACTAATTCACAGACTGATCGCGGTTCGCGCTCAGCGAACGGAAGGTGCTTCGAGTGCAAAGAGGTTGATCTAGAGAGGCTCCGCCTCAGACCAAGGACTAGAGACCAAAGACCAGAGACCCCAAGCCACGAACACGCGTTCGGAAAACCCTGGCCGCCTACGGCGCCGCCGAAGGCGGGCAAGCTTGACCTGCTCACAATAACTTTCGCGTTTCAAGGATGGGTCGCTGATTGCGCCCGGACATTTCGGTCGGATGCGACCGATCTGCCGGACCGACGAGTTCCCTTGGGAGACTTCGGCCCGCTACGATCGGTACGATGCGGGCAACGACGCCTGCGCTTCCACGGCAAAAAAAACGCCCGCGAACGCGGGCGTTTTGGAAAACAGGAATTCGCGTCGCGAAAACTCAGCGCTTCGAGAACTGGAACCGCTTGCGCGCGCCCGGCTGACCGGCCTTCTTGCGCTCTTTCTCGCGCGGGTCACGACGAATGTGGCCGGCCTTCTTCAACGCCGGACGGAGTTCCGCGTTCATCTTCTGGAGCGCGCGGGCAATGCCATGCGCGACCGCACCCGCCTGGCCGGCGACACCTCCACCCGCGACATTCGCGGTCACGTCGATTTTCTCGCGCAGATCGACGGTGCGGAGCGGCGCGTAGGCCTGCTTCGAGAAGTTTTCGTGCGAAAAATAGCGGTCGAACTCACGTCCATTGACGGTGAGTTTGCCGGTGCCCTCGGTGATCCGGACGCGGGCGGTCGAGGTTTTGCGACGGCCGGTGCCGGCGAAGATGGTGGCGGGTGTAGCAGCGCTCATATTCTATCAAACGGTAATCTTCTGGGGATTGTTGGCTTCGTGCGTGTGCGTCTCGCCGGCGAAAACGCGCAGCTTCTTGAGCATCCGTACCGCGATGCGATTCTTGGGCAGCATGCCCTTGACCGCGTGCTCGATGATGAACTCGGGATGACGCTCGCGCATGAGCGAAACCTTGCGGTAGCTCTCACCGCCAACAAAGCCGGAGAAGAACATATATTCGTTCTGCACTTCCTTCTTGCCGGTCAGCGCGACCTTCTCCGCATTGATCACGATCACGTAATCGCCGGTATCAACGCTCGGAGTGTAGGAGGGCTTGTGGCGGCCACGGATGATGTTGGCGGCCTTGACGGCGAGACGACCAAGCGGAACCCCGGCGGCATCAATCAGAAGCCACTTGGGGTCCACCGTCTCCTTCTTGGCGAGGAACGTTTTCATGCGGAAAAGAGGCCAAGAGCTAAGGTCAAACGCGGGCCTGTCAACCGAGTTTTCCGGGTTTTCCGTCCAAGCGCGGAAAACTGATTGGGTTTTTGCGCAGCAAAAACCTCCGGCCTTGTCTCGCGGGACGGAATTGGAAACCTTCTCCAAATGCTTTCTGGACAACGGCCAGATTCCTTTCGGTTCGCGCTCATCGCCGCTGGCATTCTGGGCATGACGGGCGTCGGCATCGGCGCATTCGGCGCGCACGGGCTCGCCGCCACGCTGGCAGAGCGCGGAATGACCCATGCGTTCGAAACCGGCTCCCGTTATCACCTCTTTCATGCCCTCGCCGTGCTCGCAGCCGCGGCGTGGCTCCGGACGGCGTCCGGATCGGCCGCGACGCGGATGCTCTGGGCGGCACGGTTCTGGACCATCGGCGTGGTGCTTTTTTCCGGCTCGCTCTACTGGCTTGCGCTCGGTGGACCACGCTGGCTGGGCCCGGTTACCCCGCTCGGCGGCGTAGCGCTGTTGCTGGGCTGGCTGTTCGTCCTCCTTGCGGCGTTCGAAAAACGCGATGAGTGACACCGTTCTGTCCGAAACCTGCGGTTCCTCCTGGGAGCGCGGGCGTCCCCCCCGCAGGGGGCATAATTTCGGGCGGGACGCCCGCGCTCCCAGGCTGACGACATGAGCCGCGATTTCCATCTTCCGGCCGATCTTCGGGCGATGCTCGAGGCAGTGCGCCGGGTCGGCCGGCCGCGGCTCGTGGGCGGAGGCGTGCGGGACTGGCTGCTGGGCCGCGAACCCAAGGACTTCGACGTGGAGGTGGCGGGTTGCGACTTCGAGGCGCTGCATCGCGCACTCGCGCCGTTTGGATCAACCGACGTCGTGGGCCGCAGCTTTGGCGTGATCAAGGTCCGCAGTGCCGCAACCGGCGCCGAATACGATTTCAGCCTGCCGCGCCGCGAATCGAAAACCGGCGCGGGCCATCGCGGGTTCGCCGTGCAGCCGGATCCAACACTCAGCGACGCCGAGGCGGCCGCCCGGCGCGACTTCACCGTCAACGCCATCGCTTTGGATCCGTTCACCGGTGCCCTGATCGATCCGCACGATGGCCAGCGCGACCTGCGCGCGCGCGTGCTGCGTCACACCAGTTCGGCATTCGTCGAGGATCCCCTGCGAGTGCTGCGGGCGTTTCAGCTCGCCGGCCGGTTCAATTTCTCGCTCGCGCCGGAAACGGCTGCGCTCTGCCAGAGCATCGCCGGCGCTTATGTCGAGCTGCCGGTCGAGCGCATCTGGGGCGAGTGGGAGAAATGGGCCGGCAAGTCGGCGTATCCATCGCGTGGACTCGCCGTGCTCGAGGAATCCGGCTGGCTGCGTCATTTCCCGGAAGTGGCGGCGATGCGCGGCACGCGGCAGGAACCCGAGTGGCATCCGGAGGGCGACGTGTTCACCCACACCCAGCATTGCCTGGATGCGCTGGCCGTACTCGAGGGCTGGAAGTCGAGCGAGTCGGCACGGCGTCGGCGGTTGATGTTCGCAGTGCTCGGCCACGATTTCGGCAAACCTTCGACCACATCGTACGCTGAGAAGCGCGGTACCATGCGCTGGGTCAGTCCTGGTCACGAATCGGCGGGCGGCCCGCTGGTGAAGGATTTCCTGCGCCGGATCGGGGCGCCGCTCGAGTACGACCAGCCCGTATGCACGCTCGTCGTTCACCACCTGGCGCACCATCACGGCAACACGACGTTCACGGACACGAGTGTGCGACGGCTCGCGCGCAAACTGGCGCCGTCCACGATCGACGATCTTGCACTGGTCATGCACGCCGATGCGAACGGCCGGCCGCCGCTGGAGTCGCCGGAGATTCACGCCCGAATCGATGAGCTCGTGGCGAGGGCGCACGCGCTGGCGATTGCGGACGCCGCGCCGAAACCGATCATACTCGGCCGGCACCTGCTCCATCTCGGCCGCGAACCGGGGCCCGACTTCAAGCCGATCATCGACGCCGCATTCGAGGCGCAGCTCGACGGCGTTTTCAGCGATGAGCCGGGCGGGATCGAGTGGCTGACGGAATATCTGAAGCGGTAGCGCCGGTAATGTTTTCTCAGCAAGACTTCAGGCGCGTCACAGAGAGGCACCGGCGGCTCTGCCGCGACCAACCCAAATCTCGGGCGAGACACAGAGCACACAGAGCTCAATCCGGAGGACACGGAGCAAGGCATTTCTCTGTCAGGCTCTCCGTCTGTCAGGCTCTCCGTCTGTAAAGACCAACATGTTTGTCTTAACCCGACACTCTAAAACCAGAAGCTTTACAGGAGGAAACGGAGACAACAGAGAGCATTCGTCTCCGCGCCCTCCGTTTCCTCCGTTGCCTTCTGTTCAAAGGATTTGAGTTTGAGTTTGGTTGCGGCTGCGCCGCCCTGAGTCCTCTGTTTGTCCTCCTTGCCCTCTGTGACGTGTCTGAAGTTTTGCCACGAAAATAATCCCGGCCTACGCGAGCGCGAGCAGGTCACCCGTGTAGAGTTCGGCGGGCCCGCAGCGGAGCACGCCGTCGGTGAGAATTTTCGCGCGGAGCCCGCCGCGGCCGTTCAGCCAATCCTCGGCACCGGGAGCCACCGCGGTGTTCATCCAGTAACACGGTTTCGACTCGCAGATACCCTCGAACTCGATCCCGCCGAGCGTGAACCGGGAACCGATCAGCGAGTTCAGGTGCGCACCTTCGACGATGACGTTGCGGCGAAAAGCATCCGGCCGGAGCGCGGGCACATCGAACGCACACTTCACGCCTTCGTATGTGTCCCACGCGAAAAACGTCACCTGCCCATTGTAGTCGGGCCGGTAGCCATTGAACCGATCGCCTTCGAGTCCCCGCCCCGCCCGGCAGTTCACCGCCGGCAGCGCGATCGTCGGATGCGATCCTGCCGGCAAGCCATGGTGCCCGAAAAAATTATGCCCCGGCGAAATGAAGATGTGGCGGATGTGGACGACGGACTTCACGGCTCAAGCGAACATCAACCCCTCATCGACACGTGGCAAATCGGTCGAGGGCGGACTTGCGAATACCTTGGGTCACGCGGGGAGAAAAAAATGGCGCGCCGGTTCCGGCGCGCCATCGACAAACCAAGTTTTTTCGCCGCAGCGTTTACCACTCCTTCGACCAGCGCAGGTAGACGAAGGCCGGTTCGACGTGGTTGACGTTCTCGTTGACCATCTTCGAGTCCGACAGGTCGCGCGGCGGACGCTTGTCGAGCACGTTTCGGACGCCCACCGTGACGGTGCTGTCCCACCAGCCGCGATACGCGATCTGTGGGTTCAGGACAAACTGCTGGCTAATCCGCGCGATCCCGAAGTTGTCGAGGTATTCGCCGATATGTTGAACGAACAGCGACGCGGCCCACTCCTTCCTCTTCCACGCGAAGGTCGCCGTGCTGCGCAGGTGCGGGAAGCTGTACTCACCATCGTAGTCCACCAAGGCGCCGGTCGCGGTCGTGAATTCCAGGTTGCGAAGGTAGGTGGCCGAGAGTTCGGTCCGGAACTCACCCCACTCCTTGCGCGGGAGAATCCACCGCACATTGAAGTCGAATCCCTCGTACTCGCCCTCGGTGAGGTTCTGCCAGGTGGCGAGCACATGGCTGATCGTTCCCACCGTTTCACCGGGCGCCGCGGGATTGCGGACGAGCAGGTGACCGAACGCGGGCAGGTCGTTCAGAATCTGCTGGGCGCTCAGCCGGTTGATGAGATTTTCCTGCTGGAACTTGAAGTAATCGACGCCGAACGACAGCTCACGGAACATGCTGCCGGTTCGACGCGAGAACGGCTGCAGCACGATGCCGCCGTAAACCACCTCGGTCTCTTCCGGCTGCAGGTTGCGATTGCCGCCACCGATCGTCCGGATCTGCGTCCGGGGGTCGGCCGGCCGCAGCGGGTCGGCCACCGTGTTTGAGGTGAAACTGACGCTTTGCGAGGTATGGATGAACGCAAGGTTCGGCGCCAGGAATGACTCGCCGTAGGACGCACGGAGCACAACCTCCGGGATCGGGCGGAAGATGGCTGCCAGCTTCGGCTTCGTGGTTTCGCCGAAGTCGCTGTACTGCTCATGCCGGACCGCGGCCTGCACTTCCAACTGCTTCAGCAGCGGCACGCTCAGTTCGGCGTAATACGAGTAGAGCCGGCGGTCACCGGCGACGTCGCTGCCGGTGCTGCCACCGACGATCTGGCCGTCGCGATTCAACTGCGTGCCAATGTTCTCGAATTTCTCGGTGCGGACCTCCGCGCCGACCGCGAGTCCGACCTGGCCAGCGGGGAGCTGGAAGATCGGGCCCGAAGCATGGATGTCGGCGGAGCGAACCTGGAAGCTGTCATTGCCCGGGTTCGTGATCCGAAGATAATTGAGCAACTCCGGCGGATTCGGGCCAAACGGATTCAAGTAGTACCTGCGACCTTCGATCGTTATACCGTTGAGGGCGTTCTGCACGAGCCGGTCCGACGTGCTGTTGCGCGACAGTTGGTTGACCGTTCCCTTCGAATGCACGAGCGCGCCGTCCCACGTCCAATCCGTGTTGCCGAACCGTCCGTCGAGCCCCGCGACGATTCGGGCGTAGTCCGCCGTCGAATCCTGGATCCGCCGGCCCATCTCCGTGAATCGATAGCGGAGATCGACGATGTCCTGGCCGAACGGATTGTACGGGTTGGTGCGGGGGAAGACGCCTGCGCCGGTCGGGCTGTCGCCGAGCTCCTGCGAGGAAAAGTACGGCGACGCGGCCGCATCAATCACCACGTGCGAGCGGCGGAACGACGCCTCGATGAATCCGGCCACCATCGGCGTGAAATCGTATACACCTCGCGTATACACGCCCCACTTTTCCTCGTCGGGCGTGAAGCCGGCCTCCTGTTGGAAGTTGTATAGCGGGATGCCGGGAGTGGCATTGGCCAGCGTCGGGTTCGAGGTCGCGGCGGTATAGTACGCCGTGCCCCCCGGGAAACGCGTCCGGTCAGCCAGTCCGCGGACGGCGCCGATCGGGCCGGCGCTGCTTCGTTGGTCGAAGCCACCATACGGCGTCGCGTCGGACTCGTCCGTATAATCGAAATCGATGCCGTAGATCGACTTGCGGGTGCTGTAGTCCATCGTCGCCACCACCGACGCCTTGCCCGCCTGCGCACCCATGATCATGAACGCGGTTTTCTCCAGCGAATCAGTGTCCAGGGTATTGCCGACGGACAACTCGGTGGTGAGCCCGGTGTAGTTCTTCTTCAGGTTGATGTTTACCACGCCCGCCACGGCGTCCGAGCCGTAGATGGCCGACGCGCCGTCCTTCAGGACCTCGAGCGAGTCGATTGCCGCCGTCGGAATCGAATTGAAATCGAATACGGTCTGAAAGCCGTTGAACCCGGCGGACGCGAAGGGCGCCGCCCGGCGACCGTTGATCAGCACGAGCGTGTTGTTCGTGCCGAGGCCGCGGAGGTTGAACGAACTCACACCCGGCGTGAAGCTCGTGCCGCCGTCAATCGAGACGAGCGATTGACCGGAGATGGCGGGCATTGCCCGGATGGCATCGCCCAGGGTCGAAAACCCGGTCGCCTTGAATTCGACGTCGGTAATGCGGACGACCGGTTGGGGCGTTTCCGTATCAATACGTTTGATGCGCGAGCCGGTGACCTCGAATTTCTCGAGTTTCTGGGGCGGTTCGGTCGTCGACGAAGAGCCGGTGGATGCCGGCTGTGCGACGGCAAACGTGGTACTCACGAGCGCGACCAGACCGTAACGCGCAGCCGCACTCGCGGCTGACAGCAGCGGTTTGTTCATAGTGTGTGGTTATGTTGGAGGTGTCACCCTCCGGCGTGGGCGCCGGAGGGGTTGTGTTTGACGTGTTTATGACACGGCGGCGCCAAACGGATTTGCAACGCCGAAGTAACCGAAACGTCCGATTCTCCGCCGGCGCCGTCACGCCCAGCCACAATTCATATATGCGCCGGCGTGCCGCACCGGCAAAAAAAAGGCGGCCCGGGAGGGCCGCCTTGAAAGGCATGGATCGCTATGCGCCCGGACTCAGAACTTGAGGTCGGCCGAGATCACGAAGCTGCGTCCAATCGGATCATACGTGCCGACGTCGGCATTCGCGTCCGAGAAGGTGTCGCCGAGGATCGGCGGCTTCTCGTTGCCGACGTTCTTCACGATGCCGGAAATCCGGAGCCCCTGCATGAACTTCGGGAACCGGTTGCCAAGGCGGAAGCCAAGACCCACATCAAACTTGTAGTAGGCCTCGGCCTGCTTCTTGTTGCTGACCTGATCGGGGGCATCCACCTCGTTGATCCAGCTCATCCCGACGAACCCTTCCAGCGGGCCCTTCTGCCAGCTGACGTTCGAGTAGTTGCGCCACCGCGCAATCGTGCCACCGGTGACGGTCGCGCGACCCGCGAGTTCCTCGGCGTCGACTTCGTAGTCCTCCATGAACGCGAAGTTCGAGAGGAAGTTGAAGTCGCCGAGGCGGTTTGTCGTCCAGCGGTAGCGCACCGAGAAGTCGATGCCCGAAGCGCTCTGCTCCGCGATGTTCACCTGCGGCTGCGTCAGGTAAATGCTGTCGATGTTGTTGACGATCTGGCCCGGCGCCGTGATCCGCGCGCCGCCGCCACCCGTGGTGAAGCCTTCCACCAGGACATTGTAGGATGCCAGATTCGCGCGGTCACCGACGTAGGCCGGATTCGCCTGGCCGTTCGCGAGGTCGCGCACATAGGGCGAATTCGGGCCGAGGTTTTCGACCGACTGGAGAATCGACTGCGGCGAAATGACGCCGACGACCTTCTCCTCCTCGATGTTCCAGTAATTGATGTCGAACGAAAGGCCGCGAATCGCCTTTGGCGAATAGATGAACCCGAGGGTGTACGACTTCGACTCGGCCGGCTGTAGCCGCGGATTCGAGCCATAACGCCATTGGGCCTGGCCGGTCTCGTAGTTCCCGGACACGTCGGGCCTGCCGGCCGGCAGAAGGTTCACCTCGGGGGTGAAACCCACGCTGACCGGTCCGAACAACTCGTACAGTTTCGGCGCGTTGAACGATTCGCCGTAAGTGGCGCGCGCCGTCAGCTGATTGTCGAACGGCTGCCAGCGAAGGGTGACCTTCGGCACGGTCGGATCTTCGGTATCGCTGTAGCGTTCCATGCGGCCGGCCAGGGTCACCGCCGTCTTGTAGAAGCCGCGGATATTGTTTTCCGGGCCGGTAATCGGGATTTCGGCTTCAATAAAGCCGGCACCGACATTGCGCTTGGCGGAGAACGGATTCACCGAGGTGGCGCCCGTCCACTTGATGTTGCCGAATTCATCGGGCACCGAATTCAGGTCGGCGCTGCCCTTGAGCGATTCACGGCGGAATTCGAGACCGAGGGCGACGTTCACGTCACCCGCCGGCAGCTGGAAGGCCTTCGCGAGCACGCGGCCGTCCCACGAGTTCAGCTCGCTGCGGAAGTTGTTGTAGCCGGTGCCGACGAAATTCGCCCCGGCCACGTCGGCCGGCGAAACGTTTCGCTGGAACATGTTGATCGAGGTGCCGGCCTGATTCGTAGCCAGAGGGCTGATACCCGCGGCACGGAGCAACCCGGCCGAATCGATGACACCGGGGTTGCGATAGGCGAGCTCGGAGCGGCCGACGTTTACCGCCGTCTCGAAGCTCGTCGTGTCATTGATATTGCCCCGCACGCCCAGCACCGCGCGTCCGAAGTCGGTGTCGTACTGGTACACGCGCGGATTCGTGACGAACCGGTTGCGGACGCGAACGGTCGTGTTGAATGGATTGTCGGGGTGCGTGCCCGTGACGTTGAAGGAAGGTGTTGTGCCGACCGGCTGCGCGTTGATTTGCGACGAGGTCCGGACGCTGGCGGTGAGGAAATCACCGAAGATGGAAATGTTATCCAGGAACTTATGGTCGACCGAAATCATCCCGCCGCGCGCCTCGCGTTTCTGCAGGATCGTGACGTAATTCGACAGGTTGAATGCCACCTGGGCCGCCTCCGGCGAGGTTGCACCGGCGAGTTCGCCGGCGCTGAAGCCGACGACGTTGCTGCCCGTCACCTTGCCCCAATAAACGGCGTTGCTGCCCACCGCGCCGAAATACGGCCGGTTACCCGCGGCGTTCGGCACCGAGGCGACCGCCAGCGGAAATACCGGATTGGGTTTGGCCGCGACGGTGGCGGCCACCGGCGGCTCGGAGAGCGCGGGATTCAGCACGAAATAATTCGAGCCGATGTTGATGGCGCCACCAAACGTCGGGGTGCCATAGGTCGGGTTGCTGAAGCTGCGCTCGAATTGCATCAGCGGATCCTGGCGGCTGTAGCCGCCGGCAACCGTGACGTTCGTCTTGTCGTTGCTCATGCCGGCGACGAAGTTGCCGCCGCGGCTGGACCAGTGGCCCGCCTCCTCGGCCCATTCGAAGAAAGCGCCAATCTGCATTCCCTGGTAGTCGCGCTTGGTCTTGATGTTGATCACGCCCGAGGTCGCGTCCGAGCCGTAGGTGGCCGAAGCGCCGTCGAGCAGGACCTCGATGCTATCGATGGCGGCCAGCGGCAGAATATTGAGATCGACGAATTGGTATCCGCCGGTGCCCGCAATGGGCGAAACCGCGGCACGGCGACCATTGATCAGCGTGAGCGTATTCAGGTTGCGCAGCGACGCCCGCGATCCGCCGCCGGTCGAACCGGATGCGATGTTCGCGTTTTCCGAGCCGATATTCGCATTCCCCTGGAATTGCGGGATCGCCGTGCGGAGCACGTCAAGCGGATTGGTGGTAACGCCAGTGCGCTGGATGTCCTCGGCTGTAATCGAGGTGACAGGTATCGCAATGGCATCGGCGGCGACCGGAATGTAGGAGCCCGTAACGATAAATTTATCCATGCGTTGTGGGGCCGAGCTGCCTGCACTTCCGGCGGGAGCGGTTGTCTGCCCGAAGGCCGGCACCGCGACGATAGCGGCTGTCGCTGCAAGCAACAGCACCGCCACGAACTTCCTCGAACGGGATGTGTTCATAGGGAACGTATCAGTTGGTTATGTAGTTGTCGTAGTCAGCGAACGTGGCTTGCGCCTCATTTGCTTGGGGCGGAAACAACCAGAACCTACACGACGCGCGCAAGATAAATGAGACGAGCCCAGGCTCATCGCAGGCGGCTTGCATAGGGGATTTCCGATGGAAATTCCGCGGCCGTTTTCCGGTGACGCCGCGGGTGGATGGGTTAGCAGCCTGTCGGACTTAGGAAATTCGATTTTTAGGCGAGCGAATGCGAGGTCGGTGGAACCGACAGGCTGCCAAATGAAAATGGCTGCGCCATTTTCGTGGATACTCCGTGATTGGCGGGCGAACTGCTTCTTGACCGGCATGGCCACTCGCTTGGTCGACATCGACCGTGACACCGCTCTGTTGCCCGTTCGGCAGGCTCAGCGCGCTTGCCTTTGCGGCGGCCCGCTGCCGTTTTCGATTCACGCCAATGAAGGAACTGCAGGCAATCGTCCGCGCGCTGCTGGCCGATGACGGCGCGGCGGTCGTACTCGCCACTCTCGTCTCGGTCGAAGGTTCGTCGTATCGACGGCCCGGTGCCCGGCTGATCGTTCGCGCGGACAATACCCGCGTTGGCTCCATCAGCGGAGGCTGCCTCGAGGAGGATGTCATCGGCCGGGCGGAGCAGGTCCGCCGCACCGGCGAACCGGATACGGTCATCTACGACACGACGTCGGAAAACGATCTCGTTTGGGGCGTCGGCCTGGGCTGCCACGGGATCGTGCGGGTGTTTCTCGAAAAACTGGCGCCGCGCCCGGCGTGGGTGTCGGCGCTGGCGGAAAATTTTGCGGCCCGGCGCCATACCGCGCTTGCGGTGGTGCATGCCGGCGATGCCGCGACGAAGCGAGGCACCCGGCTGGCCACCGGGCATGAGCTGGCCGACTCCGGCCATGTCTTTCTGGATACCATTCCGCCGCCCACCGCGCTGGCGATTTTCGGCGCCGGCGACGATGCCCAACCGCTCGCGGCCATGGCCACGGAGCTCGGCTGGCAGGTCACGGTGGCGGATCCGCGGACGGCGTTCGCGACGAACCGGCGTTTTCCCCGGGCCGACAAGGTGGTGGCCGCGCCCGCCGAGGAACTCGTCGCGCGCGTCGCACCCGGACCGGACGAGCTCGCGGTGGTGATGACGCACCATTACGTGCACGACGTCCCCTTGCTCCGCGCGCTGCTCTCACGCCCCCTCGCCTATCTCGGATTGCTTGGGCCGAAAAAGCGCGCGCAGAAAATTCTTTCCGATCTTGCCGCCCAGGGAATGATCATCACCGACGACGTTCGCCGCCGGCTCCACGCGCCGGTCGGTCTGGACTTGGGGGCGGATTCGCCCGAGCAGGTTGCGCTCGCGATTCTGGCAGAGATGCAGGCCACACTCGCCGGCCGGAACGCCCGGCCACTGCGTGAACGCGCGCGACCGATTCATGAGGTTTCGGAGGTTTCGGCTGCTGCCGAAACCTAGGGTTCACCAACGAGAGCAGCCGGATTCAATGTTATCGCCGGATCGAGGAATTCCTGGCAAAAAACCTGGCGCCTGCCGCGCCGGTGGCGGCCGGCAAAAACTAAATACGACGTCAATAAATCTTGGAAATAGATGCGCGGCTGATTCATCGATGCAAGAGCCCAAGAACATTCGTTCGGCAACGACCGGATTGCGCGGTGCCCACGGTGCGTTTCGATTTGGCGCCGTGATTCTCGCGGCCGGTCCCTCAACGCGAATGGGATCGCCCAAGCAGTTGCTGGTGCTCGGGGGCAAGCCGCTGCTGATGCGCGCGGTCGATGCGGCGCTGGCTTCACCGGCATGGCCGGTGGTCGTGGTGCTCGGCGCCAATGCCGAGGCGATTCGACCGCTGCTGGCGCGCGTGCCGGTTCTCATCGCCGAGAATCCATCCTGGCCGGAGGGGATGGCATCGTCGATCCGCGCCGGCGTCACGACGCTCCAGCAATTTTCGCGCGGCCTCGATGCCGCGGTGATTGCGTTGTGCGATCAGCCTGCGTTTTCCGCCGACACGATCGCGCAACTGGTCGCGGCGCAGCACACCACTCGTCGCAGCATCGTTGCGGCGCACTATTCGGGCCGGCACGCTGCGCCCGCCTTGTTTCTGCGCGAACACTTTCCCACCCTCACGCACCTGACCGGCGAAGAAGGCGCGCGCGCCCTGCTCAACGATCAGCCGGATCGCGTAGCCGGGGTCGAACTGCCGGCACTATCGGTGGATCTCGACACGCCTGAGGATTTTGCTGCGGCAAAATCCTAGGGTGATGGCGCGAAACGCGCGAAAACCATTTACGATGAAAACACTACCCCGATTCGAGCTCGTCCTTCTCGCGGCCGCATTGTTGTCGCTCACGCCCGGCACAGCCGCGGCGGCCGACATGGCGAAAGTCAAAGCCGAAGTCGCGAAGATGGAGGACGCGTTTTGCGCGATGGCGCAGGAGAAGGGAATACTGACGGCATTCGAGCATTTCGCCGCGCCGGACGTGGCATTCATCGACACCGATCCGCGCCAGCATCGCGGGCTTGCCGCCGTGCGCCAGCGAATGGGCAACGTCCCGGCGGGTACGAAGATCACCTGGTCCGCGCTGTTCACCGATGTGTCCGCCGACGGCACGCTCGGCTACAACTACGGCCGCTACGAGTGGCGCAGCCCGGGCCCCGACGGCAAGGAAATGAGCCGCGGCGGATTCTTTCTGACGATCTGGAAACGGCAGCCCGACGGTTCGTGGAAATACGTCATGGACACCGGCGCGCCGGACAAGCCGGCCGCGAAGTGAGAAGGGACGTGTGACGAGTGACGAGTGGCGAGTGAAGAGTGGAGCGTGGAGCGTGACACCTCGGTTAAGAAACGGTCTCTACCGCTTCCACTTTCACCTTCACTCTCACTTTCACTCCTACGGGAGCTTCGCCTCCATCACTTTCTTCGTCTGCGCGGTGCGGTAATCGTCCACGGCCTTTTTGATTTTCGCATCGCTGCGCGCGAGGATGGCGGCGGCGAAAAGCGCGGCGTTGATCGCGCCCGGTTTTCCGATCGCAAAGGTGGCGACCGGCACGCCCGCCGGCATCTGCACCATCGAGAGCAGCGAATCGAGCCCCTTCAACGAAGCGGACTCCATTGGCACGCCGAGCACCGGAAGCGCAGTGAGGGCCGCCGCGACCCCGGCCAGGTGCGCGGCGCCACCGGCCGCAGCAATGACAACCTTTAGGCCACGCGCCTCGGCGCCGGTCGTCCACTCGTGCATCAGCTGCGGCGTGCGGTGCGCGCTAATCACGCGCTTCTCATACGGGACGCCCAGTGAATCCAGCGTCTGCGCGCAATGCTGCATCGTATCCCAGTCCGACGTGCTGCCCATGATGATGCCGACGAGTGGAGTGGCCATATAGCGTCACGGTGCAACCGCAGCCCGCGTCGGCAAACGAAAAGGCGCGGAAAAATCACACGCCTTTGCATTCAATCGTCCGTTCAGGCGAAGGATAGGTTGTCCTGACCGCACCGCCCGCTTGGTCCTGCTCCCTGCCGATTCGACGGGCTCACGGCCAACTGATTCATCGACCGGCAGGCCTCGAGCTTGTCGAGAGGCTCCTTTCTCCCTTCTCCGCGGCGCACGTTACGGTGGTCTCGAAATTCCCCGGTCTGACGCGCCGAATCAAAGCAGCGACATTCCCTTGGGCAGCCGGACGACAATCGTGCCCGCGATCTTGTCGTGCCACGACTGTTTCTCGTCATCGATCGCGATCCAGATGAACCCGAGCCCGACGACGATGAGGGAAAGGAAACAGCCGAGCGCGCGAACGATCGCAGTCGGCCAGTCCATCTCGCGGCCGTCGAGCCGCACCACCTTCAGTCCGCAGATGATTCCGCCAATCGTGGTCGCCTTCATTTTCCACATGATGGCGCCGTAAAGCGCGAGCAGCGGCAGAATACCCGGACCGCCGCCGAAGCGGAGCGGTCGTGGCAACATGCTGGTGAGAAAACTCACGATCACCGCGACCAGGATGATATCGAGCACGAGCGCGGCCATCCGGATCATGAATGTCGCGCGGGGCAGCGCGAGGGCCGACGCGGCCGGCAGGGTCGCCGTGGGCAGGGTCGTGGTCGGCGGCGGCGCCATTGGAATCCCACCCATAATCGGCGGCATCGCCGCAAATCCCGAACTTGCGGCCCCCGGTTCCGGATTGCCGGCAAAGTCGGAGGGCGGCATGGCAGTTGCGCTCATCGCAGCGGCAGCGGGAGCGTCCGGTGAGGGCGGAGCGACCGGCAGGCCCGGAATCACCGGCGCGGGCGGCGGCGTCGGCGGTTTTTCCCGTTTCATCCGCAGCGCCACGGTGTAGACCACGACACCGACGCCCAGCCAGCCGAGCAGTTTGAAGACGAGGAACCCGAGCACCGGGACAACGTAGAGCGCCAAAACGATGACGCCGCCCACGAACACCGCGGTGACCGCATGGGCCATGACTTCGCTGTTGAACACCCGCGCAACCCTGCGTCCGAGCCACGCGAGCATCACCGCCTTGCCGAAAAGCCCGGCGAACATCAGGCCGACCAGCAGGAACGGCACGAGCACCGCGCCCACGACGGTGAAGACGAGCAGGACAATCACCACGGGCGTGAGCAGCACCGTGAGCATCGACGCGAGAATCGTATAGCCGGGACGGTTCTCCAGCGTTTCAGCACAGCGGTCGACGCCCCGCGGGAACAGCAACGCGAGCAGCAGATACAACGCAAGGAACGACAGCGCCACGAGCCACGCCCAACCGAGGTGCGGGCCAAAGGCGAGCGGCCGGCCCAGCAGGAGGCAGCGCTTGAACCAGGTTGTCAGCCACTCGAGATCGCCGATGGCGCCGAACGCGGGCACGTTTACCTCGTTGCCGCGAACGACCGCGCCGGGCTCCTTCGTGAGCTTGCCGCCCACAACGACGATGTCGCCGTTCACGACCGCCTTCGGGCCCAGCCGAATATTCCCCAGCACGGAGACGACTTCGCCGTGCACTTCACCATCGATGTTCACGCCACCGAGGACGCTGACCGCCTCCTGGCCCACCTTGCCTCCCACGTCGAGCTTGCCCAGGACCGCGACCGCGGCGCCGCTGACGCTAGCGTCGGGCCCAATCCGCGTTTTGCCGAGGATTGAAACCGCATCGCCCGTCACCTCGCCCTCAACGGTGGTTGAGCCGAAGATGGAGACCGCGTCACGGGTCTCGCTGCCCTTCGCTATGGTGTGGTTGCCGAAGGGAAAATCGCCGCTGCCGCCGCGGGTCGACCGGCGCGACTTGCCGCGCGATGGCGCTGGCGTTGATGTGTCTGGTTCGTCGATACGGCGGAGCGGTGGCTCGGCCGGTCCGGCTTCGACCGCTGGCGCCGCGGCTGCCGGCGTCGGCGACTCCACGCTCGGCGCCGGTTCGGCGGGAGCGGCCGGAGGAGTGGGCGTGGCCGGCTCGGCCGCGGTCGTGTCGGGCGCAGCAGACCTCTCGGCGGCGGGCGCCGGTTGCTGCGCTAGGGCGCAAAATGTGAGCGCGAGAAACAGCGAGATCATCGCGCCCCCGAATAGTTGCTGGCTGGAAGTTTTCATGAAATCGAAACAAGGGAAGAGGTGGAGCGCTGCGGCCGGAGGGCCCGATAGGCCGCGGCGCCGAGCCCGAAGAGCGCAACGTACATCGCGCCGACGAAAATGATGCTGCCGTAGAGCCAGAGCGGCGGAATATTGCGCAGGATGATTTCGAAGGAGGAGGTGATGGCGCCGACCACGGCGAGGCCACGATCCATCCAGGCGAATTGCGGGGCGAACGCGTTGCGATACTGCTGCGGGTCGAACCCGGCCATAACCCACACCGTCGCCATCAGCGCGAGCTTCACGATGCCCGTGCTCAGCACGATGAACCCGGCGCGCGCGGCGATCGGCCAGTGCGCGAAACTCTTCCTCCACCACGGCAGCGCGGCGCGCCGCTCGATCTCCGCCAGCACGCGCGACTCGAGCGAACGCGGCGCGGAGCGCGGCGGCAGTTGGCGGAGCGTCTGTTGAATGGCCCGTTCGAGCCGCTCGTTGTTTTCAGGAGAAATCATGGCAGCGCCTTTTCGTGTGCGGTGCCGCTGCGGGCCAGGACCCTGGCCAGCGCCGCGCGCGCGCGCAAAATGTCGGTTTTCACCTTCGCGAGGGACACGCGCAGCTTCCGCGCAATATCCTCGTAAGGCATGTCCTCAAAATGGAAGAGCACCAGCGGCACGCGCTGATGCTCCGGCAGCTGATCCAGGGCGCGCTCGACCAGCGCGCGCCGTTCCTCGGCGTCGACGCCAGCGAAAAAATTGTCCGGGGCTGCGAATTCCACTTCGGGCGCATCGGAGTCGCCGGGATCGGATTCGCGTTTGAACTCGGAGAAAAACCGCCAGCGATTGCGGTAACGCGAGAGGTGGTTCAGCGAGAGGTTGGTGGCAACCGTCTTCAGCCATCCGCCCGCCGTCGGGCTCGTCCGCAGGTGGTCGAAGTTCTCATATGCCTTAAGGAAGACTTCCTGCGAAATATCCTCCGCTTGCGCGTCATTGCCGGTGATCCGGGCCGCAGTCGAGAATACCATGTCCTGATAGTTGCGCATGAACGTCGGAAAGTCGGCCGGGGGGATCAACCCCGTGGGTGAGGTGTGCACTGGAGGTTCATCGTTCGAGTGCACAACACCGCGCGCCGGCGGAAAGTTGCAGGTTTCCTCACTCATCCGGCGGGCGCGTCGCCGTGCCAAGCCCTGGCCGCGCCCCCGCGCATGGGAGTGCGGAAGGAACGGCAACGGGGAACCCGCTTCTTGCAATTGGGCCTCATCGCGTTGCGACTTTCCTATCCCTCGACGGTGCGCCAAGGCAAGGCGGGCCGCTTCCCGTGGCGCATCGTCCCCAGACAACGATTGTGCCACGCCGCTTCGCCCACTCTCGAACCGGACCAATTCAGTTGAACCGCGAATAGACGCCAATTCACGCGAATGGAGCGGGCGTCTTGTGGGACCAGGGAAATGACCAAACGGTAACCATGGTTTCGCTTGGGAATCCTCCCCCCTCCTCCTCTGAATTTGCGTCCATTCGCGTTCATTCGCGGTTGTCGACTGAATCGATCCGGTTCGAGAGGGGACCCAGAGGCAGGCGCCCGGGTTTCAAAATGAATTAGCGGTGGTTGAAACGAACGCTTCCCCGCTGGGTCACCTTGCCACTGCGCTGCGTCCGGAGACACTACGCCAAACCCATCCCATGGCTTCATTTCTTCCGGTCGACCCGGCGGTGGAGAGGCGGATACGCGAACTCGGCGAAAAAATCCTCTCACTGATGGACGCCTCGCCGGCGCCCGGAATCTTTTCCACCAAAGGCGCCTACGCGCGGCTGATGGACTGGTCGATGAAGGATCCGGCGTTCAAGGCGCAGCTCTTTCGGTTCGTCGATGTGCTGCCGGCACTCAAGTCGAGCGCCGAAATCGTCCGGCATCTGCAGGAGTATCTCGGCGACAAGGCCGTCGCGTTGAACCCGGCGATGAAGGTCGGGCTGGCCGCATCGTCGTTCGCCCCCGCGCTCGTTGCCGGTCCGGTGAAAGCAAACGTGGTCGGAATGGCGCGTCAGTTCGTCGCCGGCGAAACCCCGGAAGATCTCGTCACCCAGCTCCGCAAGAACGCGAGGGCGGGAGTCGCGACGACGATCGACCTGCTCGGCGAGACGGTCGTGAGCGAAGCCGAGGCCGATGTCTTCCTGCAGCGAAACCTGGACGTGCTCGACACGGTGACAGACGCGCTCGCGAAGGACCCGACGCCGTCCGCCAGCGACGTCGGCCCGGACGGACCACTGCCGCGGTTGAACCTGTCGGTGAAAATTTCCGCCCTCACGCCCGAGGTGCACCCGGCCGATCCGGAGCACTCGATCGAGGCGCTGAAAAAGCGGTTGCGGCCAATACTGCGACGCGCGGCCGAAGTCGGCGCATTCATCAATTTCGACATGGAGAGCTACAAGCTGAAGGACCTCACCCTCGCGCTTTTCAAATCGATCCTGGAGGAACCGGAGTTCGCCGTCGCTTCCGCGTCAGCTGCATCGGGTCGTTCATCGTCGCAGGCGACGATCGGAATTGCGCTCCAGGCGTACCTGCGGGAGTGCGAGCGCGACCTCCTCGAACTGATCGCGTGGGCGCGGAAAAACAAGCGGCCAATCGGCGTGCGCCTGGTGAAGGGCGCATATTGGGATTACGAGACGATTCTCGCCCGCCAGCGCGAATGGCCGGTTCCGGTGTGGGAGCAAAAAGCGGAGAGCGACGCCAACTTCGAAAAACTTTCGGTGCTGCTGCTCGAGAACGTCGACGTGATTTCGCCGGCGTTCGCGACCCACAATGTCCGCTCGTGCGCGCACGCCATCGCGCAGGCCGAGCGGCTGAAGATTGATCGGCGGGCGTACGAGTTTCAGGCGCTGTATGGAATGGCCGACGAGCTGAAGCGCGCGCTGGTGGAGACGGGCCATCGCATACGGGAGTACTGCGCGATTGGGGAACTGTTGCCCGGCATGGCGTACCTCGTCCGCCGGCTGCTCGAAAACACCAGCAACGAGGGGTTTCTCCGCCAGAAAAACCTGGGTGAGGCCACGCGGGAGCAGTTGTTGGGGAATCCGGCGGAGGCGCTGAATGAATACCGGAAACCCGAAACCGGAGACCGGATAGATTCGGAAAACCTGGCCTCGGTTACCGCCGCCTCCGAACGCAAAGCCGCAACCGCACCGCGCATCGCGTCGCCCGCGCAGCCAACTTCCACCGGTGATTCTCCGGTATCCGGTTTCCGGTATCCGGTTTTCAAAAACGCACCGAACACCGACTACGCTCTCGCGTCGAACCGCGACAAGCAGCACGCGGCGCTCGCCACCGTCACCCGCACCCTCGGACAAAAATGGCCGTTGATCATCGGCGGGAAAAAGCTCGCCGACCGCGACTACATCACTTCGACGAATCCGGCCCGGCCCGCGCAGGTCATCGGGCATTGGGCACGGGCGACGATCAAGGATGCGGAGGCCGCGGTCGCGGCCGCACGAGCTGCGTTTCCGGGGTGGCGGAACACGGCGGTCACCGAACGCGCCGGAATCATCGAGCGCGCCGCGGATTTGATGGAAGCGCGGCGTTTCGAACTCAACGCGCTGATCATCCTCGAGTCGGGCAAGCCCTGGATTGAAGCGGATGCGGACGTGAGCGAGGCCATCGACTTCTGCCGTTTTTACGCGGCCGAGATGCGCGCGCTCGAACCACCGCGGCTGGCGCAACGCGTGCCGGGCGAGCGGTGCGTTCAGCGCTGGACGCCCCGCGGCGCCGGGGTGGTCATCGCGCCCTGGAATTTTCCCATCGCGATCCTCTGCGGGATGGCGACCGCTCCACTCGTCGCCGGCAACACCGTGATCCTCAAGCCCGCCGAGCAGACCTCGATCATCGCCGCAGCCCTGATGGACATCCTGATCGCGTCGGGCATTCCGCCGGGAGTCGTGAATTTTATTCCTGGATACGGCGAGGATGTGGGCGCGCACCTGGTCGCGCATCCGCGGATTGATTTCGTCGCCTTCACCGGCTCGCGGGCGGTCGGGCTGAAAATCTGGGAAACGGCGGGCCGCACGGCGCCCGGGCAGCCCAACCTCAAGAAGGTGGTGTGCGAGATGGGCGGAAAGAACGCGCTGATCATCGACAACGACGCCGACCTCGATGAGGCGATTCCGGCGGCGCTCTACAGTGCGTTCGGGTTTGCGGGCCAGAAGTGCTCGGCACTCTCGCGGCTGATCGTGCTGGAGGATATCCACGACGAATTCCTGGCGCGGCTGCTCGCCGCTGCGGCCGCCGTTCCCATCGGCGACCCAGCACAACCCGGAACGGTGATCGGACCGGTGATTGATGCCGATGCGCAGAAAAAGATTTCCGGCTACATCGAGCGCGGAAAAAAGGAGGCAAATCTCGCGTGGCAGGCGGCGCTGCCGGCCGCCGTGGCCGGAACCGGCGGGCATTTCGTGCCGCCGACGATCTTCACGGACGTGAAGCCCGACGCCGTGATTGCGCAGGAGGAAATTTTTGGGCCGGTCATAGCCGTGATCAAAGTCCGTGCTCTCGACCAGGCTTTCGCCGTCGCCAACTCGACCGAGTACGCGCTGACCGGCGGGCTGTTCTCCCGCAGTCCCAGCGCGCTGGCGCGGGCCGAGCGGGAATTCATGGTGGGAAACCTGTATCTGAACCGGGGCATCACCGGCGCGATCGTGGAGCGGCATCCATTCGGTGGATTCAAGATGAGCGGCAGCGGCACGAAAGCCGGCGGCAAAGGCTACCTGGAAAATTTCCTCTTCCCCCGCGCCATCGCCGAGAACGTGCTTCGCCGCGGTTTCACCCCGCCGGAGGAGGGAGAATAGTGGCTACACAGTGGCAACGAAGTGCATTGTCCGAAGTGGCTGCGGCATCCCTTCGACAAGCTCAGGGCAGGCTCTGCCGCAGGGACATTCGAGCGAACTTTCGATCCCATCTGCGGCTGCCCCTCGACGGGCTCGGGGCCCTGAGCCGATTCGACGAGCTCACGGCCAACTGTGATTTCGACTGAAAGGCCTCGAGCCTGCCGAGAGGCTTGCCGAATGGGGAAGCCGCAGCCACTTTTACTTAAGAAATCGATCGATTTCAGCGTGCCGATCTTCACTTCGAAACGCTCGCTGTAGGGCTTCACGCGCTTGAAGCCGGTGCGTTTCAAGTCGAGTTCGCCACCGACGCTCACGAATAGAATCGAGGCCGACGCGTCGCCGCGGATCGCGGTCAGCGTCGGCGGGTGCTGGGCATCCACGGCGGCGAATTCGAGCACGCCATCGCCGGATTTCACCTTCAGAATGAGCTTCGAGCGAAACGACTCCCGCAACCGCAGCGCAATGTTCCCAATCGCGCCCACCTTCTTCTCCACCCGGATGAGAACCTCGAATTTCTCCGGCGGAAAACGGTTGTTGTTTTCCACGCGGAGCGGCACGTCGAACACGAACGCGGCTCCATCATCGCGCGCGACTTTCGCCTTGGTGACCTCCAGCAGTTCACCGAGCGAGTAGCGGCGCGACGATTCACCGCGCTCGCTGCGCTTCCCTTCGCGCTCGCCCTGCCGCCGATACTTGTCGCGGTCCGAGGATGAGGGCGATTTTCCATTAATCGAAATCGGCGCCCACTGCTCCGCATACGGTTTCGACGGATCGTAGCGGACGACCACGGTGCTCTTCACCCTGCCCTTCTCGTCCCGGATGAGTCGCGTTTCCGTATACGACCAGCGGCCCATGTCGGCGGCGGTTTTCTCCAGCGCGCGCGTGAGCAGTTCGACCTCAGAAGCCGTCGCGGCGCGGTTGCCCGGAATCGCGCCGGCCACTGCGGCCGCGCACGGCGCCAATGCGGAAGCGGCAATGACAACGGCACCGAAATAGCAGGCGCGAACAACCATGGGCGTCGAATCAACGCTACGACCCGAGGATGGCGAGCGTTCCTGCGCAGCCATTGTCGTCGTGGGTCGCCCCGGCCGAATGCGCCACCGCTCGAACTGACATGCCATGCGGGCGAGACGCCCGCGCTCCCAGGCACACGACAAAGTCCTATTCGTTTTGCGTGAACCGGGACGGATGCGGCGTCACCCGCTTGAAATCGGTCCAGGTGAATTCCGCGCGTTCGCCAAATTTGGATACAGTCACCTTGGCGGTCCCCGTCGGGGCCGCCGACTCCGGATCCGGTCCGCCATTGTCGTCAAAGGTGAGATCGATCACCCCGTCGGTGATCTTGGCAATCCCCAGCAGGACCTTCATGGGCTCGCGCAAATCGGCGACGAGGTGCTCGAGCGCCTTCGTCTGCTTGTTGACCGTTACTGTGACCCGCACCTTGTCGGTCTGAAACAGCCAGTTCTTGTCGCGACGCAGCGGCACTCCATACCGCACCGTCTCATGCGTTTCGGACAGCACGCGGGCGTTCTGAAACTCGAAGTAATCGCCGATGGGCGAATCGAATCGCCGCTTGTTCTTGCGGAACTTCTTGCGCGCCCATGCCTCATGCTGCTCCGACGTCGGCGGTCTTCCATCAATCGCGAGCAGTGTCCACCGCCCATTCCCCGGCTTCGAAGGGTCGTAGCGCTCGAGCCGTTCGCGCGGTTTGCCACCGTCGTATTCGACCGCACGCTGCGTGAAGGCCCAGTGCTCGCGCTCGCCCAACCAGTTGTCCACCGCCTGCTCCAACAGGTCGATCTTCGACGACGCGGCAAACCCCGGCGTCCCGGCGAGAAGAATGAGAGCGGCGAGCCGAAGGATCATCATCGTTCCGACACCCGCGAACCGGTGCGGTTCACCCGACCGCAAAAGACTATCCCGCACCCCGGCAACCGTTACTGAATCCGCCAGCACTTATCGAGATACCAGCGGCCATCCGAAGCACTCAACTGGATCGCAGCGCGAAAGCCATGGCGCGAATTGACTTCATGGACCCGCGACTCGGCGCGGAGTTTCTGCTCGTCGGGCCCGCCCCGAAAAGCTTCGCGCAAAACGCGGCCAGATGCCCCCTGCGGCGGCGCCAATCCCATCAATGCCAACACAGTTGGAGTTATATCCACATTTCCAGCGGGCGCCCCGACGACGCAACGTTCCTTGAAGTGGCGACCCCACAGCAGCAACGGCGTGCGGAGGACCCATGGACTCATGCCCCCGTGGCCGGACTCATGTCCCGTCACCGGCCCAACGGCAGCGCGGTTCGCCGTTTGCAGGCCTGAATGGCCGAAAGCGTTTTTTTCCGAGCGCCACGGTAGCGTGAGGACGATATCCGGCCGGCCCTCGAGGGGCGCAAGGTGAACCAGTTGCAGTGAAAAGGTACCGGGCAGCCAGCCCTCGACAGGCGGCACACCTCCCGGCGGCCCGTTCGTCGCCGGCGCGCCGAGTGGAGCCGTGGCGTCGACGAAAAGCCCGTCCGACCAGGCTTGGGTCTGCAAAAATTCCACGATCGCGCGAATCTTCTTCGCCTCGCGGTTCTCGACGAAAAACTGCACCGACTGGCTGTCCGAGGTGATGATGACATCGCGGGACACCCGGCTCTGCTTCAGGCCTGCCTGTATCAGCGCGTCCGTGACATTGATGCCCTGCTCATGCGCGATGAATCCGTGGTCGGCCGTCACGATGATGGCGGTATCGCGGAGCAGCTCGGACGCCTCGAGAGTCGCGAGCGTTTTCGCGATGCTCTCATCCGCCCGCCGGATGGCGGCAAGGGTGGCGGGAGAACCGACGCCCGCCTTGTGCTGGGTGTGATCGGGCTCGGTCACCCAGTCGATGAGCACGGCGGGTTTGACCTCCGGCAGCACGAATTCGCGAAGGACCCGCTCCGTCCATTCGAGGCTGTCGGCGTCCGCGCCGGCAGGCTTCAGGCCAAAGCGCGCCTTGATCGCCTCGTCGACCGAATTTGGATATGCCGTTCTCCGGCCACCCTCGAAGGCTCCATTGATGACCATGCCGCTGCCTGCCTTCGCCTGCGAATTGAGGAGGATTGCCTGTCCGGTGGAACCGCTGCTGATTGCGGCGAATGACAGACCGGCGCTGGTCAACACTTCGCCAAGGGTGACCGGCGAGATCATGCGGCCGCCATGGATCTCGGCCAACGGCCACAGGTTCTCGGCCAGCCCGGTGTTGAAAGGCTGCCCACCGTTCAGCCGGCGGTCGTAAAGGGTGTTGGAAGTGATGCCGGTCTGCCGGGGGTGCGCGCCAGTGACGAGCACCGCCGCGTTCACCCGCGTCACGGTGGGAAACGCAGAGTGGGCGTTCAGATATTCCACGCCCTCCCGCCGCAAACGGTCGAGCGTCGGCGTCGTTGCGGCGCTGATTAAGTCCGGGCGCAACCCGTCAACCACGACCACCAGGACGAGGCGTGGACGCGGGTTCCCCTCGCCGGGCGGTGGGGAGGCCGGGCCGGGTTGGGCGCGCGCCGACTGCAGGGCCGCAAGGGCAAGCGAGAGGATGGCGCCGGTCCGGCATGCAAACCAGGCCCGGCCGGTGAACGAAGAAGGCATCGGCCGCATACTTGGCCCGACGCGTCCCATTGGCGAGTTCGAGATGCGGTCTCCACCGCGGCGGATGCGAGCGTGACCAATGGGTCCGCGTCACCTGGTGGCGGATACAGCGCCAGGTGCGACTCCGGGTTCCCGCAAATAGGCACCCTTCGCCACGAGTTCCGCCTGCAACTTCGCCACGTCGATCCGGGCCGGCGAGACGCCCTCTCTCACCGCCATCTTCGCCGCGCGGCCGGCGGCTTCCCCCATCGCCATGCACGTCGCCATCACGCGAATCGCCCCCATCGCCTCGTGGGTGGTGGAGATGCAGCGTCCGGCGACCAGGAGATTCTCCACCTTTGTCGGCAGCAGCGAGCGGTACGGAATGTCGTAACAGTCGCCGCACCAGATCAACGTGCAGCCTTCGTCGCCCGGGCGGTGGATGTCGATGGGGTAGCTCGCGACCGCGATGGCATCCTCGAAATGGCGGCAGCCGAGCACGTCGTCCTGGGTCATCGTGTAGTAACCGACAATCCGGCGCGTCTCGCGAATGCCGAGAAATGGCGCCGTCCTCGTGAAGTGGCAGGTTTCGAAGCCGGGCACGTAGCTCTTCAGGTAGGTGTGGATGTCGTCGATCTGCCGGCGCGCCTCGATTTCCCCGAACGTCAGGCTGCGCACGTCGGTGGCATCGACGCCCGCCACGCGCGTCATGTTGATCCACACCTCGCCCGGCCGGAGCCCGGTGATGATAATCGTCCGCTCGTTCGGGATTTCGAGACCTCGTTCCTGCCGTGCCCGGGCAATGAGCTCACGCAGGCCGACGACGATGAACTGGTTGTTCTGACCAAAATATTCCGCGGGGATGAAATCGGTGACGTAGGTGCGCGGCTGTTGCGCAATGCTGTGGCGCAGCTTCTCGGTATCCACGCCGCCGAGGCAGAACATGAGCGTCGGCGGTTGCATGCCTCCCTTCTCGTTGCCCTTTTCGCACGGCACGCCGGCGCGGTGGGCCACATCGGCATCGCCGGTGCAATCGACGACAATCTTCCCGAGCACGGCTTCGCGACCGCTCTTGCTCTCGGTGATGATGCCGCGAATCACATCACCATCCATGACGACGCCCACGCCCATCGCATGGAACGTCACGTCGACCTTCGCCTCGGTGAGCATCTGGAGCGCGACGGTTTTGACCGCCTCCGGCTCGACCAGCGTGATGCCCATGTGCAACGGGCACCAGCGATGCTCGCTCGCGCCCTTCACCGCCCGCAGCCGGTCGATGAATTTCTGCGGCAGCCCCTTGATGATCTGGTTTTTCTTCTGTCCCAGGAAACCAAGTACGGGCAGCCCGATGGTCATGTTGCCGCCGACGAAGCTGCGGCTCTCGATCAGCCCGACCTTCAAGCCGTCTTCCGCCGCGGCCAGCGCGGTGGTGAGGCCGGCGGGCCCGCCGCCCACGACGAGGATGTCGTAGTCGGCGCGGACCGGCACGGTCTTCGCCGGTTCGTGAATCACGCGAGTGTCACTCGGTTTCATGGATTGGTTCACTTTGAGGGGGAGAGAATATCGAGGGCCGGCGCTTCGGCGAAAGGAAACGGCACGCCCATGAATTTCGCCAGGGTCGGCGCGATGCTGCGCATGTCGATCGAGCCGAGGTTGCGGCCCGCCGCGACGCCCTCGCCCGCGATGAAGAAGGTCGACGCCACCTCCGGCAGCGTCGGCGCGTGGCCGTGCGTGCCACGCGCGCTCACGATGCTGACAATCGAGGGTTGCAGCGTGGCGCTCACCATGAAGCCGGCGCGCATCGTGACCCAGAACTGCGCCGCGGGATCGCCGCCGAGGTCCCGAATGGCGTTCGCATCGAGGATGGCCGCGATTCCGTTCTCCGGGTCGGCCGCCAGCCGCGCGAGGAGCGACGCCACCCGCTCGCGCGCGGCCGCGTCCGCCGGGTTTTTCAACCTGATCGCGGCGGAACCGCCGGCGTGCCACGGACGCGCCACCCAATCGGCGACGCCGGACTTTTCCACCGTCGTCTCCCTTGTTTTCAGCGTGATGAGCCCTTCCTGCACAAAAATCGCATCGAGCCATAGCACCTTGCTCACCGGCGCAAACCCGTGGTCGGACACGATGCAGACCGCGGCCCGCGCATCTTCCGCGCGGATGGCATCGCGCATATCGCCGACCATGCGATCGATTTCCTCGAGCGCCTTGAACACCGGCGGCGTGAACGGCCCGTGGCGGTGCTGCAGGTTGTCCGACGCGGCCAGATGCACCGTGATGAAGCGCACGTGCTTCTGCCGGATTAATTCCACCGCGTAACGAGTGCGCGCCCAGTCGCGTTTCACGGCGTCGCTGACTTCCGTGAGATAAGGTCCCGCCTTTTTTTCGAGCTGCGCCATCAACCCGGGCGTCGACGCGCCGCGCGTGATGCGCACGTCCTCGGGCGTGCGGGTGAGCGCGTATTCGGGGATGTTCCAGCGAATCGGGATTGCGCCCACCGTAACCGGCCAGCTGATACTGCCGGTGACGTAGCCGCCCTGCGCCGCGGCATCCCAGAGCGTCGTCCCGCGAAGGTCCTCCGCGTAATAATACCATACGTCGAGGTCCTTCACCGCCTGCCCGAAGGGATGATTCGCCACGATGCCGTGCCGCGCCGGGGCCGCGCCGGTGATGATGGTCGTGTGGCTGGGATAGGTCGCGGATGGCAGCACGCCGCGCACGCCCGTGGCATGGGCGCCGCCACGGGCGAGGCCGGTGAGGTGCGGCAGTTTCAGCCCGTGCTTGTCCGCCTCGAGGACGTAGTCGGGGCGCAGGCCGTCGATGGAAATCAGCAGGAGCGCGCGGCCGGCGTTGGGCGTCGCAGGTTGGGCGAGGGTTGCGGCGGAAACGAAGGCGACGATTCCGAGGTGGAGCGCGTTGTCCCAAACGCGCTTCAGGGCAGTCGCGCGCGCCCCAAACCAGCCCGTTGGGGACAACGGGCTCCACCTCGAGACATGTGACTTCGCATCTCCAAGTCCGATTTTCATGCTGCTGGCGGTCTTTCTCTCCGTGTCATCGTCCACAGCAGCAGCGCCGCGGTGGGATGCAACACCGCCATGGCAGCGAAGACGCGCGCCGGCCCGAAGTTTGCGAACATGTCGCCGACAAACGTGTTGAACACCACCGCGCCGGCGGCGCCGCAGCCGCCCGCGATGCCCAGCACGCTGGCGGCATTGCGCAGGGGAAACGTTTCCGCGATCACCACGCTCAGGCTGAACAGCCAGCTCAGGCACACCGCGGCCACGACGCTGAAAATGGCAAGGGTCGCCGCCGGATGCGGCAGGTGCGGCGTGAGCACGCAGACGGGCGCCAGCACCGCCACCGCCGTCAGCATCACTTTGCGCGCGCGCAGCGGCTGCATCCCGCGTTTCACCATTCGATCGGACCAGGCCGCACTGGCGATGCCTCCAATATCGGCCGCCAGGAACGGAATCCAGCCGACCAGGCCGATCTGCTTCAGCGTCAGCCCGGAGTTTTCCTGCAGATAGCCCGGCAGCCAGAACAGGCAAAAATACCACACCGGATCGCTGATGAACCGGATGACGAGGATGCCCCACAACGTCCGCGTGCGCCAGAGCTGCGGCCAGGTAAAGCGGACGCCGGAACCCGCGTCGGCCGTCGAGGCCGCCGCTTGCGCAAGAATCTCCGCGGGCGGGTCGCGATAAACCATCACCCACAACACCGCGATGACCAGGCCCAGGATGCCCGGGACGACGAACGCGGCGTGCCAGTTGAACGTGAGGGCCAGCCAGGCCACGAGCGGCGGGGCGATCACGGCGCCAAACGTGCCACCCGCCACCGACACGCTGTTTGCGGTCGCGCGCAGGGTGCCCGGAAACCACGTCGTCACGACGCGCAGCTGCGCCGGGAACGCGGTCGGCTCGGCGAGCCCGAGCAGGCCGCGAAAAAATGTGAACTGTCCGAGCGTCCGCGTAAGGCCGGCGCCAATACACGCCGCCGACCAGCCGATGATTCCCAGCAGCATGACGATCCGCGCGCCAAACCGATCCACGAGCCAGCCGGTGACCGGGTACATCGTCGCGTAACCGATCGTGAACACGTTCACCAGCACCGCATACCCGCGATCGTCGAAGCCGAATTCCCTTTTCAGCGTCGGCTTCAGGATCGAGAGAATCTGACGGTCGACGTAGTTGAGCACAATCGCGCCGAAGATCAGCGCGAGGATCAGCCACCGGCGGCGGAGAGGGGACATCGAATGGTCGCGGTTTTCACCGCCCCGCTTTGGGCGGCTGGGTTGCTTCGTCGCTTCGCTCGTGCGAGTGAACTCGGCTCGACTCCTTCAAAGGCGAAATTCGTTGTGATCAGGTTGGGTTTTCCAGCGGCCCGAGGTCCGAGTTGACGATTTCCAACATCACCACGGTCTGACGCTGCGCCTCCCTATTCTAGAAGGCTCCCTTCATCCCCATGGAGATCGCGATGCCGTAGTCGGTCCGCACAAAGCGTCGTGCATATCCGGGCGTGCTGGGGCCGTAGCGTTCCTCCACGAACGGCTCGCCGGTGATGTTGCGGGCGCCGAGGAACAGCCCGACGGCACGCGAGAAGCGATACTCCGCATCGATGTCCATCGTGAGCCGCGGGGCCACGTAATTATAGGTGCCCGGTTCGGCGCGTCCGGCGATCGCGGCCTGCCGCTGGCGACCGCGGGCATTCCAGTTCAGGCGCAGATTGAATTTCGGCCGGTCGAGGCTGATGCCCCAATTCTCGCTGCGTGAAACGAACGTGCTGAAGTCGGCCAGCCGGTTTCCTTCCAGGTGAAGCCGGGTGAGGTTGTAGCGCACGCTCACGCCACGCGCCCAGTGAGGCAGGAATTTCAGCGGCTGGCGGTAGTTGAACTCCATGCCCGTGATGCGCGCCGCGCCCACATTCTCCTGGGTGCTGAGCACATAGCCGCCGGCGGCATAGGAGCTATCAATCCCGTATTCCTCCAGCAACTCCGGTGTGACGTCGACCGTCGTGCCGCCGAAGAAATCCTTGATGTCCTTCCGAAACGCCCCGGCCGAAACCTCGCCGCCGGCTCGTGGATAATACGAGAGCGCCACGTCATAGTTCTTCGCGGTCCACGGCTCGAGGTTGACGTTGTTGAGCGTGATGGTCCGAGACGTGCCGGAGGGATCGGGCAGCGTGACACCCGGCAGAATCGAACCGTAGTTCGGCCGCGCCAGCGTGTCGGCGTAACTCGCCCGGGCGATGAGATTCGGCGTGATCTCGTAGGACAGGTTCACGCTCGGGTAGAGGTCACCGTAGCGGTTCGAAACGTGAGCCCCGCGATCCACGTACTGCAACCGCGCCCATTCGACGGTGGTGCCGGGGACCCGGACGGGCTGGATCCCGGCAGCGTTCGGATTGCCGTCGATGAGCTGCCCGGCGGCGTTCCGCTGGTACGTGCGGCTGATGTCGTTGATCGGACCGTCGCCCTCATTGCGCGTTTGTTCATAGCGCGCGCCGGCGACGATCCAGAGTTTGTTTTGCAGCAGCCGCACATCGAACCGCAGATAATGCGAAAGAACGTCCTCCCGGATGATCCGGGAATTCTGCGCGGACTGCTGGATCGCGAAGACTTCGTCGTAGATGAAATACTCCGGGTGGGCGCCATAGAGATCCCATGCTTTCCATGGGCTGGCATATTGCCATGGGCCGTTGCCGTACGGAGCGGGCACAGAGGAGCCGCTTTCGTCGACGAGATCGTAGAGTCCGACGCGGTTGTCCGCGTTGTTCGCGAGCCGATCGGGGCCGACAAACGACCACTGCTGAAACGGCCGGCGCGCATCGATCCGCGTGCGCCGCAAGTCGGCGCCCGCCTTGACCAGGACGGGCACGCCAAGATCAAAATACCGGCTCACGTTTGCCGTCGCGCCCATGTTCCGGTTGAACTGGTTCACCGGATTCGTGTTGGTGAGCGTCATGTTGTAGCCGCCGAGTTCGCGGATGTCGACCGGCCCACCGGCCTGATTCGTCGCGGTCACGGTGTCGGGCCGCGTCTCGTTGATCCCGTCGAACCGGATCCGCAGGCCGGGCTGGCTGAGGGAAACCTGCTTGAACCAGCCGTATTCGATGTCGCGGAAAAGACCCTTCGACCGCGACGTGTTCACGCTCGTGTCCCATTTCCACACCGGCCCGTCGTGGCGCCATTTCGCGTTCGCAAGATAGGTCGCACGGGCGGCCTTGCGGGTGGAGCCGACCTGGGTGATCGAGCCGTTGCTGCCCTGCGTGAAGGTGGGACCATAACTGGCAGGCGTGCCGGCGGTCATGGTCATCGCGTGGTCGTTGAAGAATGCGTCGAACGCGTTGAAGGAGCCGCGCACGCTGAGCACGTCGCGCCGCGCAACCCGGTAGTCCGCGGTTGCGCCGATGGAATAGCGGACGGTCGACTTCGGGCTCTGATTGAAGCGGTAGGTCGTCATCGCCGGCTCCGCGAGCGTGCCGCCGGCGCCGCCGTTGCTCGTCGGGCTCCACGTCGGCGCGGAGGTGAACTGCTGGTTGAAGATGTTCGAATAAAGCCCGGTGAGCGTGAAGCCAAAGGTCTTGCTGACGGGGTTGACGTACGTGAAGTCGAAGCCCGGTTTGATCTTGACGGTGGGTTCGCGGCCATGCCCCGGCGTCTTTTGGAACGAGATGAAGTTCTGGTCCTGCTGCCACTGGTGATTGAGGTTCATGTAGACGCGGTAGGTAAACTCCGCGCGCGTGCGCTCGAACGCGCTTTTGCTCACCATGTTCACCGTGCCGCCGATCGCGTCGGCCGGGCTGTCGGGCGTGGGGCCTTTCGTGACTTCGATGCGCGAGACGTTGTTGATGGAAAGCTGATCGAACTCGAAGGCGCGGCCGGGGACGCCGGAGCCGGAGTTCGCGACGCGATTGCCGTCGACCATCACCGCGGTGCCTGCGGAGGGCATGCCGCGCACCTGGGCGGAGCGGGCGTCGGCCGCCACATAATCGAGCGTGACGCCGGGGAGGAACTTCAGGAACTCGGCGACGTTGCCCTCGGTGACGGTGCCGAACTCATCGGCCGCCACGACGTTCTTGATGTTGGCCGAGAAGCGCTGCTCGTTGATCGCGAGTGCGCTCGCGGTGGCTTCCTTGGCCCCGGCGACGACGAAGGCGTCGAGCTTCACCACGTCCATTTGCGTCAGGCTGAAGTCCCTGGTCGCCACCTCGCCCGCCACGACCGCGACCGTCGCGATCTGGGGCTCCAGTCCGGTAAAGAAAACTCGTACCGTTGCCGGGCCGGCTGGAACCCCGGCGAGCCGATACTCGCCGACATTGTTCGTGAAGGCCGCGAGCGTGGCGCCTTCCACCGAGACGCGCGCATTCTCGAGATAAGCACCCGTCAAAACGTTGAGCACTCGCCCCTCGACCGTGCCCGCGTCCGCGGCCGCCCCCGCGCGGGCGGGCGGCAGAAGGAGCGCGGCGATGACGGCGAACGCCAGGAGACGACGCGGGCGAAGATGACGGAGTGTTGGCGGCATGGGAGTATGACTGGGGTGAACGGACGGCGACGAAAGCACGAGACGCATGGCGGCAGAGGCAGGGTTGGCGCCGCTGAATAGTTATTCAGCATTGCAATTCAGACGCTCCTCGATTCCGGCGGGCCTTGTCAAGGCTGCGGCGCCGCGGTGCGGAATACGACGGATGCGACGGATGGGACAAATAGGACTCAGCACACCGTGGTGACTCCCTTCGTCGGCCCATGGTAAAGCGACCTTTGCGGTCCTCTGTCCTCTGGCTTCTGGCTTCTGGCTTCTAGCAGCCTGTCGGACTTAGGCGTCTGAAGGCGTTTATGGATGAATATTTGACCACACGTGAATTTTTTCTCGCGAATAATCGATGCCAGATGGCCTTCATTTTCTAAGTCCGACAGGCTGCTAGTCTCACCCGACCCGTACCGTCTCGAGCTCCAGCAGCTGCCCGAGCCGGCCGATTTTCTCCGCGAGGTGGCCGACGCCGACGGCGCAATGATGCGCGGGACCGTGGCTGTTCCAGCGGTTGACGAATTCGCGCGCGCCGCAGGCGAAACGATAACGACTGTTGGTATTGCCGATCTCGAGGATCGGCCCAGGGACCGACTCCGCCTCGGCGCACAGCAGCGCGAGCTTGCCCACACTCGTCTCGATGACCGATAGCAACGTCACCGGCCCATGCTTCACCGCCATCTCGACCGAGACACCGCGGCCGACCTTGCCGTGGTAAACCTTCAGGGGACGGACCTTCGTTTTTCCCTGCGCGATCGCGATGTGTCCGGGGCCGTCGTGGCCCATCAGCACGACGTCATCCTTGAAATCCATCGCGTAGTATTCGGTGAACGAGCCGCCTGCCCCGAAGAGGTCCATGATCTTCATCGCCTGGACATTCTTGACCTCGTATTCCCCCGCGACCGGCACGCCGCGCGCCGTGAGCAACGAAGTGCCGAGGATGATCGACGCAATGGTCGCCTCGTTTTCCGCCACGCCGGTGCCCTGGTAATAATAAGCCAGCGAACCCAACCGGCGGCTGGCGACGAGTTGGTCGAGCGCCACGCTGGTCCGGGCCGCATCAGCCAGATCCTCGGCCGCACAGTCGGGTTGCACATCGAACACACGATGGAAGTCCGCCACCCGCGCCTGCACGTCCCGCGCCGGTGCGCTGCGCCGGAGCGCAGTCAGTTCATCGACCTCGAGATGCTCGATATGCGTGCCGAACGTCACGCACTGCAACGTCACGTCGGCCTGGATGTCGAGCATGCCACCATAATAGTGCCCCATCAGCCCGAGCCGGTTTCCGTTCATCGCCGCCGCCACGCGGGCGGCCTCGACCCATGAGTCGATTTCGCGCCAGCACGCGGGATCATCGTCGAGCACACCGGTGATCTGGTGGAACTGCACCCCCGCACGTTTGAACACGTTCGCGATCTCCGGCACGGGGCAGGCCGAGCAATGCGCCAGCCACTCGCCCGTCATCCGGGTGCAATCTCCCAGCCGATTGAACGCGGCGTAGTCAATCGCCGGCTCGGGGGCGAGGTTGAGCACGATCACCGGCACCTTCGCCCGCTGCACCACGGGCAGCACGGTCGACGACAGCGCGTAGGTCGTGACGTGGAGGAAAATCAGATCCACATCGGCGCGCCGCAGTTCCCGGCCCGCGGCATAAGCGCGGTCGGGATTGTCGACGAGCCCGATGTTGATGACCTCGACTCCGGGTCGCGCGAGTTTTTGCGCCACCCGCGCCACGTAGCCCTCGAGCCGCTCCTTCAACCCGGCGAACTGCGGCCAGTAGGCATCGAGCCCGATTCCAAAAAGACCAACGCGAAGAGGTGCGACGGACATTGCGGGATGGTCAGGACCGCAGCAATGGCGGGGAGGCTTGCATCAGGGTTGGTACGTCTCAGGCGCTGGGTTCCGGCCGCCGGTGGCGGCGTGTGCCCCGGAAGTTAACACGTGCTGGCCAGAGTGAAGAATGGCTGTTCTGATCATTCTCATATAGAAAATGCCGCTGTCGTCGCCGGACTATTTCCGCTACTTCGCGACCGGTCCCGAACTTCGAACGTGGGGGCTCGCGCTGACCGCCGCCGGGTACACCCGCGTGCCGGCCGGTTCGCCCTACCCGCCCGGCCGTCATCCCGCCGATCACCACTTTGACTGGAAACACGGCCGATTGCTCGAGGCGCTGCAAATCGTGCTGATCTCGGATGGGCGCGGCTGGTTCGAGTCGCATCCGACCGGCCGGCGGATCGTCGAAGCCGGCACCGCGTTTGCCGTGGTCCCGAAGACGTGGCATCGGTATCGGCCGGATCCGGCGACGGGCTGGACCGAAAGCTGGATCGAGGTCCAGGGCCCCACCGCCGAACACCTGCTGCGCTCGGGAATGTTTTCCGCCGCGGCGGCCGTCCGCCCGGCCGAACCGGAGGCCGGGCTGGATGAGGCGCTCGAGAGTGTACATACACGCGCGCGGCTCGCGGGTCCCGGTTTCGATCCCGAACTCTCCGCCGCCGCCTTCAGCGTGCTCGCCGCCTGGGACAAAGCGGGCCGAATCCAGCCCGCGCGGTCGCGGGTTCTTCGCGCCATCGGCGAGGCCGAGCGACATCTCGCGGACCGGCTGAGCGAACCCGTCAACGTCCAGGCGCTGGCGAAGCGGCTCGGAATCGGCTATTCGCACTTTCGGCGGGCCTTCAAGGTCCATACGGGATTTGCCCCCTGGCAGTACGTGCTTCACCTGCGTGTCTCCCGCGCCCGGCGACTGCTCGCCGCGAGCGATGTCACGCTGGACGAACTGGCGGCGCGGCTCGGCTTCAGTTCCGCCTTCCATCTTTCCAACGCCTTCAAACGCGTGCACGGCGTATCGCCCGACCACTGGCGGCGGCAGCTGGCGCGGGCGGGCGGCAGCCGGGGCGCTTGACAAGCGATTTTCGGCCCCCACAAGCTAAATACTAATGCCGAATAGTTATTCAGACCAGAAGCTGCGGCTGGCGGCACGGCTGTATTACGTCGACGGCCTCGCCCAGAACGAGGTCGCGAAATTCGTCAAGGTTTCCCAGGCCAAGGTTTCCCGGCTGCTCGCGCTGGCACGGGAACGCGGAATCGTGCGCATCACCGTCGCCGACTACGACTCGCGCAATGCCGACCTCGAGCGGCAGCTGCGCCGGCAGTTCCAGCTTTCAACCGCCATCGTGATCCGGTCGGAGGATACCGACGCGACGGCCGGCCTCCGTCGCGTGGTCGGGCATTTTGCGGCCGCCGCGGTAAATGAGTTGATCAAGCCCAGGACGATCGTCGCTCTCGCCGGCGGCCGGACCATCCATGCGGTCGTGCGGCATCTGCCCGAGCCGCGGAACAAGGCGCTCACCATCGTACAGGCCATGGGCAGCGTGGATTTCAACGTCAGCGAATTCGACGCGCAGGAGATCGGCCGCGAAATGGCCCAGCGACTCGGCGGCACGTTTCTCGCCCTCAACACCCCGGCATTTTTCCCGGAAAAGAAAACGCGCGATGCGCTGCTGAAGCTGCCGCAGGTCCGCGGTGTGCTCCAGCACCTCGACCAGGCGGAGGTCGCCATCGTCGGCGTCGGCACGCTGGAAAACTCCGTGTTCATCGAACGCGGCGTCCTGCGCGCGGCGGGCATTGCGGAACTGCGCGACGCCGGCGCGGTGGGCGAAATCTGCGGTCGCTTTTTCGACGCCCATGGCTCCGAGTGCGAAACCGAGTGGGCCGATCGCGTGATGAGCGTCAGCCTCGAGCAATTGCGCAAGATCCCCGAAGTGATCGGCGTCATCTCCGGCACTGATCGTTCTGCGGCCGTGATCGCGGCGCTCCGGCGCAAGATCCTGAAATCACTCGTCATCGACGAAGCCGGCGCGACCGCCCTCCTCGCGGCCGCGGGCTCATCCTCTTCCCCCAAACCCAAAGCATGAGCCCACTGCGCCCCCTCCTCGCCAGCCTTCTTGCCACCTGCGCCACCCCGGCGCTGCTTCGAGCCGCCCGCCCCGCGGCCAGCGACTGGAACATCGTCGATCACCTCCCGCTCGAGCGCGTGATCGTCCAGGGCCACCGCGGCGTCGGCCACCTCGCCGAGGAAAATACGGTCGAGGCCTTCGAACTCGCCTGGCGGATGGGCCTCTATCCCGAGTCCGATCTCCGGATGACAAAGGACGGTGTGATCGTGCCGTTTCACGACAACAATTTTGCGCGCGTGGTGAAGGATGCGTCGCCCGAGTTGAAGAAGAAAGGCGTGAAGGATCTGACCTACGCCGAACTGTCGAAACTCGACGTCGGTTCGTGGAAGGGCGAGCAGTTCAAGGGCCGCCACGTGATCCCGATGGCGACGATCTTCGGCCTGATGCAGGGGCGCCCGGAGCGGCACCTGTACATGGACATCAAGAGCATCGAGTTCCCGCGGCTTGCCGCCGAAGTGAGGAAGTACGGAATCCAGCGGCAGATCGTCGTCGCCTCGTCCAAGGTGGAGGAGCTTCGCGCCTGGAAGGCGCTCGTGCCCGAATCCGAGACCCTGCTGTGGATGCACGGCAACGAGGCGAAGTTGAGCCCGGACCTCGCCGCCTTGCGCCGGACACAATTCGCCGGCGTGACCCAGCTCCAGATCCACGTGTATCCGAAAACCACCAACGACACGTGGGCCCCGCCCGGGGACGAAAGCCCGGCCGACAATCCGTTTCGCCTGCGCAACGCTTTTCTGGTCGAGACCGGCCGGGAGCTGCGTGCGCATGGCGTCCTGTTTCAGACCTTTCCTTACACCGACGACCCGGGCGTGTACGCGAAGCTGCTCGACCTCGGCGTGATGTCATTCGCGACCGATCATCCGGATGTGACGATGCGCGAGTTGAAGGCGTATTACGCCGCCAAAAAAAGACCAGGGACCAGAGACTAGCCCGCATTTTTCACCCTTGAAATGTTCTTCACCCATGTCTGACCGCCAACATCCCAATGTTCCGGCGAGTGCCCCGCGTTCATGCGGGCTAAATGCAAAATGCGCCGGAGGCGCACAAGCCGCCGCGGTTTACCCGCCTTCGGCGGGTTTTG
>JAUSID010000288.1 GCA_030648295.1 Opitutaceae bacterium | reverse complement strand
GATCGAGTGGCTGCGGCTTCCCCATTCGGCAGGCCTCTCGGCAAGCTCGAGGCCTCGCTGTCGATGAAGTAATTGGCCGTGAGCCCGTCGCACCGGCTCAGGGCCCCGAGCCGGTCGCGGGGCAGCCGCAGATTCGGTAGGATTGGCCATCGGCCCTTCTCTGCGGGCGAGGGCGCCCGCGCCCCCAGCACCACCGGCAGAATGCCGGTGCCACTTCAATCCATGCGGGCGAGACGCCCGCGCTCCCAGGCGACGCACGCTGTTTCTTAGTAGTTCAACCGCGAATAGACGCCAATTCACGCGAATGCAGAGGGTGTTTTTTGGGAGCATGGAAACGATCAACCAAACGCTGCCCATGGTTTCAATTGGGCAATCCTCTCCTCCTCCCCTGGAATTTGCGTCCATTCGCGTTAATTCGCGGTTATCCCCTGAGTCGATACGGCGAAGCCAACCCATCCCGCACGATCATTTCCCGCGTGGTTCACGAACTCGTACGCGACTGCTCCGCCATCTTCGCCGTCGGCGCCCACGGCTCGATTTGACGCAGGTTCTTTTTCCCCAGCGCGCGGTAACAATCCGGCAGATCGAAGGCGCGCAAAACTCCCGGCACCATCAGGGAAAGCGGACATTCGTAATCCTCCGTTTCCGCGACGTCGCTGTAGCTGGTGAGCGCATTCTTCAACGTGACCTGCACCACCGCGTCGTGAAGTACCGCGGCAAACGTACCCGCGATCGCACCCCACCCCTTCGCCACGACATGAATCTCGGTGTGGCCCGTGGCCTTCAGCCAGTCGATCACCCGGAGCAAATCGTGGGTCTTCTGCCCCGCATACGGGTAATCCAGCATGATGCCGTGGATGGCGTAGAAATAATCCGCCCCATACGGTTCGAACACGTCTGTGCCGCAGGTGTTGGGCTGCGATTCGCCCACGCCGCGGACATCGCACGCAAACACCGCCGCCTCGGGCTCGGCACGAACCAACTCCGCCACCCACGCGTCGTCGCGCAACTCCGCGTCGGCCGAACGGTGGGAGACGTAAAGCAGCGCGCGTTTCCGGCCCTTCGGCACGCGCGACATCAGCGGGTTGTCATCCAGCCGGTAAACCAGCGCGAACACGCCCGGCTCCGTCTCGACCGCATACGTGCCGGCATAGCGTTTCGGGTACCGACGCGCATTGCCTGGCCGCAGTATCCTGTATTCGGGCACGCCGTCGCGGCGCGGCAGTTTCAGCGTTTCGACCATGGCCTGCACGAGTTTCGTGCCCGCGACTTCGCCGCGCTGCCGTTTGAGCGCCAGCGAGGTTTCGCGGGTGAAGGTAAAAATCGTCCGCGGCTTTTCGCCCGCCACCTGCCCCTTGGGCGTGCACCAAAGGGTTTCGTCCTTCTCCATCACGAGCGGCGGCTCCGACTGCGCGGTGGAAATCTTGGTGGCGCGGTTGAACCAGCGATACATCGCCTCGCGGACCGGTTTCGAAAAACCGTGGTAGTCCGGGCCGAGGAACATCTCGATGTTCTGCTCGGCGCCGAGCAGCCGGTAGAGCGGCTTCAGCCGGCCCAGCGCCTCCTCGAGCCCGCGCACGTCGAAATAATCCTTCTCCTGATCGAGCATGATCACCGGTTTCGGCGCCATCGCGGCCACGAAATCCGAGTGGTCGATGCCGAGCGCGAGCACGCGCGGCGGACATTGCTCCGTGTCGGCCGGCAGCTCGTTTTCGAGGTTGCGGCGAAATGTGGTCAGGAAGCAGCTCGGCGCCGCCATGGTCCACCGCGACTCGACGCCGCACAGCCACGACGTCTCGGTGCCGCCGCCGGAATTGCCTGTGACGCCCACGCGCTTCGGATCCACCTCGGGCCGTGTGAGCAGGTAATCCAGCGCCCGAATCCCGTCCCATGCCCGCCAGGCGCCGAAGAATTCGCCGACGAGAAACTGCTGGTTGCCCGCATGCAGGTGCTCACGCGTGCCGGTGCCGCGCCGCGGCTTCAGGTCCGCCGTGACATACTGCATCCGCTCGCCCTGGCCCGCCGGATCGAACAGCAGCGTGACGTAGCCGAGCCGTGCCAGCCCCTGCGCGAACGACTGATACGTTTCGCCCGCCTTGCCATTAGCCGTGTGCCCGCACGTTCCGACGACGCCGGGCAGCGGAAACGGACGGCCCTTCGGCACATAGAGATTCGCCGTCACCGGAAACCCGGGACGGCTCTCGAAAATCACCTTCTCGATCTTGTACTCGTCCCGCTCGACCACGCCGGTGATGCGCGGATTCAGCGGCGTTTTTTGCGGGAAAGGACCGAATGACTGCTGAATCTTCTGCCGCACCTCGCGCACGTAGGCTTCCGCATCGGCCTTGGTGCGAACGGCGCTGCGCCGGGTGGCGCCCATCTTCTCCGCTTCGTGCATCCGACGCACATAGTACTCCTGCACCATCCGCGCGAATCGGTTCAGTGCGGTCAGTGGCGCGGCCGCCCGGGCTGCCGCCGCGGATTTCTTTTCCGCCGCACGCACGACGGTGCTGCCGGTGGACAGCGAGGCGACGCCAAGGCCGAGCAGGCCGACGCTGCTGCGCTGGAGCAGCGCCCGGCGGGTCAATGCAGACGAAATCGGGCGGGAGGGATTCTGGGGCATGACGAAATTTCTGGGCGTCACGCCGCAGATTGTCACGGAAATGTCAGCGGGCGGCCACCGGCACCGCGCCGGCGGCCCGGCGGCTGGCGGCCGCGGTGTCGCGGACAACCTCCGCGGCGACCCGGCGAAGATGCGCGGCAAAGTCCGGCTCGATGCCCCGCGGCCCAAACGCGAGCTTTTCGGGCGACTCGTCGAAGAGAAAAGCATACCACACGAGTGCACCGAGGTACTCGCCGGCGACGTTCGCATGATTCGCGTCCATCCCGAGCTTGCCACCCTTCCAACGGTAGCCGACGTGCAGCGAGTGCGTCTGATCGGGCAGCGCCGGCGGCTTCGCCGTCGCACGATCGAATTTCATGTCGGGCTTGAATCCCCACTGCGGATCCGAGTCGACCCGCCAGAACGCATCGCCAGTGGGGATCACGCGCACGCCCAGTTCGCGGGCGAGCTGCCGGTACGCCGCGCGCGATGTTGCCCGCATCTCGCGCTGGTTGGCCGCAAAGCGGCCGGGCCCAACCTGGCCAAACTTGGCCGCGTCGGCGCGGTACGCCCAGGTCTGGTGGATCACGATTTCGGCGCCGGGCTGAAGCTGCCGCAGGTGCGCGTGCAGCTTCGACGCGAACGGTCGATACGTCGTGGGATCTGGCGACATCATCGAATACTGCTGGATGGTGATGACGTTCCATTGCCCGTCGCCCAAGTGCTCGCCCAGCGACTTGCCGCGATAAATTTTGCCCTTCGGATCGCCCGGGTTGGCGCGATCCGCCTCCACCGCGTTCCAGTGCCGCTCGAAGGAACAGCCTCCCGTGTCGGCGCTGTGGATGATCAACTCGTGCCCTCCGGCCCGGGCGAGATCAGGCAGGTAATGAATGGCGTTATTCGAAAAACTGTTGCCGACGACGAAGAGCCGCAGCGTCTTTGCCGCGGCCCACGATGGCAGGCTGAAGACCGCCAGCGCGAGAACCACGCCGGTCCAGACATTCGACACGCGAAACCGCGAGGGGCACTTCATCGGGAAAGAAGAACCGCACGGGAAACGCGCGGCGCGCCGAACGTCGCGGCGCCGGAGACGAATTTCAAGCCGCGATTGCCGGTGGATGTTTCGATGGCCGCGAACAAGCCCCAACGGGGCGGAAGATAAAAGCCCAGGGCAACGCCCTGGGAAATTGCATGGCAAAAACCGGAGCCCTGAAAGGGCGGCACCAATCCGGGCGACGAGGATGCGACGCCCCTTCAGGGCTCAAGGCATTGGGATGCTGTTTTCCCAGGGCGTTGCCCTGGGCTGTTGTATTACGCCCCTTCGGGGCTCCCGCGCCCCCGGCCCCGCGCCCGGCCCCGCGCCGGCCGATTACACGCTACGCGCCAGCGCCACCACCGGGGCCGGAACGGTGAAATAAAATGTGGCGCCCTTCCCCTCCTCGCCCTCGGCCCGGACGCGGCCGCCATGTTTCTCGATTACGCGGAAGACCGTACTCAGGCCGACCCCCATGCCTTCGAATTGCGTGCCCGGATGCAGCCGCTCGAAGGCGTGAAAAAGCTTGTGCGCGAGCGCCGCGTCGAACCCGGCGCCATTGTCGCGCACGAAGAACACCCGCTCGCCGCCCTGCTCCATCGCCCCGAACTCGATCCGGCCGCTTTCCTGGTGCGAAGTGAACTTCCAGGCGTTCCCCAGCAGGTTTTCGAGCACGATGCGCAGGAGGCGTTCATCGCCGCGACATTCCAGGCTCGCGACAATCGTCGTGGTGACGTTCCGCTCCGGATTGGTCGAGCGGAGGAACGTCATCACCTCATCCGCCATGCGCGAAAGGTTGACGGTCTCGATTCGCAATTCCGCCCGCGACACCCGGGCCATGCTGATGAATGCGTCGATCAGCTTGTTCATCCTCTCCGCCGCGCGCATCACCCGCTCGATCCGCTCGATCGCCCCCTTCGTGTTCCCGGCCTGGCACTCCTCCAACGCGATTTCGGAGAACCCCTGGATCGCACGGACAGGACCGCGCAGGTCGTGGGAAACCGAATACGAAAAACTTTCCAGTTCCTGGTTGGCCATCTCGAGTTCACGGGTGCGGATCCGCACGTGCGCCTCGAGCTCCGACTCGTTTTCCTTCCGCGCCGTGATGTCGATGCACGAGCCGAGATAGCCGGCAAACGACCCGTCGGCCGCGAGGCGGGGGGAGCCGGTCTCGAACACCCAGCGCAACGCCCCATCGCCGCGCAGCAGACGGTACTCGACCTGATACGGGTCGCGTTGCGCGGCCGCGGTGCGGACGACCTCCCACCAGCGGCCGGCATCCGGCGCCGGCACGCCATTTTGCCAGCCCGTGCCGAGTTCCTGCTCGAGAGTGCGGCCGGTGAAGTTCAGCCACGTCTTGTTCACGTAGTCGCGGTGCAGCGATGGGTCGCACGACCAGATCATCACCGGCGCGCGTTCCGCGACGGCGCGGAAGCGACGCTCACTTTCGATGATCCGCATCTCGGCGGCCCGGCGCTCCGTGATGTCGACCATGACGCCGACGGCGCGCAACGGATCGCCGGCGCGGGATTTCAGGAACAGTCCCCGCACGGCGCCGTAGTGCGCCAGCGGCTCAGAACTCATGATGCGAAACTCGACGGAGAAGTCGTTCGACGAATTCGCCGCCGCCTCGACCGTTTGCTTCACCCGGAAGCGATCGTCCGGGTGAACCAGCGAGAAGAACACCTCGGAATCGACTCGCGTGCCCACCGGCACGCCGAAGATTTCGTAGGCGCGTTCGTTCCAGATGACCTCGTCCCGTACGAGATTCCAGTCCCACGTCCCGATCTTCGCGGACTCGAGCGCGAGCCGCAGCCGCTCGTTATTGCGGTAAAGATCGACCTCGTTCTGCTGCACGCGCGCCAGCATGTCGTTGAACGCGTCGGTCAGATCACCCAACTCACCCGCCTCCGTTTTTGGCACGCGGATGCTGTAATCGGCGGTGGTGCGAACCCCCGCGGCCGCGGCGGACAGGACCTGCACGGGTGCGACGATCTGGCGCGTGATCCACCCCGTGAGCAGCCATGCGAGCACGCCCGAAACGAGCATCGTGCCCAGCAGGACCAGGCCGTAGCCGGCGAGCCGCTCGCGGATCACGCTCAAATCCGCCCGCACGATCAGCGTGCCAAACCGCTTCGCCTCCATCACCGGAACCGTGATGTCGACCATCGGGCCGTCGAACGCGAAGCCATCGCTGGTCGCGAGCGCCGGCATCGCTCCAGCGTAATTCGCGCGCCGATAGAGCACGAACCTCCGTTGCTGGGCGTCGTAGACCGCCGCCGCCACCACGGTGGGCTCGGTGTCGAGCGCGGACAGGATTCGCGCGGCGTCCTCCTGGTTCGCAAACGCAAGCGCCGCGACGCTGTTGCGCGCCGTGAGGGTACTCAGCGTGACGAGGTGCGACACCGTGGTCTTACGATAGGCGAACCACTCATACACCCCGAGCGACACGGCGGTCGTCGACAGCGCAACGACGCTGCAGATGGTCGTCAGCCAGGTGAGTTTCTGCCGCAGCGGCGCGTGCTTGAACCAACTCATACGGCAGCGAGCCGCCACCACGACGACCGGTCCCCGGAAGGGGGAGAGCGCAGCGCGTGGATCAAAACCGGGGGCTGCCCGACGGGCGGAGAAACGATGACCCGGCCTTTCCTGGCCTGCACGCACAGTCGATCCGGGCCGGCCGCGAAGTGAAAGCTGCGGCTGCCGGAACACTGCGCGGCATGGGACCGCGGCGCGATGGCGATTGGAAGCAACATGGCGCGAGGACCTGCCACCACCTCATCCCACCCCGGAAATTTCACCGGGAGAGACGGTCATCAGGAGCGGCACGGATCGCGGGTTGGGGGTCGTCCGCACGGCCAAGGTCATCCTGCGCAGCGTGGTGGGAATCACGCACTCAACGCTGCTTCTGAATCCGGGACGGTCAAGGCCCTCGCTTATGGGAGATTTTCCCATTGGGTCGAGGCCACGGGGCACGCCGGTTCGTCGGTCGGAAAATCAAAAAACGAGAATAACGTGGGATTGTGCTTCCGGTTTGCCGGGCCTTTAGCAGGAATGACGGGCTCGCGTGGTCCAACTTCTAAACGCAGGGAGGCCACGCGGTTTGTTTCCAAGAGCAGTTTAATACGTCTTTTTGCCGCAATGACCCCAACCGTTAAGTCTTCCCGCTGGTCGAAAATCATCCTTCGCACCACCGTCGTGCTGGTCGTGGCGGGGGGCCTGGGATGGGGAGGAAAGGTCATCTGGCGGCAGATCAGCCCCACGCTGTTCGGCAACAAGCGGCAGGAGACAATCATGACCACCAAAGTCAGGACGGCCACGATCTCGGAAGAAATCGTCGCCGTCGGCCGGTTACGCGCCGTTTTCTCGACCGATCTGCGCTCCGAAATCAACGGCCGGATCATCAAGATCTCCGCCAAGGATGGCGAGCGACTCGCGCGCAACCAGGAGATCCTCCGACTCGATCAACAGGATATCCTTACCCAGCTCCAGGAAATGGAGCGCACGATCGAGGCGGCAAAGCTGAAGACCCAACGGGCGAAGCAGGATCACCAGCGACTAATCGATCTTCAGCAGCGCGGCGTCGTCACGGCCAAGGACTTCGAGGATTCGCGGATCACTTATTCGCTTTCGGAAAACGACAAGGCCATTGCCGAGGCGCGGTTCGCCAACCTGAAGGACAAGCTGAACAAAACGCTGATTCGGGCGCCGCACGATGGCACACTGCTGCTGAGGGACTTGACCGAAGGCCAGGTGGTCACGAGCGCGGCGGCGCAGAACGGCGGGACCGTTTTGGGCGAAGTGGCCGACCTTTCGACGCTGATGGTCCGCACCAACATCAATGAAATCGACGTGGCGCGGCTGAAGATGGGCGACGTGGCCCGGGTGCGCGTCGACTCGATGCGCAGCGTATTGATGGCCGGTAGCATCAAGCGAATCGCCACCAGCGCGCTCGAGAGCAGCTCTGACCGCACGCGGGTGTTTCCAGTCGATGTGATAATCGATGAAGCGGACGAGCGGCTGCGGCCCGGCATGTCGGCGACGGTCATGTTCACGCTCGCGCGGGTCGAGGATACGCCCGCGGTGGCGCTGTCGTCCGTGTTTTCGACGGCCGAGGGCATGCGCTACGTTTTCCTGAAAAAGGGCGAGGGCTTCGAGATCCATGCGGTGGAGACCGGCATCGCCGATACCCGCTACGTCCAAATCCTCTCCGGCCTGGCCATCGGCGCCGAGGTGGCCCGGACGCGGCCGCTCGTTTTCGAGGGTGAAGTCCCGGTTCTGACTCTGCCGACGCTGCCCAAACAGAAATCGAAGCGGGACATCGATCCGATGGCCGCGCCGCCGCCGGGGAAAGAAAGGGGCCGATCCTTCAAACAGGGCCGCCCTTCCTGATTCCATGCGGCTCATGATCATGGGGGTGGCGAGCGGGTGGCGCGAGGTCCTCGCCCACAAGCTCCGGTCCTTTCTCACCCTGTTCGGCATCGTGCTGGGCGCCGCCGCGCTGGTCGGCATGCTCGGCGTGGTCAAGGGGCTCCTGCGCGGATGGGAGATGATGATTTATGAAACCGGCGGCATCGAGCGGATCAGCATCTACTCGAAGCCGGCGCCCGATTTTCAGCGCGAGAAGGCGATGCTGTCACCCGGTCGGACGTTGAAGGACGTCGACGCGATCCTCGCGGCCGTGCCGCTGGCGCGCCGCGTGACCGCCGAGGTGATGATCCCCAACGGCGCGCGGCTTTATTTTCAGGGACGCGCGACGGGCCAGAACGTGCGCGGCGTTCTCCCCGCGACGTTTATCATGGATCGTTTCGAGGTCGCTCAGGGCCGGCTGATCGGCGAACTCGATCTCGAATTGCAGACCCAGGTGGTGGTGCTGGGGGCCTCGATTGCCGACTTTCTCTTCATTCGCGGCATCGATCCGCTCGGCCGCGTCATCACGATCAATGGCCAGCCCTTCACCGTGGTCGGCGTTTTGAAGGTATACAACCTGGGCGGGTCGACCGGTGGCAACCGGTTCAGCTCGAAAAATTCCACCGTTTTCATCCCGCTCACCACCGCGCAGACGCTGTTCCGGATCGACGAGAACGTCGACGTGTTGAACGTGCAGCTGGGCGACATCGCCGACATGCCGCAGGCGATGGAGGAAATCACCAACGTGCTCACGCACACCCACCGCGGCATCCAGGACATCCGGCTCGAGACCCGCGAGGATTTGCTGCGACGCTTCGAGGAAACCAAGAGCAGCTACATGTATTCACTCGGTGGAGTCGCCGTGATTGGGCTCATCGTCGGCGGCGTCGGCATCATGAACGTGATGCTCGCGTCGATCAGCGAACGCGTCCGCGAGATCGGCGTGCGGCGCGCGCTCGGCGCCAAGCGCGTGGACATCCTTGTGCAGATCCTCGCCGAGTCGCTCACCCTCGCCCTGGCGGGCGGAATGCTCGGCGTCTTTGCGAGCATCGGGCTGATCGCGATTCTCCAGCGCGTGGTGGTGGCTTCGAACCGCCCCGAACTTTCGCCCGGCGCCCTCTTCGTCGGGATCGTGTCGAGTGGACTGGTCGGGGTCGTCGCCGGTTTTTACCCGGCGATTCGCGCCTCGCGGTTGAGCCCGGTCGAGGCGTTGCGGACAGACTAGCCGATTGCGGATTGCGGATTGCGGATTGCGGATTCCAAGGCACGAACTCCAGACTCGCGCCGGCATCGAGGGAGCGACGTCGGGGGTTCCCCGCAACCATGCCGGGCGGGCCCGAAAATCCGGTATCCGGTTTCCGGTTTCCGAAATCCGGCGGAGAAATTTCACGTAATTTGCGTCAGTCGAAACGGCTGCATTGATGTTTACATCGCGGCCCGGTTGTCGCACTGAATGGCCTCACCCCACCCCGCGCTTCCAGCGCGTTGTCAGCCATCGGGCATTGATGCTCCCGCCGTCTCCCACCCCGGCAGTTGTTTTCCCGTCTGCAACATTCGGGACTGGCCTGGCCATGAACGCGCCCGCGCCGAAGTATTGGGCATTCATCAGCTACAGCCATCGCGACGCGCGCGTCGCAACGGCACTGCAACACGCGCTCGAAACCTATCGGCTGCCGAAAAATCTCGTGGGCCAGCGCACGGCGACCGGAGAGGTGCCGGCGCGACTCAAACCAATCTTTCTCGACCGCCATGAACTCCAGGCCGGCACCGACCTGAAGACGATCGTGGGCGAGGCACTCGCGCGAAGCCGGTTTCTCATCGTGGTGTGCTCGCCCGATTCCGCGCGGTCGCCGTGGGTGGAGCAGGAGATCATCGAATTCAAGAAATTGCACGGCGAGTCGCGCGTACTCGCCGTGATCGCGCGCGGCGAGCCATTCGCCAGCCGGATGCCGGGCCGGGAGGCGGAGGAATGTTTTCCGTTGCCGTTGCGGGCCGAGGTGACGGTCTCCGGCTTCGCCGACGGCCCTCCGCTCGAGCCGATCGCCGCCGACCTGCGGCCGCATGCCGATGGCCGGCGCCGTGGCACGCTCAAGTTGATCGCCGGCATCGTCGGCGTCGGCGCGGATGAATTGCTCCGGCGGGATGCAAAGCGGCGGATGCGCCAGCTGGCCATCGTCGCCGCCGGATCGCTGGCCGGCATGGCGGCGATGGGCGTGCTGGCGTTGAACGCGGTCCATTCGCGCAACGACGCGCAAGTCCAGCGGGCGGAAGCGGAGGATTTGCTCGAGTTCATGCTCGGCGACCTGCGCAAGAAGCTCGATGCCGTTGGCCGGCTCGACGTGCTCGACGGCGTCGGCGAAAAAGCCCTGGATTATTATGCGCGGCAGGAGGCCGATCAGATGGATCCCAATTCGCTCGGCCGCCGCTCGCGTGCGCTCCACCTGATCGGTGAGATGCGCGAACAACGCGGACAGCTCGACCTGGCGCAGGTCGCTTTTCAACGCGCCGCCGACACCACCGCCCAGCTCCTGGCGCGCGCACCGAACGATGCGCAGCGAATTTTCGACCACGCGCAGAGCGTTTATTGGGTGGGTCACCTGGCGCGACTGCGGGGCCAGCTGACGGCGGCAGAACGGGAGTTCCGCGTGTACATGCGGCTGGCCGATCAACTCGTGCGCCTGGAGGCCGGGAAGCTCGAGTGGCAGGTTGAAGCGGCGTTTGCGCGCGGAAACCTCGGGGTGATTTGCCTCGATACGTCGCGCGCGCACGAAGCGCTCGAGATCTTGATGGAGCAGCTCGGCATGTGGCGGCGAATCATCCTGACCCGACCGAGTTACGCGCTCTCGGTTGGAAATTGTCTCGGCTGGATCGCGAAAGCCCATGAGGCCGCAGGAAATCTCGAGCAGGCGCTCGAAACCCAAAAGGAGAAGATGCGCGTCCTCGAGGCGATGCCGGACGCGAGCACCAACCAGCAGGTGAAGCGGAGCGTGCGCGTGATTTACAACGAGCTGGCCAGGCTGCTGCTCGCGCTCGGCCGGTCCACCGAGGCACGGTCGTTCGCGGTGATCGGCGTGCAGAGTTCCAAGGCGCTCGCCGCCATCGATCCCCAGAACCAGACCTGGCGCGAACAGCAGTACGTCTCCCAGCTGATCATGGCCGAAACGCAGCTCGCCGCCGGCGACATGGCCGGAGCGCGCGAGAACATCGAGGAGGCGCGGATCGGCACCACCCGGCTTCTCGTGCTCAATCCCAAGGTGGCGAAATGGCAGGTGAGTCTACCCGGTTCGGTTCTGTCGCTCTCCGCCGAACTCGCTCGGGAGGATGACCGGTCCGCGCTGATTGCCGCGCTGATCGAGTATCTTGCGAACGTGCGGCCCTACGTCGCCCCCAGCGAGGGAGCGAACCGGAGTAATGACGTTTCCATCGGCCGGGCGGAGTCTCAGCTCGCGCTGCTGCTCGAACGCGAAGGCCGGGCGGAGGAGGCGGCCGCGCACTGGCGCGCCGTGGTCGCCCGGCTGCAACCCTACGCCCCCACGAATGACTTTCCGGCCTTGATCCTTCTCGCGTCGGCGCAGCTCCGGCTTGGCTCCTTCAGCGATGCGCATGCGCTGGCCCAGCGAATCGAGGCCTCCCCTTATCGGCATCCCGCTTACGCCGATCTCGTCAAATTGCTGACCGACAGAGCGGAACTGTCGGCGGCCAAACCATAGAATAGATCCAGTATGCCCAATACCCACACGGTCATCGTTACTCCGCCCGTCGGAACGACACTCGGTTCCTGTTTTCCCAATCCCGTCAATCCCGTCGGCGCGAACGCGCTGATTCAATTCCAGTTCCCCCCCGGGACCACCGACTGGAGTTTTGTCAACAACGGCTTCTCCATCAAATCCCCACCCAAGCCGCAGCCACCGGATGGAATGTTTACCATCACGGCCAGCACCGACAACCAAATCGTGGTGAAGGACAAGAACGGGGGCGGGGTGAAGTACTCCTACAATATCAGCATCAAGCCGAGCAATGGCACAGCCGTCGTCATAGATCCGGATATTCAAAACGAGGCCTGACGACGTTTTGACCGCGGGGTTTCCGCGGACCGCAGCGGGAGAATTTGAACACGAATTCTCCCGCTTTTGTTTTACCGCTGTCCTGGGGTCACGCGAGGTTCACGGGATCAACGTCAAGCACCTGCGTGATGTCGTCCGGCCAGGCGAACTCCGCCCGCAGCCGCGCGAGTTCGGGGACGACTTTCGTCACTGCGTTGGTGAAATACCAAAGCTGCCAGCGATACTCGTCCTTGATCTTCTCGATCGGCGACGCGGACGGGCCACGCAGCTCCACGCGCGCGCCGAGATTCTTCTCCACGAGTTTGGCCCACTGCTCGGAAAAAAACTTCAACTTGTCCGGGTTCGGCCCGCGGAAGAGGTGATGAATCAGGTGCCGATACGGGGGGTAGTGAAAATCGTGCCGCACCTTCAGTTCCGACGCGGCGAAACCCGCGAAGTCGGCATGCCGGGAGAACTGGATCGCCTCCGCCTGCGGCGTGAACGTCTGCACCATCACCTCACCGGCGCGGTCGCCGCGGCCGGCGCGGCCCGCCACCTGCACGAGCAACTGGAACGTCCGCTCGTTCGCCCGGAAATCCGGCACGTGCATTGACATGTCGGCGTCGACCAGCCCGACGAGCGTCACATTGGGAAAATCCAGCCCCTTGCCGATCATCTGCGTGCCCACGAGCACGTCGATTTTCCCGGAGCGAAATTGCGACAGCACCTCCCGAAACCGGTTTTTGCGCGACATCGTGTCCGTATCCATGCGCTCGATTCGCGCCCGCGGCAGCGCGCGGCGAACCGCCTCCTCCACCCGTTGCGTGCCGAGTCCGCGCCAGCGGATGTCGGGCGCGGCGCATTTCGGGCAGCGCAGCGGCGCCGGTCGCTGATCGCCACAGAGGTGGCAGCGCAGCGTCTCGTCCGTGCGATGATATGTCATCGCGATGCTGCAATGCAGGCACTCCTCGACGTGGCCGCACTTCTTGCACTGCATCGACGAGGAATAACCGCGCCGATTGATGAAAAGGATCGTCTGCTCGCGGCGCGCAAACCGATCCTGCATCGCCTCCACCAGCCGCCCGGAAAGCGTCGGCAGGTGACGCTGCTTCATCGCCTCGATCCGCAAATCGACGATGTCGATGTGCGGCAGCTTCCGGTTGTCGACGCGTTCCGTCAGTTGCAGCAGGCGGTATTTGCCGGATTGCGCGTTGTGAAAACTTTCGAGCGACGGCGTGGCCGAACCGAGCAGGCAGTGCGCGCCGCTCGCTTTCGCCCGCACGACCGCGACATCGCGGCCATGATAACGCGGTGTTTCGTCCTGCTTGTAGGCCGGCTCATGCTCCTCGTCCACGATGACGAGCTTCAGGTTCTGCACCGGGGCAAAGACGGCCGAGCGCGCGCCGACCACCACGCGGGCCTCGCCCGTCGCGAGCGCGAGCCACCCGTCGAGCCGCTCACCCTCGCTCAAATGGCTGTGCCAGACGACACAGCGCTGGCCACCCGCAGCGGCGGCGCCGGCGGTCGCGGCTTCGGCAATCGCGTTCAGTCGCGAACGAAGCCGCGCGACCGTTTGCGGCGTCAGCGCAACCTCGGGCACGAGGAACACGACTCCGCCGCCTGCCCGCATCGCCACGTCGATCGCGCGCAGGTAGACCTCCGTTTTGCCGGAGCCGGTGACGCCGTGCAGCAGGCTCACGCCGAACTTGCCGGTCTGGATGTCAGCCGCGAGCGCATCGACCGCGCGCTGCTGCTCGAGGTTGAGCGCATGTGGCTGGGCGGCGACAAGTTCACCGTCCGAGTGATCATCGGAATACGCCACACGCTCGATCCGGCGCAGTTCCTCGCGCAGCACGCCGCGCTTCAACAATGCGGCCGCGACCGCCGCGGTTTGGCCGAGCCGCGAGAGCACGAGCGCTTTCGGCTGCGGCCGGAATTGCTCGGCGACGAAACGATACAACCGCGCCTGCTGCGGTGCGCGTTTTTCCAGCGCGGTGATTTCGTCCGCCGTCAGCGGTTGCGCCACCGCCAGGAGTTTTTGCTGCTTGATCCCGGCGCCGCGGCGGACGGCCGCCGGAATCATCGTTTCAATGATGCTGTCGACGCCGCACGCATAATAGCCAGCCATCCACCGTGCGAGCTGGAGCAAATCCGGCGTCAGCGCCGGGAATGGATACACAACGTCGATCACCGACTTGAGTCGGTCGATGGGAAAATCGGTCGGCGCGCCCACTTCGGCGACGATCCCAAGCCGGACGGCACCGGTGATTGGGATTCGCACGAGGGTGCCGACCGCCGCAGCGGCCCGCAGGTGCTCGGGCACGCGATAGTGCAGCAGCTTGTCGAAGCCGGCGAGCGGATGAATCCCGACTATCATTGCTGCGCATCACGGCGTCGCCGCGGACGCGGCGCAAATTTTTTCCCGCGTGCATGGGTGGGACGCATCTCCAAGTTGTCGGCTGTTCGAGGTGGCATGGGCATCCCTGGTCGCCTTCGGCGCCGCCAGAGGCGGGTAAACCCACGGGTGAGACGCCCGTGCCGCGTCAGAACCCAGGCGCGGGTCACCCGGCGATACGCCCGGCAGGCTGCCCGCGCTCCCAATGGCATTGTTTCTCCCGCCGCCGATAACCGCGCGGAAACCGGACTCATTCACGGAGTTGCCGCAACGGCGTGGCACCGAATGCTCACGCGGCCCATGATCCCGTTGACAGAAACGCGATCCGCGGAAAACAGTCCGCCTGTGAGCATACCGGCTGCGCGCGAAAAATTCCGAACTTTCCTAATCCAGAAGGGACTGCGTGCGACCAACCAGCGCCTCGCGATCTTCGACGCCGCTTTCGCCCAGCCGGAACACTTTACGGCGGAGCAATTGCTCGATTATGCCCGCGCCATCGACGATTCGGTGTCGCGCGCCACGGTGTACCGCACCCTGCCGATCATGACCGAAAGCGCGCTGCTGCGTGAGGTTGACATCGGATCGGGCGAAAAATTCTACCGTCCGAACGTGGAAGGGGCGCGCACCCAGGTCGCGCAGGTCGTCTGCCTGGACTGCGAAAAGATTTTCGAGATCAGCGCACCCTTCATGGAGTGGTACGGCAGCACCGTCTCGTCGAAACTCGGGCTCACGCCCGTGTCGCAGCGCATCCAGGTGAGTGCGCGGTGCGACACGTTCCGGCAGACCGGCACCTGCCCGCGACGTGGGTAGGTGCGCGGCGGCAACTTCCCCGATGCCCAAAGACAAATCCCACGACCCGGAATTCGAAATCAGATTCTTCGAGTCGGTGCTGCGCCGCAATCGCGACTACGCGAACGTGGTGGAGATTCTCGGCGGGCTTTACACGCGTCACGGCCGGGTTGCCGATGGGTTGAAGATGGATCGGCGGCTGGTGAAGCTGCAGCCGGACAATGCGACCGCGCACTACAATCTCGCGTGCAGCCTCGCGCTGTCGAAGCGGAAGAGCGACGCGCTCAGCGAACTCCGCCGGGCCGTGCAGCTCGGGTATCGTGATTTCGACTGGATGCAGCAGGATCCCGACCTGGAGCCGCTGAAAAAACATCCCGACTTCCAGCGGCTGCTGCTCGAGCTGAAGCCACAGAGCTAGTTTTTCGCCGCAGCGAAAAACTACGGACCAAAAAGTTGCTCGAGCACGATCTCGAGATCCTTGGCCGCCGCCCAGCTGCCGCGCCGCGGGACCGCGAGGGTCTTGCTCCGTTCCCGGCGCTCGACCGCTGCATCAACTTCGACAATACGCGGCTCCTCGCGCGGCAGTTCCGCCACCTCGGCCGCCGTCAGCGGCGTCCAGGAGAACGGCAGTCCCGTCCACGTGAATCGAATGTCCCAGCCGCCGACGAGCCCGGTCACCGGTTTCGTCACGAGGGCGGGATAACGCGTCACGAAATCCGGCGTGCGATAGGTGGCGATGCGGAGCCGGACCGCCGTCTCCATGCGCGCGAAATAATCCTGCAGCGTTTCGATTCGGCGAAGCCGCCATTGGTTGAAAAAATCCAGCGGATCGATTCCCAGCAGGTTCATCCCGTTCCACATTCCGTGCTCGTTGCGGCTGCCGAACCGTTTGCGGTCATACCACGCCTGAAAATCCCGCGTCACCGCGACCCCGACCTCAAAATGCAGGTGCGAACGATCCTTGGGGATCATGTAGCCGCCGGCGCTGTGGCCCATCACTCCCAGCGTCTGGCCGGCGGCGACCTGGGTGCCGCGGGTCACGCCGGACGCGATGCGCGCGAGATGGGCATAGAGCGTGTAGATCGCGGGCGAGAGTTGCGGGTGCTCCAGCACGACGTAGCGACCGTAACTGCTGTCGCCGGCCGAGGAATTGGTATACCGCACCACGCCCGGCATCGCGGCAAAAACGCTGTCCAGCGGCTCACCGCGCCGGTCGCGCTTCACCGGCTTGATATCGATGCCCTCGTGGAATCGCGTACCGCTGCTCCGGACGCCGCCGAATCCGCCGGACTGCGGATCGCCGGAGCCGGCGTGTTGCAGGAAAGAGGTGGCGGATTTGCCCTCCGCCCACGCCGTGCTGGGCGTGGGCCAGACGAGTTCGATTCGCTGGGCGAAGCCGGCCGCGGTGGAAATCAGGAAACACGTCCACCAGTGCAAACCTGCCGACCGCCGCCACCCGGGCAAAAATCGCATCGCGGCGCTCGTCATTTCCTCGCCAACTCCCGCTGGAGGACCACCGCGGTCCGCTTCAAATCGGCCACGAGTTTGGGCAGCGCACTTTCCGGCACTTCAACGAACACGAGGACCATCCCATCACCAATCGGAGCGTCGATGCGGCGCGCGCCCAGCGCCTCGCCGTTGATCAACAGCACGAGCCGCCGACCCTGATGCGATGCCGACATTCGATAGCAATCGCGCGCGGCGCTTCCCGTGAGCCGAAACGCGAGGCACTTCCCCAGTTCCACCTGCACGAGATCGACGTCGACAATGTCGGCCTCCCTCAGCACGGGTTGCGCGTTCAATGACATTCGCACCTCGCTCCGCGGCAGCGTAACCGCCATGCCGCGACCGTCCGCGGACTCGAGGTAAAATCGCGCAAGCGTGGGCTGATAATCCTTCGGCTTGGTGCTCTGACATCCGGCCACGAGCAAGACACCCATGAAAGCCAGCGAGCGCGAAAGCGAAATCATCAAGGGAGCTTTAAGGTCGTGGTGGAACATTCAGGGGCGGGTCGCGGCGTTGGCACGCGGCAACGTTTCCGGCGTTCATGCGAAGCGGACCGTGAGAACATCCGGCGGGTAATGCAATGCTGGCTGCCTCGGTTTGATGCCCCGGTGCTTCGCCGGCTCGATGCCTGGCGTGGCATGGGCATCCTGCCCGTGATGTGCCGCCAGTTCTTTGTCACACGTGTGACAAGAAACTGGCAGCACGGCATGGGCGTCTCGCGGCGTCCGTGCCACGTCAGATGGCGATGCCAATTGACCGTGATGGTTCGGCGCGCACAAAAACTTGGCAACGACGCGAAGCCTCATGCCGTTTCCGTCATCGGCTCGAATGCGGCCATGATCTCGGCTCCGACCGAGTCCGCCACCAGACGACCACGATCGGTGAGCTTCACGATGTCTCCCTGGCGCACAAGCAGTTCGCCCGCGGCGAGGTTCATCAACACGTCGTCGATGTCGGCCCAGGGCGCCCCGGGCGCGTAGCCGCGCCACTCGCGCAAGTCGACGCCGGCGTTCATGCGCAACCCGAAAATCAGCGCGTCCTCTGCGAGGAGCGAGGGCGTCAGCGCCACGCGATCCTCCGACAGCCGCTCGCCCCGCCCAACCTGCTCGAGCCATTTTTCCAGATCGGAGACATTCGCTCCGCGCCAGCCGCCGAACTGCGACGCTGCCGACGGACCGAAGCCGACCCATTCGTGCATCCGCCATGTGTTGACGTTGTGGAGACACTCGTGGCCCGGTCGCGCGAAGTTCGAGATTTCGTATTGCGCGTACCCCGAATCGCCGAGCTGCGACCACGTGGCCCGATAGAGATCGGCCTCGTGTTCGGGATCGAGCTTCACCCGGCCCTGCGAAAGCTTCACCCAGAGTTTCGTGTCCTCCTCGAACGTGAGGCAATAGGTCGAAAGATGATCGGGCTGAAGGGAAACCGCCTCGCGCACATCCGCCGCCCATTCCACCACGGATTGCCCGGGCAGCGCGAACATCAGGTCGAGGTTCACACTCTTGAATCCCGCGGCCCGCACCCGATCGTAGGCGCGATAGACTTGCTCGCGGTTGTGCTGCCGGCCGAGCGCATCGAGCAGCGCCGGCTGGAAACTTTGCACCCCCATCGAGACACGCGTCACGCCCGCCTCACGCAACACCGAAAGTCTCGCCTCGGTCACTGATCCGGGCGCAAGTTCGACCGTCCATTCCGGCGGCGCGCCACCGCAGCGCTCGCGCACGAGCGCCGCCAGCCGCGCCAGATCCCTGGCCGCGAGCAGTCCGGGAGTTCCCCCACCCCAGAACACCGTGTTCACCGGGCGCGTCCACGGAATGAGCGCGGCCTCGCGGCGCACACCCTCGAGGAACCGCTGCACATCGTTCGCCGTGGGCTGGGTTTGATAAAATGCGCAGAAGTCGCACGTCGATGCACAGAAAGGTACGTGCAGGTACACCCCCAGCGAGACGTTCGCCCGGTCAGCTTTGGCTTGCTCTGTACGTCGGTCGCTCATTACTACCCGTTTTGATCCGCCCGGTTTTTCACTCTAGCATTCAAATGCACACCAACCGAATTTCTCCCGCGAGAAAAATCATCCTGGGGCTCGCCCTCGTGCTGAGCCTCGTGCTCGCCGGTTGCGAATCCATTACGCTGACGAATCTGACGCCGGCGTCGATGCCGGAGAACCCGTCGCAGATCTACACGTTCACGATGCGGGTTACACCGCGGACCAACACCATTCTGCGCGCGAGTATCACCCCGCACATGGTCGTCGACGGGCAGCATTACCCGATGAAACCAAGCGCCATGGGCGAGGGGCTCTACGAGTTCGAATACCAGTTGCCGGCGGGGCGGGACGAAATCGCCTATTACTACCTCGTGAATTACACGATTGAGGGGAACAACGTGCAGAATTCCCAGGAGACCTATACCGACGTCGCGCGCGTTAAGATCGTTCACCGATACGTGCTCTCGCTCGAGGTCAACCGCGGGCCGGTCGGCTCGCGCATCAGTGTGCTGGGTCGCGGGTTCACGCGACAGGACACCATCAGCTTCGATGGCGTGCCCGTCCGCACCGAGTACGAGTCGCCCAATGCGCTCAGCTTCTTCGTGCCGCCGATGTCGCCGAACCGCAATTATCAGGTCACGCTCACCAGCACGGCCGGCAACTCTCCGGTCGGGACGTTCCGAATCGATCCCAGCAGCGTCACCGTTTTCCCCACCATGCTGAATCTGCGCACCGGGCAGCAGCAGCTGCTCAGCTTTACGCTGCCGAATGCAGCGCCTCCGGGCGGAACGCTGCTCGATGTGACGACCGATATTCCCGAGAGCGTGATCATGCCTGAGGTGATCGTGCCGCAGGGACAGAACCAAGTGACGGTAAACGTCGAAGGCGCGAAGCCCGGCACCGGCAGCCTTTTCCTGAAAGGCTACGGCTCGGGTGAGATTGCGATTCCGGTGACGGTGACGGCGCGCTGAGCGGCTCTGCGGCCTTGGGAGCGCGGGCGTGTCGCCCGCAAGAGGTTCCGTCAGAACACATCCAATTGCTGTAGTTGTGCGGGCGGGACGCCAGTATTGTTCGGCGCAATACGTGCTGTGTGCGGAGCGAAACGCATTTTTGTTTGGCCGGCCGGTGTAACTGCGCACGGTGATCATCGGCGCAAAATATTTTTCATTTCTTACTGTACTCATTGATT
>JAUSID010000270.1 GCA_030648295.1 Opitutaceae bacterium | reverse complement strand
AGCTGTGACCCTTGCCGCGAACGCCGGTGCGCCACACCACGTTTTGCGTCTCGCTCCATTTCAACGGCACCGTCTGGCCGGCGGCCGCCTGTCCGTCGCGCGGCGGGCCGCGCCAGCCCGGCCAGTCGGTGGAGGCCGAAGCCGCGGCGAAACCGGCGAGCGACGATGCGAAAAACAGGGAAACGGAAACCAGGGCGCGAATTCGATTCATGGGGTACAGTGGCTCAGAGCTTCCGCCAATCACTCCGGCGGGCGCAAGCGCGCAGCGCAGGGCAAGGGGCAAGGGGCAAGGGGCAAAGCGGAAAGGGCAAAGCGCAAGGGGCGAGGCGGAAAATGGGCCGAAGGCGAATGACCGCCATGCGAGAATTCCGCCGGGCACCCTGCCGGTGCCGGCCGGTTTTTCGATCTTCTGCCCTCGAATCGACGGCTTCAAACTGCGCGTGGCGCCGAAAGGCGAGAGGGCCCTCCGATGGCTTGGGGGACTACGGGGGTGGCTTGGATTTTTCATCGTTCACCCTCCCCTTAAACCCCTCCCGCTGAGAATCCGATTTCCTATCAGTAGTAATTGGTGACTGGAGGCCGGAACGGCCGCCAGTCGGCGGCACTCGTCGGCGCATTTCCGGCAGGCCGCGCACTTCTTCAGAAAGCTTGACCTAAATCAAAGCCAACTGCGGCAAAGCTGTTAATGATTCATCTCGTTGTGAAGATCGTGCCGCATGTCGTGACCATGCTCGCTCTGCTGGCGGCGCCGGACAAGCTTCCAGCCCAGGCTGCGCCGCTTGAAACTCCCGGGGCAATCAACGCCGACGCGTCTGCACAAACCGGCCAAGGCGTTTACGAACAACACTGCGCGGCATGCCACGGATCGAACGGTGGCGGCGACGGCCCGGCGGCGGTGTGGCTTTACCCCAAGCCGCGTCACTTCAATTCCGGGCTTTTTAAGATTCGCTCCACTCCCGCCGGCTTTCTGCCGACGGACGACGATCTGCTCCAGGTAATCACTCGCGGCATGCCGGGCAGTTCGATGCCGAGCTTCACGTACCTGAGCGAGGCCGAGCGGCGCGAGGTGGTCCAATACGTCAAGCACCTGACCGCTTACGCCGATCCGTCCGGCAAGCGGATCAATTTTTTCGAGGAGGCCCTCGCGAAGGGGCGGGTCCCTGTTTCCACCCCGGTGCCCCCGGAGCCACCGATGACAGTGCGTTCGCTCGCGCAAGGTCAGGAAATCTACTCCAAGATGAACTGCTTCGTCTGCCACGGTTTGACGGGTGAGGGCACGGGGCCGGCGGCCCCCTTGCTCAAGGACATGTGGGGCGTTTCGCTGCCGCCCCGTGATTTCAACACCGGTGCGTTTCGCGGCGGGCATACTGGCCGCGATTTGTATCTGCGGGTAGCCACCGGCCTCGCCGGCACGCCGATGCCGCCTTATGATGATGCCGCGGTTTCACCTGAACAACGCTGGGCGCTGGTGCATTATGTCCAATCGCTGCGCCGAAAGGATATCGAGGTTAACGACATTCTCGCGCCGGGCGATGGCGTTATTCACGCGCCGAGAGTCTCCCGGCAACTGCCGGCGGACTCCGCCGATCCATTCTGGGAGACTACGGATCCGGTGCGCGTGCCGCTGAATCCGCTCTGGCCGGAGAACAACCTGATTCCCGCCGTCGCCATCCGCGCGGTGCACGATGGAAGCCGGGTGGCGATTCTCTGCACGTGGCGCGACCCGATCGCGAACGGCGCTCCGGTGCGGGTGCAGGATTTTCAGGACGCGGTTGCGCTGCAGTTTTCGATGAACGGCCAGACACCATTCATCGGGATGGGCGACAAGGCCAATGCCGTGAACATCTGGCAATGGAAGGCGGGTTGGCAGCAGGAGCGCAGTGAGTCGCGTCAAGATGTGGACACGGTCTATGTCTCGATGCACTCCGATCTTTATTTCCGGACCGACGCGCTCTATCGAACGGCCGAGGCAGCGGGAAATCTGCTTGCCCAGCCCGCGCACGTTTCGCCGATCGAAGATGGCAACGCCCGCGGTTTCGGCACGTTCACCTCGCAGCCGGCGTCCGGGCAAAACGTGACCGGCTGGGGCATCTGGCGCGACAGCCATTGGAGCGTCGTGTTTGTGCGCGAGCTGCAATCGGGTGAAACAGCCGATGTGCAATTCGCCATTGGCAAGCCGGTGCCGGTCGCCCTCGCGGTGTGGGACGGCCAGAACCGCGACCGCAATGGACGCAAGGTGGTGAGCAACTGGTACCAACTCGCGCTCGAACCGTAATCCGACGCGAAGGGCAATTCGGAAACCTATCTTCTCAAACCGGCACCATGACGACGGACTCTCTTTCCCGGCGCGATTTCATCCGGCGCAGCGGTCTGACGGGCGCGGGCTTCGCCGCCGCGCAGATGCTGCCGCTGCGTTTCCTCCAGGCGCAGACCATCGAGGCCGCGGCCAACCCGCTCGCCGCCTATCCGAATCGCGACTGGGAAAAACTCTACCGCGACCAATACGCCTACGACCACGCGTTCTCGTGGGTGTGCGCGCCGAACGACACGCATAATTGCCGGATCACCGCGCACGTCCGCAACGGCGTCATCGTCCGGCTCGGCGAAGAATTCGACGTTGCGCGTTATTCCGATCTCTACGGCAACAAGGCGACGGCTGGGTGGGGCAACCGGCATTGCGCCAAAGGCTACACGTTTCATCGCATCCTTTATGGACCATATCGGCTCAAGCACCCCATTGTCCGCAAAGGCTGGAAGCGCTGGGCCGACGCGGGGTTCCCGGAGCTGACGCGGGAGCTGAAGGCGCTCTACAAATTCGATACTCGCGGCACGGACAGATTCGAGCGCATCTCGTGGGAGCAGGCATTCGACTACATCGCGCAGGGGACAACCGCGATTGCGAAGCGCTACTCCGGCGAGTCCGGCGCGAAATTGCTCGAGACCCAGGGCTACGTGCCCGAAATGATCCAGGAGATGGGCGGCGCCGGCACGCGCACGATCAAGATGCGCGGCGGGATGGGACTGCTCGGCGTCATGGGCAAATACGGCATGTATCGGCTGTGCAATTCCCTCGCCCTGCTCGATGTCCATGTGCGCGGCGTGAAGCCGGAGGAGGCCAAAGCAGGCCGTGCGTGGTCAAACTACACTTGGCACGGCGATCAGGCCCCCGGTCACCCATGGGTGCATGGGCTGCAAAACAGCGAGTGCGATTTCAACGACCTGCGGTTCTCGAAGCTGATCATCATGAACGGCAAGAACCTCGTCGAAAATAAAATGGCCGACGCGCACTGGTTCATCGAGTGCATGGAGCGGGGCGCGAAGATCGTCGTCATCGCCCCCGAATACGGCGCGCCGTCCACCAAGGCTGATTATTGGATTCCCGTCCGCCCGGCCACCGACGCGGCACTGTGGCTCGGCGTCACGCGGCTGATGATGGACAACAAATGGTATGACGAGGCGTTCGTGAAGCAGTTCACGGATTTCCCGTTCCTCGTTCGCACCGACACGCTCAAGCGCCTGCGCGCGGCGGAGGTGTTCGCCAAATACCGGAGCACGCTCGCGGCTGACGGGCCGAGCAAGACCGTGCAGGGTCTGACCGACGAACAGCACGCCCGGCTCGGCGATTTCGTCGTGTGGGACGCCGCGTCAAAGGCACCCAAGGCCGTGCACCGCGACATGGTCGGTGCGACGTTCGTGAAGTCGGGCATCGATCCGGCGCTCGACTTCAAAGGCACGGTGAAGCTCGCCGACGGCAATGAAGTCGAAGTGGCAACGGCGTGGAATCTCTACCAGGTCCATCTCCGCGACTACGACCTCGACACGGTGGCAGAGATCACGTCCGCGCCGAAGAATCTGATCGAGCAACTCGCTAAGGATCTCGCGACGATCAAGCCGGCTTCCATTCACCAGGGTGAAGGGATCAACCACTGGTTCCACGCGACTGAGGCGAATCGCGCGGCCTATCTGCCGATCATGCTCACGGGCAACATTGGCAAGCCGGGCGCGGGCTGCCACGGGTGGGCCGGCAACTACAAGGCGGCGCTGTTCCAAGGGAGCAAGCTCACCGGCCCCGGCTTCAAAGGCTGGATCGCCGAGGATCCGTTCGAGCAGAACCTCGATCCGGAGGCGCATGGCCGCGTCGTCCACGCGCACGCCTACACCAAGGACGAGGAGCCTGCGTATTGGAATCACGGCGACCTGCCGCTCATCGTCAACACGCCAAAGGAGGGCCGCAAGGTCTTCACCGGCGCGACGCACATGCCCACGCCAACCAAGGCGATTTTCACGTCGAACGTGAATCTGATCAACAATGCCAAGTGGGCCTACGGCATGATCAGAAACGTGAACCCGAACGTCGAGTTGATCGTGACGATCGACACACAGATGACGGCCTCGGTCGAACACTCCGATTTCGGACTGCCGGCGAACTCCTGGGTGGAATTCGAGGATCTGGAAATCACCGCCTCCTGCTCGAATCCGTTTCTGCAAATTTGGAAGGGCGGCATCAAGCCGCTCTACGATTCGAAGGACGACCTGGCCATTCTCGCCGGCATTGCCAACGGCCTCGCCAAGGCCACTGGCGACAAACGCTTTTACGATCACTTCAAGTTCGAGCACGAGGGCAAGCGGAGCCTCTACATCCAGCGGCTGCTCGACACCTGCACCACCACGGCGGGCTACAAGCTCGACGATATCATGGCCGGCAAATACGGCCCACCCGGCGGCTGCCTGATGCTCTTTCGGTCGTATCCGCGCATTCCGTTCTATGAGCAGGTGCATGACGCCTATCCATTCTACACGGACACGGGCCGGCTGCATTCCTACAGCGACGATCCCACCGCGATTAGTTGCGGCGAGAACTTCATCGTGCACCGCGAAGGCCCGGAGGCCACACCGTATCTGCCGAATGTGATTGTCAGCTCGAATCCGCTCGTCCGCCCGAACGATTACGGCATCCCGCTCGACGCGCAGCACTGGGACGAACGCACGGTGCGCAACGTGAAGCTGTCCTGGGCCGAAGCGAAGAAGACCACCAATTTCCTCTGGAAGGACGGCTACCAGTTCTACTGCCTCACGCCGAAGTCGCGCCACAGCGTCCACTCGTCGTGGGCGAACGTGGACTGGCATCTCATCTGGAATTCGAACTTCGGCGACCCGTATCGCATCGACAAGCGGCTGCCCAACGTCGGCGAGCATCAGCTCCACATGAATCCGGCGGCCGCCCGCGATCTCGGCATTCAAGACGGTGATTACGTTTACGTGGACGCCAATCCGGCCGACCGCCCGTATCTGGGCGCGACGCCGTCCGATCCGTTCTACAAAGTCAGCCGGCTGATGCTGCGCTGCACCTACAACTCGGCCTATCCGTATCACGTGGTGATGATGAAACACGGCTCGTTCATCGCGACGGAGAAGACGGTGAAGGCGCAGCAGACGCGGCCCGACGGGCTGTCGCTCACCGATGAAGGCTACATCTCGAATTTCCGTTTCGGCTCACAGCAGTCCGTCACGCGCAACTGGCACATGCCGATGCATCAGACCGACACCCTGTTCCACAAGACGAAGGCATTCATGGGATTCCTTTTCGGGGGCGAGGCGGACAACCACGCTGTCAACACCGTCCCCAAGGAATGCCTCGTGAGCGTCGCCAAGGCCGAGGACGGCGGGCTCGGTGCCCGTGGTCCGTGGAAACCCGGCACGAGCGGCATGTCGCCGGGAGCCGAGAACGACACTATGAAGAAGTACATCGCCGGCGCGTTTGTCGCCAGCGGCGGTTCCGGAACCAAGCCTTGAAAATTAGACCACCATGCCGAAAGACGAATTCGATTTTGACGACCCAATGGAACTGAACGGGGTCGGGCTCGCGTGCAAGGAAGACACGACCGCGGCGATGACGGAGTGCTTCGTCGAGGAGTTCATGCGGCTCGGGTATGACCACCAGCAAATCCTCTCCCTGTTCCGCAATCCCCACTACATCGGAATGAACTTGGCGCTGCAAAAGCGCGGGGAGCAGTTCGTGCGCGACGTGATCGGCGACGTCTTCGCGCGCCGGGGCACGACCGTGACGTGGCCGGTCGCGGATGGCATGCCAGGGGCAAGGCAGCCGAAATTCGACGGGCCCGGGGCGATGGAGAAAGAGTCGTACTGCCAGCCACCGAGGGCGATAAACGAACGGGACGCAACTGCCACGGATCCGATGGGCTCTCCCGCGCCGGGAGTAATTTCATGAATCAGTTCTTGTCCCGACGCCGCGCAGTACAGCAGCGCCTCAACCCTTTTGACGCACGATGAGCGCCGTCTATAATTGGCAACTCGGCCGCGAGATGGAATACCCCTACGACGGGGCGTTTCCCGATCGCCAGTTCGCGTTCGTCTTCAATATCAACCGCTGCATCGGCTGCCAGAGCTGCACGATGGCCTGCAAGTCCACCTGGACGTTTTCGAAGGGCCAGGAATACATGTGGTGGAACAACGTCGAGACCAAGCCCTACGGCGGGTATCCGCAGCACTGGGATGTGAAGCTCCTGCAGTTGCTCGAGCAACTCAATCCTGGCGGCCAGACGTGGAACGGCGCGCCGCAGGCGCTGAAGGCGCCCTATGGCCAGTTCAAGGGCCAGACCGTCTTCGAGGCCGCGCTCAAGAACGTGAGTGCCGAGGGTGCGCAACAGGCGCTGGGGTATCTGCCCACGGATGAAGAATGGGCCGCACCAAATCGCTACGAAGACAATCCAACCGGCGCGGAAAAAGGGCAGAAGAGCCGGTATTTCGCCGGCGGCGAATCGCTGCCACAACACAAGACGTGGTTCTTCTACCTCGCGCGAATCTGCAATCACTGCTCGTATCCCGCGTGCCTGGCGGCCTGCCCCCGCAATGCGATCTACAAGCGGCCCGAAGATGGCATCGTGCTCGTCGACCAGGAACGCTGCCGCGGCTACCGCAAATGCATGGAGGCGTGCCCCTACAAGAAAACGCTCTATCGCGGCACGACGCGGGTGACCGAAAAGTGCATCGGCTGCTTCCCACGCGTCGAAGGGCGCGACCCGGCGGGCGGTGGCCTGCCCATGCAAACCCGCTGCATGGCGGCGTGCGTCGGGCACATCCGCCTGCAGGGGCTCGTGCAGTTGAACCAGGACGGCACGTGGAAGGAAGACCGCTACAATCCGCTCTATTATCTCGTTCACGTCGCGAAGGTCGCGCTGCCATTGTATCCGCAGTTCGGTACGGAGCCGAACGGCTATTACATCCCGCCGCGCTGGGTGCCGCGCCCGTATCTCAGACAGATGTTCGGTCCGGGCGTGGACGGCGCCATCGAGCGCTACGCGAATCCCGACCGCGAGTTGCTCGCCGTACTGCAGCTCTTTGGGAAGGAGCAGCGGATTTGCTCCCGCTATGAGATCAAGGAAGGCCCGAAGATTTTCGAAACGGAAGTCCGCGGAAAAAGGTTCGCGATGTATAACGACACCATCGTCGGCTATGCCCACGACGGAACGAAAGTCGTCGAGACAACCGTCGAGGAGCCGGTGCACATCCGGCCGGACAAACATGCCAACTCGATCTAAAGGGAGCGCGGGCGCCGGCGCGCCGAAAGCGGAATGGGCGGCGCGCAGCGACCAGCCACGACGCTCGGTGTTCCGGAATTACGCTCCCGCCGGGCCTTCCAACGGCCGGCGGGACGGAGATCCCGCTGCACCTTCTGACTCGGCCAACGAAGCCCGGAGTCCTTTCTCATCGTCCGCGGCGGCTCGCGAGGGAACGCGGAGAGTTGCCGATGCCGGCCTCGCGCGAACGTTGCTCCACCAGTTTCTCGCCCGCGCGTTCGACGACCCAGGGATTGAAACTTGGGCCTGGCTGACGAGCACCGACACTCACGCTGCGGTGCTGGCGGCGGTATACTCGCTGGAGCCAGGTTCGCCCGCCTTGGAAATCTCCGCGGCAACGCTGATCGCGCGGCTACGCCGCGACGGTTTCGAGTCGTACCAGATGGCCTACGTCACCGCCTTCGGGCACGCCGCGCGCGGCGATTGCCCGCTCAACGAAATCGAATACGGCGATCTCGGCGCCGACCCGCTATTTCAGCCACACCGGCTTGCCGACCTTGCGGCGTTTTACCGCGCGTTTGGCTTGGAAGTCGCGGCCGCCGCGGCCGAACGACCCGACCACATCGGCATGGAGCTTGAGTTTATGTCCGTGCTTGCGGCCAAAGAGGCCTACGCCCGCGTCCACGGATTGGACGAAGACCGATGCGTGCTGTGCCGGGACGCGCAGAAGAAATTTCTGCGCGAACACCTTGGCCGCTGGGCTCCCGCCTTTGCGCGGCGCCTGGCCCGCGCCGCGACCGATGATGCGCTCGCCGCACTGGCGGAATTCATGCGTGACTTCATCCTCGCGGAGTGCGCGCGGTTCAACCTGCCGCCGGGCAGCGAGGATTTACTCTTGCGGCCGGTGGACGAGGCCGCCGAAAATTTGTGCGCGTCCTGCGGCTTGAACCAACTTCCACCCGGCGCGGCGGCACCGGCGATGTGATGCAACTGCGCTACGCTGACGATTTCGTGGAAGGCGCCGTATTTATCTGCGCCAACCGCCGGCGTTGCGGTCCGCCGCCGCTGCAAATCCGGCGTTTCCATCTGGCGCGCGAGAAACTCTATTCGATCCTCGACCCCGACGCGCGCAACACAGCGTTTTTCAATCTGCAGCTGGAATGGTTTCGCGAGTGGGGCCTGGAGAAAATGCTTGTCGGCCCGGCGGATGAATTCCCGCTGCTGCGCCGGATGTTGAACGCGCTGGTCTTTCGCCGGGCGCGCATCCAGCGCGACGAAGGCGCGGAGCTCTACGTCGGCCCGGAGAACGGCCGATCCGGTGTGGTGGCACTGCGCATCGAACGCTTCGATCGGCCGGACGAGCTGGCGTGCTTCCTGCGACATGAATTTGCGCACGTGAATGACATGCTGGATCCCGCGTTCGGCTATTCGCCGGAAGTGCATCTGCCGGGGCGGAACGCCGCCCAGCAGCGGCTCACGCGCGAGCGCTACCGGCTGCTGTGGGACATCGCGATCGATGGCCGCCTCACGGCTGCGTCACGCGCCACCCTCGGCGGCCGCGAACAACACCGCGTGGCATTCGACCACGTGTTCGGCTTCTGGCCGGAGTCCCGGCGCAACGAGGTGTTCGATGCGCTGTGGGTTGATCGCCAGCCGCGCCACGCCGACTTGCTTGCGATCGCTTCGGATCCGCGCGGCCTCGACTCCACGCACGAGCCGGTGCCCGGTGCGGCGTGCCCGCTTTGCGGCTTTGCCACGTTTGCCTGGGCGGGCGCCCACGGACTTTCCGCGCCTACGAGGGCCGCGATCTGCGCGGAGTTTCCCCACTGGGCGCCGGATCAAGGCGCGTGCCGGCGCTGTGTTGAGATCTACCGCATCGTTGGCGCTCGCACGCCGCTCGCAGTATGATTCGTATCCACCATCTGTTTATTTCGCCTGGCCACAATTATTTTTGCCACCACGGCGGTCCGCCTGGCGACCATTCCATGAACGAGGCGGATCAGATCGAGTGTGTGGCCGGACGCGGAATTCGCGGCGACCGGTTCTTTGACTTCAAGGCGGACTACAAGGGGCAAATCACGTTCTTTTCGCTCGAGGTTTTCGACGCGCTGCGGTGCGAGTTGGATCTGGCCGCCGCCCAGCCTGCTGCCACGCGCCGCAACGTTTTCATCCGTGGCGCGGATCTGAACACGCTGGTCGGGCGGGAATTCGAGCTCCAAGGCGCGCGCTTTGCCGGCGTGGAGGAATGCCGGCCGTGCTATTGGATGAATCATGCCTTGGGCGACGAACGCGCCGAGAACTGGCTCAAAGGCCGGGGCGGCTTGCGCGCCCGGGTGCTCACGGACAGCGTGCTGCAACGGGATCAATGAGCGTGACGGCGGCGTATGCCGATCGAGCAGCACGCTCGTCGTCCATGCACGCAGCCTTCCGGGAAAAAAGCACGTGCCTGCATGAATGCTATCCCGTCTCCAATTCCGATCGAAACCATCGAGGGAAATGATCCACGCGTTCTACGATCCGGCATTCAGTTTCCCGAGATTTGCCGAACGGTTTCCCGAACAGCGTGCCGCGCCCATTGACTGCCTGGTCGGCGACGTTATCAAGGACATGAGCGCGTTCACCGCCGCGCTGGCGCAGATGACGCCTCCGCCTCCGCCGTTGGGATCCAATATCGCCAAACCGTCCATGCCCATCCCGGCGCGTAGTGCGACTGCAACCTAGCAAGTCCGTGAGCAAAAAGATTCTCTTAACCAGTGTGTGCCGTCCCTTGGGGCCAAAATACGGCGATGCGCCATCGGTTGGCTATGAACTCCTTTATCGGCAGGTGCTCCGTGCCCAGGGCATCTTCAGCCCACGCACGGTCAACATTCATTTTGGCCTTGAGTACATCGCGGAGAACCTCGATGCGCCCACCGTGGTGTTGCAGTACCCGTCGCAGCGCGAGTTGATCCGCGAACTCAAGCAGGGCTACGATTACGTGGGCGTCTCATTTCTGATGGCGGTCATGCACAAGATGAAGGAAACCGTGGCCCTGATTCGCCAATACGCTCCCAACAGCAAGATCGTCTTGGGCGGCTACGGCACGGTCTTGAAAGACGAGGTGCTCAAACCGTACGGCGATTACATCTGCCGTGAGGAAGGCGTGGCGTTTTTCCGGCGTTTGCTGGGCGAACCGGAAATTCCCATGCCCTACAAGCATCCGCTCATCGTGAGCTGGCTCAAGGTGTTTGGGTGGAAAGTCTCGGGCACGGGAAAACTTTTCGCCGGCCTCGGCTGCCCGAACGGCTGCGATTTCTGCTGCACCTCGCATTTCTTCTCGCGCAAACACATCAAGCTCCTGCCGACGGGCCGGGACATCTACGCCGTCGCGGAACGTTACCTCGATCAGGATCCGAGCCTCGTGTTCCTGATTCTGGACGAGGATTTCCTGCTCAACAAGAAACGCGCGATGGAGTTCCGCGAGTGCGTGATCAAGGGCGGAAGGAAACTGTCGATCTTTGCCTTCGCCAGCGTCAAGGCCATCAGCCAATACACGGTGGAAGACATTTTGGAGATGGGCATCGATGGATTCTGGATCGGTTACGAAGGCACGCGGTCGAATTATGCCAAACAGCAAGGCCGGCCTATCGCGGACATTTTCACCGAGTTTCGCGAGCACGGCATCACGGTTCTGGCCTCGATGATCGTCGGGTTTGATTACCAGAACCAGGAAGTCGTGGCGGAGGAACTGGCCGGCCTAATGAAGCTCAAACCGGCGCTGGCGCAGTTCCTCATCTACGGTCCGGTGCCCGGCACGCCATTCTACGAGCGGATCATCAAGGAGAACCTTTTGCAGGACGTTTACACGAGCGACAAGGACTTGTTCTACCGGCGCGCGGATGGATTCCGGACGATGATCAAACACCCGACGCTCTCGCCAGAGCAGATTGAGGACATCCAGCGTTGGTGCTTTGAACAGGATTTCCGTCTGCTCGGCCCGAGCATCTACCGCGTGCTCGAAGCGCGCCTGCTCGGCTATCAAAAGCTCAAGGCTTCGCCGAATCCCTTCTTGCGCCAGACGGCAGAGTACTACGCCACGGAGTTGCGGGTGGCCTATCCGGTGTTCTTTGCCGGCCGGCTGCTCGGACCCAACGCCGCGGTGCGCCGTTGGATTGGCGATTTGGAACAGCGCATTCACGCGGAACTGGGCCGCCCCGCGCCTGGCGAGCGATTCAAGTCCGTCATCGCCGTCGGTGCCGCGCTGTGGACCGCGCTGACGTTAAAACTGGATTGGTTTCAGCATCCCAAATTGATCCGCACCACCTATCGCCTGCCTGACAAGCGCTGGAGTGCGTTTGAGATGTGGGAGGAACTCCATCGCAAAGTTGCCTCCCCGGATTTCTCCATTCAGGTCGAGTTGCAGCACGCGAAGCAACAAGTGTGGATGCGGTTGGAAGGCGCGTTGTCTGCAAACGATGCCGAAGGGTTGGCGCACCGCATTCAGGAATCATTGGACCGGAGCAAGAACCATCTCGTGCTCGACCTGAAAAAACTTCATTGGGACAAAACGACCGATCTGAAACCGCTGCGAGAGCAGCTGGCGAACTATCGTTCCCGCATCCGCGTGGTCCTACCCAAGTTGTCGGCGGCTCATCCTGAGATCATCCTTCTCGCCAGCCTGTTTCACCAGTACCGGGGCTGAAGCGCCCGCCGCCCCGGTTGCCTTGGAGATTTGAAACAGACAAACGCGAATAAACCCCTTCCGCTGAGTAAACCCCTCCCGCTGAGAATCCGATTTCCTATCAGTAAATTTATCGTGGCCTCTCCGCCCGCCACTGCGCCGGTGGACTTCGGCGCCGCCGTGGAAGCCGAAGCGCGGCGGCGCGGCCTGGGGCGCGCCAGGCACGTTTACCGACAAAAACCTTTCGTGCGATTCACGGCGATGCGAGTGGTGGTGAAACGGGAATCAACGACGACGTGCAAGGGAACCGCGGTCATCGGCAGCATCGATCTGTCGACCGGAATGCGACGCAGCGTCGAGGTGCCCCGGATCTTTGGTTTCGCCAGCGGTTATTGAGGCGCTGCGAGCGAAAGGGACGGTAGAATTAACCTGTCCCTTTTAACCGCCCCTTGGGCAGTTGCGCGCCGGCGAATTCGGCCAGCGTCGGCAGGAGATCGGTGACATCGCCAAGCGCGCGCGAGACGACTCCGCGCTTCACGCCGGCGCCGCGCACGATGAACGGAACCCGCGCGCCGAGCTCGCACGCCGTGCCCTTGCCATCGCCGCCCGTGCCGTTGTCGCCGACGAAAATGACCACGGTGTCCCGCTGTTATTCTCGTGCACGGGATGGGTGATACCCGCCGGCAAATTTTGGTCGTAGGCCCACATCAGATAATCGTCGAAAACCGCTTCGTGGATGAGCGTCGGCAGTTCGCCGGAAAGCTGCCACTTGCCGGCGAGTGCGGTCGAGTAACCGGCCGACTTGAGCAGTATCCCGTCGACCCTCCGCGATGCGAGCCACGGCTGCCGTATCCACGACCATGTGACGAGCCACTGCGCTACCGCGTGCAAGCGGTGGAACCAGGGAAAGAGTTCGACCATACGGGATTCGAGTTGCCGCCCGCACCGGAA
>JAUSID010000269.1 GCA_030648295.1 Opitutaceae bacterium | reverse complement strand
TTCCGGTGCGGGCGGCAACTCGAATCCCGTATGGTCGAACTCTTTCCCTGGTTCCACCGCTTGCACGCGGTAGCGCAGTGGCTCGTCACATGGTCGTGGATACGGCAGCCGTGGCTCGCATCGCGGAGGGTCGACGGGATAGGCGGCGCCAGAGTCGGCCGCCACCAGCACCGTGACTTCCGGGCGGGGCGGTCCGTGGGCGAACGGGCGCTCATGAGGAACGGTGGAATTAACCTGTCCCTTCTAACCGACCTCCCAATCGGCGCGAGGAGCGGCAAGACCGGCACGAGGAGCTTGATTGACCGGCGTAACGGGATTGAACTCCGGGCAGCCTCGCGGTGCCGCACTCTCGGCACCCCGAGCCCACCCCCACCCCCAAACCGTCTGTGCTCATGAATGTACGTTCCCCCTCCGCTCGTGCCCGGCCATTCCGCGCCTCTCATCGCATCTTCTCCGGGTTGACCGTTGCCCTGTGCTGCTGGTTCACGCCGGTCGCACTGGCACAAACCACGCTGACCGGAATCGTGACCAACAGCGCGACCGGCCGTGCGCTCGAGGGCGCGCTCGTGACAATCGAGGGAACGGGCCGGGAGATGCTGACGGACAGCCAGGGCAGCTATCGTTTCGATGATCCCGGGTCCGGCGATGTCTCGCTCTCTGTTTCGTACACCGGCTTGGATCGGTCCAGCGTGCCTGTGACATTGGCGGCTGGCACCGTGAACCGTCGTGACATCGGCCTGACCTCGCAGATTTATGCGATGGACAAGTTTGTTGTCGCGGGCGAGCGCGAGGGCAACGCTCAAGCGGTCACGCTACAGCGGCTTTCTGACGGCGTGAAGAACATCGTTTCCACGGACGCCTTCGGCAATCTCGCGCAAAACCCGGCGGATCTGCTGGTGCGACTTCCGGGCGTCGAGGGGGATACCGTCGACGGCACGGTGCGTTACGTCCGGATTCGCGGAGTGAATCATAATCTCACGACCATCACCATGGATGGCAACCGGCTCGCCGACGCCGCGTCGGCCGGGTCGACGCGTGAGTATCAGTTTCAAACCGTCAGCGCAGACACCGTGGAACGTCTGGAAGTGGTGAAGTCACCGACACCGGACATGGAAGGAGATTCGATTGGTGGCGCCGTGAACATGGTTTCGAAGACGGGATTCGACAGCAAGGGGCGGCAGGGCCGCATATCACTGGGCGTGACCTACCGGCCGCTGGATGAGCGGATGACCGGCCTGCCGTACAATTATGCCGTGTCGTATTCCGAGGTCTTTGGCGGCAAGCTCGCGGTTGCCGTCAATTTCGGCCACCGGAAGCTCTTCACGCCGCAGGATACGGTGACCCAGACGCGCCAGGCTCTGCCAAACGGAGTGACCGGGCCAACGTACACGAACCAGGTTGGGTACACGGACGAGAGGCTGGTCACTTCGCGGTGGGGAGGGGGCGTGCGGCTTGATTACAAGCTCGGCGAGCGCAGCCGGATTTACCTCAGTTCGACCGTGAACCGGCTCACCGATCACGATACCGATCGCATCCTCATCTTCACGACCCCGCAAACACTCGCGACCCTTGACGCGGCCGGCAATCCGACGGGGACGGGCGGCATCCTGCCGGGATTCACCAACACATTCACCACGGTCCGGGCGGTGCCGAACAGCACGGTGAACGTACAGGCGGACAACGCGTATAAGGACGCGGAAACCCGCTATCACCAACTGGGCGGGGTCCATAAGTTCGCTGCGCTGGACCTCGATTGGAACGTCTACAAATCGAATTCGAAGTCGAACTACGCCGGTCAGCGCAACTTCGGTTTCACGGCGCGCGGCATTGGGTACACCGTTGATCAGCGCGTCAGGGCCGATTTTCCCATCGTGACCCAGACAGCGGGCCCGAGCATCACGGAGCTCTCCAGTTTTACGGAAAACCGCTACCGGATCGATCGGCGCGCGGGCTGGGATAGCTATCACGGGATGTCGATCAATGGCCGGAAGAGCTTCAGCGCGCCCGTGCCGTCTTACATCAAGGTCGGCGTGAAGATTCGCGAACAAAGTCGGGTGCTGGAGGCGTCACAGTGGAGCGGAAACTACATCGGAGCGGACGGTGTGATGGGGGTTAATCCGGCCACGGGGCGGAACGACGACAACCTGGCGCAGTTTGGTTTGATTGAGCGCGGCCGGCTGCACACCGACGAGATTCGTTTTCCGAACGTGCCGATACCGGCGTTCCCCGGCCACACGAACAAGCTGATCGATACCGCGGTTGAAACGAACCCGGGTCTTTTCCGGCAGGAAACGGCGGCCAACGTGCAGGCCCAACTGATCGGCGACCAGAGATTCAAGGAACGGATCCCGGCGGCATATATCATGGGCCAAATGCAATTGGGGAAGCTCTCCGTGCTGGCTGGAGTTCGGGTCGAGCGAACCAAGACGGAGGGCAGGGGAGCGCTGCAGGCGATCACTCCGGAGGAGCGGGCTCGTCGCGCGGCGTTCGTGGGCACCCTGACGGACGCGGAGATCCGCCGTCGCACCCTGGCGGAATTCGGTGGCCGGCAGATTCGCACGGGCGACTACCAGAATGTGCTGCCGGGGGTGCACCTCAAATTTGCGCTTTCGCCGCGCCTCATCACGCGGCTCAGCTACGCGACCAACATCGGACGCCCGGGCATCGGCCAGCTCATTCCGCGTACGAACGTGAATTTCGACAACCAGACGATCACGTCCAGCAATCCGGGCTTGAAGCCGCAGACGGCCGACAACTTCGACCTCGGGGTGGAGTATTATTTCGAGCCGGCGGGCGTGGTCTCGGTGGGCGTGTTTCAGAAGGAGATTAAGAATTTCATCTTCACCTCCGGCGGGGCCACCGTGCCGGCCGGGGAGAACAACGGCTTCAATGGCGACTATGCGGGATACTCGCTCACCACCCAGTACAACGGCGGAGCGGCCAGGGTGCGCGGCCTCGAGCTCAACTACAACCAGCAGTTCACGTTTCTCCCCGGAATCTTCGCCGGACTCGGAGGGTACGCCAACTACACGCGGATGGAATCCGAGGGGAATTACGGTGCGGGCAACTCCATTGCCGTTGCTCCGAACCCGAAGGGCAAGGTGGCCGGCTTCAACCCCGAGACGGCGAATTTCGGCCTCTCCTACATTCGAAACAAGGTCACTGTCCGGTTGCAGTATAACCACCGCGCGCGCTATCTCACCACCTATAATGTGGTCGAGTCCCAGCTCGTCTATAGGATCCGGCGCGACACGCTTGACGTGAAGACCGTCTACCAGCTCTCGCGGCGTTTCAGCGTGTACCTCGACGTGAACAATGTGCTCGGTGAATTCGAAACGGGCAGCGACCGGGGCAATCGGCCCAGTCAACGGCGCGTTTTGACGCCCGGGTTCTTCGCCGGGGTCAATGCGCGACTGTGATCGCGTACGTGACGCAACCGGTTCCAACGGCACAAAGCTGTCAGCGCGAACCACCGCGCTTCAGCCTCGTTACCTCGGCTGCTACCATGAAACGAATCGGTACGGTTTAGCGGAGCGGCGCACGCGTGATTTCACTCGCCGATTTCAGGATATCCCGCTCCTTCAAATCAAAGTTACTCAATGCAGGATGGGAAAGCACCGAAGCAACCAAGGGACTGGATTTGAAAGCTTGCAGCGAGGCTTCGTCCTTAAACAGATAAACAGCTCCTGCTTCCTTTTTCTCACCGTCAATCAGCCAGATTTTCCAAAGGCATCCCGGCACATCGGCAAATGCCTGGGCAAGCTGAGCAGCCATGGTTTCATATTCCGCGCGAGTAACGCTGTAGCTGAAATTGGTAACGAGTATCTTCTGTGACATAAACTTTTGGGGTGAATGATTGCTCTGCTTTGTTTCTAAAAGTGCCCTCATCGTCAGAACGGGCGTTAATGAAGTAACCGGCCGGCAGCTCGATTACTGAAAGGAAACTCGATTTTCAGCGAGATCTAACTACTGGCTGAAAGGAAACTGGATTTAAGGGGAGGGTGGAGGGTGGCGATCCGTGGCGGCTGGCGATTCCGCCCGCTTCGCGTCCGTACCCGGCTGGCCGAAGAGATTGAACCGCTCGTGCGGGTCACGCTTCATGTCGTAGAGCTACTGACTGATAGGAAGCCGGATTTTCAGGGGGATCGGATCCGGGAGGGGTTTGCTGACATCACGCCGACGAAGGCCTTTTTCTACAGCCTCAACGCCTACGTTCAGCTGAGCCGCAGTTCAATCAGGCGCCAGCAGGCGTAGCACTGCTGGCGCAACCATACGAGTCTGCGGCGTCAGCTGCAACGTCCGTTAGGTGGCGCCATTTTCCGCTACAGGACACCACTCAGCCAACGCAGTACGTTGAGCACAAATAGCCGATTGTCAGCTGCAGGGCCGCCGGAAAAAAGCCCGGCTTCACCGAATACAGCGACGCGGCCTTTACCCAGTTTCATCACGGCGCCCTGGAGCCATCGCCCCACCGGAGTCCGTTCTGCATCCACCGTGACGTCGGGACCAGGCGACTTCGGCGTGAACGAGATCGCCCGCTCGGGCAGCGTCAGCAGTGCCTCGCCCCTGGAGGGAAGCTGGAACGCGGAGCCGACGAACGTCGCCACCTTCTGCACGCGCTCGTTTGCGTTGCGGCCCTCCGTGATCGGATGCTTCGCCAGCACCGCGTCGGTACCCTGATAGCCCATGCCTCCCGCGGGGCCAGTTGGGCCGACAGCGGGCAGCCCTGCTGGGAAGGAATCCGCTCGCCAAAAGAGAATGGGGCCGACGGGGAGCGAATCCCGCATCTCGACCAGCGTGTAGCCGTCATGCCAGCTGCTAACGCCCACGGCTGCGGCAAGTCTGGCTCCGTTTCGCGGCGCTGGCATGTGGTCGAGAATGAGAAGCAATGCGCCGCCGTCGCGGATCCACTGGATGAGGGCGGCCACTTCGCCATCGCTGAGCGACGCATCGGGACCCGCCCAGCCACCGGGGCCGCTTACGACTAGTACGTCGATGCCAGTCAGGGAAGCACCCGCAATGGACTCGGTAAGCGAACGCACACGATAACCATCCCGCTGCAGTAATTCTCCGAAACCTCGAAACTGCGCACTTCCAATGGTGTGCGTGTTCTGGTGCGCTTCGTCGATAGCGACGACCGGTCCTTTGCCGGTTGCGAATGCGGGCTGCGTAGCTCGTGTGGAGTCCGGGCGGCTGACCTGCTGGGCGCTGGCGCCGCCTACCGCCAGTGTCAGAACTACGATCGCCACCTGGATTGAGAAGTGCTTGGTCATTGATGACTCCTGAGGCGACAACGAACGAGACTAACCGAGTCCACCTAGAAAATATGACTGGGCTGGCCTCCGACCTTCGCGTGGGTTAGCTCCTCGCGATGACTGAAAGGAAACTGGATTTTCAGCGGGAGGGGTTTAAGGGGAGGGTGGAGGGTGGCGATCCGAGCCAACCCCCGTAATCCCCCAAGCCAACGGAAGGCCACTTCGCCTCTTTGCGGCACGAACGACCGCACGACGGAGATCTGAGGGCAGAAATCAAACAAATCGTTCAGCGCCGGCGGATTGCCTGGGCGCATTTGCGGATCGATCACGGCTGTCACGATGCGAACAGGCAAACCTCCGGCTGGCTCGCCGTCAACGGGCGAGAACTCAGAATGCCTCCATCGAGTCGGCTCGAGGTGAAACGTGACGCCGTTCAGCCGCCCATCGCATTCCGCACCCGACGGAAAGAAAAGCCCCCTTGGATTTGCCGACCGCACATGTTTCGACCATGCCATGGAGGTTCACGTCAGAACATCACCCTGTTTTTGAGGTGATCGGAGAGGCGGAGCGCCAGCGCCACGAGCGTCAACGTGGGGTTGACGGCGCCGCCGGTGGGATAGACGGCCGCACCCGCGACAAACAGGTTCGCGAGCCCGTGCACCTTGCAGTTCGCGTCGACGACACCCTGCTTGGGATCCTCGTGCATGCGGGCGGTGCCCATGTGGTGCCAGCCGCCGCTGAGGATGTTCGGCCAGGCATCGTCGTCGCCGTCCAGCAGCCAGTCCATCAACTGGACGCGGCCGAGCCCGGCGCGTCCCATCTCCTGTCCAAGCAACTCGTAGAAGACGCGGATCGAGTGCTTGTCGATCTTGGTGAACCGCCAGCGCAGGTTGGCCCGCGGCATGCCCATCTCGTCTTTTTCAGAGCTCAGCACGATCCGCGACTCGGGATTCGGCGCCTGCTCCTGGCGCGTGAACATCTGGTAGATGACCTGCGGTTCCGGGGGACTGCCCGCGCCCGGCGTGTTGCGCATCGCCTGGCGCTGCTTCACGTTGGCCTCGGCATCGTCCGAGAACGACGCGAAGCGACTCTGCTCCCTGCCCGTGATCGGTCCGGGGCGGAACGACGCAGTGCCGTTCAGGATCCGGTGCTGCCGCTGCACGTCACCCATGAGGGCCAATTCGGCACGCGCGCGGGCCCGGCCGGCGCTGGGAACGGTGTAGAGCTTGAACGGTTGCGCTTTCTCGAAGGCGACTTGGGCCCCGATGATCTCAAAGTGCTCCATGAAGAAGCGGCCGACGAGATCGTTGCCGTTGCCCACGCCCTGCGTCGCCCGGCTGTTCGACGCCAGGAGCAGACGGGCGTTGTGAATGGAGCCGCACGCGAGGACGTAGTGCCGCGCGCGTACCCGGTGCTCCTTGCCGTCGATCGTCTTCGCCCGCAGGCTCTCGATCGCGGTCAGTCCTTCGTTCGGCACGATCTCCACCACGTTCGCGTAGGTGTAGAGGTGCACGTTGGGCGCCTTGACGATCGGGTCGCGGTAGACGAAGCCCATGCGCGTCGGCGGGCTGAACTGCCACATCTTCGGATAAAAGACTTTGCCGTCGAGCGGCAGGCGCCGGACGTCCGGGTCCAGTTGCTCCCAGTAGGCGGCGTCGGACGGTAGAATTAACCTGTCCCTTAACCCGCAATTGCACGCCAGCTGCGCGAGTGGCTGCGTAACGAGGGAGGAACTCGCCGGGCGTTCGGAGTCGCCCGGCCAAGGGAGAACTTTTGTGCTGCACGGGTGGTACGACTCGGGTGACAATGCGCGCCCTGACCGGTAAACCCCTCGCGCCCGTTCATGATCATCCGATTTCGCCGCCTCGCCGCCACGATCCTTGCCGCCCTCGCGCTCGCACTCGCCCTGCCCGTGCCGGCCGCGGATGAGGAGATCGTCAACCTCTCTCCTTTCATCGTCTCGACCGAGGGCGACGAGGGTTACCGGGCCGCCAACACGCTTTCGGGCACGCGCATGAACGCGAGCCTCTTCCATACGCCGGCGGCCGTCTCCGTGCTCACGAAGGAGTTTCTCGATGACATCGGAGCCGAGAACGCCCTCGACATGCTCAAGTTCGCATTGAGTTCCGACCACGAGCGCACCGATCCCGCGGGTGGCGTCCAGCAGGCCTTCGACGTCCGCGCGACCATCCGCGGCTTCACCGAGTCCGTCATCTCCCGCGACTACCTGCCGAACATGGTGGAAGGCCGCGGCATCCTCGCCTCGGACCGGTTCAACGTCGAACGCGCCGACGTCAGCCGCGGGCCCAACTCCATCCTCTTTGGCGCCGGCCGGCCGGGCGGGGCGCTCAACCTGACGTCGAAGCGGGCCATTCTCAACGGCCAGCGGAAGACGACCACGCTCACCGTCGGGAACTTCGCCAAGAAGCGTGGCGAGGTCGACTTCGCCTTTCCGCTGGTGAAGGACAAGCTCGCCCTGCGCACCAACGCCGTCTGGGAGGACCGCGAAGGCTGGTTCGAGTTCGAGATGCAACGGCAGAAGGGATTCGCGGTCGCGAGCACGTATCAACCGTTCAAACACACGCAGGTCCGCGCCGGCGTGGAGCGGATGGTCCGCGACCAGGTGATGGGCGGCAACTATCCGCATGCCGACCTCGGTTACTCGCGCTGGGTGATGGGCGGCGCCCCGCTCGCGTCCAACCCCCTGCTTCCCGGCACGAACCCCGCCCCGGCGCTCATGCGCTCGGCCAACACCCTGCAGGTCATCTACGCGCCCCAGGTCCGGCCGCAGCCGTTCCGCCTCTCCACCACCGGCGCCGACATGCGTCCCGACCTCGCGGGCAACCAGCCCACCGGTTTCTGGGAGACGATCAACGGCGGCGCCGCCCCCGCGGGCGGCACGGTCGACGATCCCTACTGGGGTCAGGTGATCCCCGCCAACGCCTACCTCGCCGGACCGGGCCGCAATGCCAACTACAACTACACGATCTACTCGATCTTCGTCGACCAGCGGGTCGGCGGCGTGAACTTCGAGTTCGGATACAAGCGTACGACCTACTACCGCGGGTTCACCCAGGCCTCGGCCAACGCCCTCGGCGACCTCAATCCCGTCCTCGCCGGCGCCTACTTCGCGGACGGCGACTCCGCGGTGACGGGTGGCCGCAACCCCGGCACGTTGCGCACCGATATCGGGCAACCGAACCCGTTCGTCGGCCTTCCCTACGTGCAGGGCCAGGTGACGCAGCAACAGTTCGACCAGCGCAGCGAGTCGCTGCGCGCCAGCGTGGGATACGAGTTCAACCTCATGCGGCGCCACCCGTGGTTCGGCCGCCACAGCCTCGCCGGCTCCTGGCAGCACAACGACAATCTTTTCGGCAATGGCACCATGGGCGAATACAACGTCGCTCCCGGCAACACCCAGCCCATTGACGCGGCGACCAACATCATCCTCCGCCGCACCTACCTCGATTTCTGGTCGCCCGGTGGCGCCCGCGGCGCCCTCGATCCGTGGGCCAACCCCATCCCCGAGTCGCCCGGCATGAAGGCCGCCTTCGTTTGGAACAACGCCCACCCGTGGAACCAGACGGTGAGCAAGAGCGGGATGCTGGCGGCGCAGAGCCGGTTCCCCGGCGACCGCATTGTCCTCACCGCCGGATACCGCCGGGAGCGCATCGAAAACAACAACGCCTCCATCGGCGGCGAGCGGCTGCCCGACTCCACAAACCTGTGGCAGACGCGCCCGTACCTCTTCGACCCGGCCACCATCGCTTCGCATACCGGGGCCACCAAGACCTTTGGCGCCGTCGTCATGCCGCTGCCCTGGCTCGGCCTTTCCTACAACCAGTCCGAAAGCGTCTTCCCGCAGAGCAACTTCACCGACGTGCTCGACCGGCTGCTGGTCCCGAGCAAGGGCGAGGGGCGCGACTACGCCATGCGGCTCAATCTGCTCGGCGGACGCCTCTACGCCAGCGTGGGCACGTATCGTAATATCGGGCACGACCAGTTCCATGACGTCACCAGCAACACGCTGCGCGGGCAGGGCATTCCCGCGCTCAACGCCGTCATCAACACCCTGGTGCGCACCGGCCAGCCGCTGCCCCCCAGCATGGCCGCGGCCGGCATCACCCAGGTCGGAACCTCGAAATATCGCGAGACCGTCACCGGCGACGGTCGCGGCAACGAGATTGAGATCACCGGCCGGCTCGCGGCGGGCTGGAGCGTCTCGCTCAACTATGCCCGGCCCAAGATCGCGCATACCGACCTGGCGCCGAGCATGCGGGGCTTCCTCGCCGAGGTGCAGGGCGCGTGGGATGGCAACGTCTCGCCGCTCGATGCGACGCCCGGCACGATCGCCACCTTTGTCCGCACGCGCGACGGCACCCCCTCGCGCGACTTCGTGCTGAACCCCGCCACCTTCAACGACGCCTACGACTACGTCATGTCGCTGATGGAGCTCGTGGACCGCGGCGACGGCAAGCCGCCGCTCTCCTTCGTGGGCGAGTCGTTCAACGCCTTCACGAGTTACCGCTTCGCCGAGGGAGCCCCGCTGCTGTTACGCGGGGCGCGGCTCGGCTTCGGTGCGAACTACCGCGGGCCCGCGGTCATTGGTTTCGACGCCGAGAACAACAACGCCCCGATCCCCGGCCGCAGCACGATCGTCTACAACCTGATGCTCGGAAAACAGGTCCGTGTCCGCCGCGGCCAGTCGCTCGATCTGCAGCTGAACATCGAGAACCTCTTCCGGCAGCACGACCTCATTCCCTTCTCGGCCGTCTCGCCGGGCAACGTCGTCCGGTACCTCCTGCCCCGTATCCGCCACGGATGGACGGTGCGCGCGACGTACTCGTTCTAGCCCGGATATTTCGCACCACGGCAGCCGCAACCCAAGGGCAGTCTCCAAATCTTTCTCTTTCCTCTTTCTCTTAATCTTTCTCCCCGAACCACGTCCCACCCACAGCGGAGAAAGAGAAAGATTAAGAGGAAGAGAAAGAGGAAATCGTCTCAAACTTGCATGATACGGATCGATATCATCGCACCGCGGCAGCCGCAACCCAAGGGCAGCTTCCGAATCTTGCATCGTCATGGTGATCGCGCCGGCTGAATGAGGTCCCCGCTCATATTGGGAAAGCGGTGGATTTGACCTGTCCCTTTTAACCGACCTTTTCCCCTGCCCGATCCGCGTTCCATGACATGGTCCTCTGCATGGCTTTCGCGGTTTCGTCCTCGACGCATTAACCGATTTCGCTGAGAGGTCGACGGTGGTTCCCCTCCCGCTCCCGAAGATGCCGCGAGCGATTTCAGCGCTGTTCCTGGCGTTGTCGGCTGCGATGGCTGCTCCCGCACAAGCCATCCGGCCGGAGGGGATGGACTGGCCGCAATGGCGGGGCGCACGCAGGGATGGAATCTGGCGCGAAGAGGGAGTCCTCGAGAAATTCGCAGGCGAAAGGATCCCGTTGCGCTGGACGGTTCCGCTGGGCGCAGGGTACTCCGGGCCGACCATTGCCGCCGGACGGGTGTACGTCATGGACTACCTGAAGGACAAGTTATCCGAGCGGGTGCTCTGCCTCGACTGGAGGACCGGCGCGATGCTCTGGGAGGTTTCGTACGAATGCTCGTATGCTGGTTTCAAGTACGAAGCGGGACCGCGGGCATCGGTAACAATCCACGACGGGCGGGCGTATGCCCTTGGCGCCGCGGGAAACCTCCATTGCATCGACGCGGTGTCGGGAAAGATCCTCTGGCAGCGTGATCTTCGGGGCGAATACCGGATAAGGATGCCAAACTGGGGGATCGCCGCGCATCCGCTCATCGAGGGTGAGTTGATGATCACACAGATTGGCGGCGCGGGCGAAGCCTGCGTCGTGGCGTTTGATCGCAAGACCGGCGAGGAGCGTTGGAAGGCATTTTCAGACGAAGCGTCCTACTCGCCGCCGGTTGCGTTCGAGCAGGCCGGCCGCCGGCTCATCGTCATGGCCCTGGGCTTCCGTCTCGTCGCGTTCGATCCCGCGGACGGAACGCTCCGGTGGAGTCACGATCAGCCGAAGAGCAGCTGGCCGATCTCGATTCCCGCCCCCGTGGTCCAGGGCGACCTGATGTTTTTCTGCACCGCGCACGCCGGATCATATCTCTTCCGGCTCGCGCGCGATCGGCCGGCGGTCGAAATCGTGTGGGAGCGCGGGCGCCGGCCAAGGAGCGTGGACACGTTGACCCCCGTCATTCCCGATCCGCTGGTGATGAACGGGCTCGTATTCGGCGTTCAGACCGACGGCGAACTTCGCTGTCTCGATCTTATGACGGGAAAGCGGCTTTGGGAAACGCTTGAGCCGATGCCCAAGGCGTGGCACGCGACCATGCACCTTGTGCGGGCGGGTGAATCGGGCGATCGAGCCTGGATTTTCACCGAGCAGGGAAACCTAATCCTGGCTCGCCTGAACGCCGACGGGTACCAGGAGTTGACGCGCGCGAGACTGCTGGATCCGACTCTGGAACAGGGACCGCGCGGCCGGGCGGTAACTTGGTCGCACCCCGCCTTCGCCTATCGTCACATCTTCGCGCGGAGCGATCGGGAACTCGTCTGTGCCGGGCTCGCGGCCCCGCGATGAATCGGGGCAAGTGCAAGTGGGG
>JAUSID010000266.1 GCA_030648295.1 Opitutaceae bacterium | reverse complement strand
CTGCGGGTCGCGGGCTGCCCCGAGGGCACGCCAAAGAAGGTGAACTATCACACCGACTGCCAGACGTTCGAGTTCAAGCCCGGCGACATCCGCGCGGACTGGACGAACCTGAGCGACGTCGAGGTCATCGTGTATCATTTTTGGACCGACTCGCACCTGCCGATCAAATCGGTGAACACCGCCACGAACGTCGTCACGTTCGCGCACAAGGCCGGCAAGGTGTTCACCGACGATTTCACCGAGGATGGAGCGCGCTACATCGTGGAAAATGTGTTCGAAGGGCTCGACACGCCGGGCGAGTGGTACCTCAACCGCCGCACCGGCCAACTCTATTATTACCCGATGCCGGGCGAGAACATGAACGAGTCCGACATCGTCGCGCCGGTCACAAGCGCGTTTCTACAGTTGCACGGCGAAGTCGCGGGGCGGCGGTTCGTCGAACACCTGCGTTTTCGCGACCTGTCGTTCACGCACACGCACTTTGAGCTGCCCGCCGGAAACTCGAACGATCGCCAGGGTTCAGCCAGCGTGCCGGCGGCCATCACGCTGGAGGCCGCCCGCTCGTGTTCGTTCGAACATTGCCGGCTGACCCAGCTCGGCACGTTTGCCTTCGACCTCCGCCGCGGCTGCTCCGGCAATCAGCTCGTCGGCAACGAAATCGCGCACGTGGCGGCGGGTGGATTTCGGCTGGACGGCGGCACGGAGCGGAATCCGCCCTGGGAGCGCACGCACTCGAACGTGGTTTCTGACAACTGGCTGCACCACTACGGGCTCGATTACCCGTCGGCCGTGGGCGTGCTGCTGATGCACACGGAGAAGAACGTCGTCACACACAACCATGTTCACCACGGCGGCTACACCGGCATCTCGGTCGGTTGGGTCTGGGGTTACACCCGGAGCGTGAGCCAGCTGAACCGGATCGAGTTCAACCACATTCACGACATCGGCCGCGGGCTGCTGTCGGACATGGGCGGGATCTACACGCTGGGCGTTTCTCCGGGAACGGTGATTCGGAACAACCATATCCACGATGTGGATGCCAACCACTACGGCGGTTGGGGGATTTACCTGGACGAGGGCTCGACGCACCTGCTGGTGGAGAACAATGTCGTGCACCACACCAAGTTCGCCGGGTTCAACATCCATTACGCGAAGGAGGTCACGGTGCGAAACAACATCTTTGCGCTCGGCCGGCTGGAGCAGGTGAGCCGCACCCGCAACGAGCCGCACCGCAGCCTGTACTTCGAGAACAACATCGTGTATTGGCGCGACGGCGAGCTGTTCAGCAAGAACTGGAAGGACGAGCCGTATTCGTTTTACGCCCAGCCCAAAAAGGATCGCACCGCCATCACGGTCGAGAGCACGTTCGAGTGCGACTGGAACCTCTATTTCAATCCGACGCGCCCGCGCAATGAGATCAAGTGGGCGCGCGGCAGCTGGGCCGAGTGGCAGCAGCGCGGCAAGGATCCGCATTCCCGCTACGACGATCCGCGGTTCGCCGACCCGGAGCGCGGAGACTTCACGCTGGCGGCGGACTCTCCTGCCCTCGCGCTCGGTTTCCAACCGATCGATATTCGTGCCGCCGCGCCCCGCGTGAAACCGGGCCCGCGGTAGGCCGGGCGATCCTCCACTCCGGCGGCGGAGCAACCCGCCAACGCGATCCCATTTTAACGTATTACGTTAAATCGAAAACCGTGGATTGCGGGCACGGAGCGCCAATTTGTACGAACACACCCCACCCGTCGGGCACCCCTCTCGAGCCGGAGTCATGGTGTTGAGCACGCAAATAATCATTCACTGGAGCCGCGGCGCCCACGCCGCGTCAGTATGGCAAAAGTTGTGCGTAAGCGGCGGGGGCGCCGCGGCTCCAATCACCGGATGCAAATCGGTGCCGGCGGCGCGTGCGCCAAGTGGCTGCCGCGAGTGGCTGCGGCTTCCAGCCGCAGAAGCCGCAGATGGGATCGAGCACTCGCTCGACTGTCCCTGCGGCAGAGCTTGCCCTGAGCCTGTCGAAGGGATGCCGCAGCGCCACGGGCGGGACGCCCGTGCCACTTCAATCCATGCGGGCGAGACGCCCGCGCTCCCAGGTGACACACCCTGTTTCCTGGGTAGCGCGGGCCTCTGGCCCGCAATGGCGAACGGGTTGCCCATGATGTCCGTGGCACGTCGTGCCGTCCACGCGCCTGGAAGCTGCAGCCATGCCCGATCCCGTCGAAACGCCGAACTCCGTGCTCGTTCCTCGTAATCGTTCTCATTCTCCCTGGTGGCGAGATCGACGCTCGTGGCGCTGCGGTCGCGAGAGAAAGCACGGCCGCGGTCACCCGTGAAGGCCGCGGCCGATTGCACTGAATCGCGCCGTCACAACCGCCGGTCGAACCAGTCGAACGTTTCGTCCTGCATGTAAGGCCGGTAGCAATGCGGCTCGTCGTAAAACGTGCCGCGAAAGCGGTCCGGGATACCGGCCTTGGCGTAGGCCTTCGTCAGGTGGTCGACCGCCCCCTTCATCGCGTCCATCGGGTACAGCACGTCCCGGCTGCATTGTTGCACCAGCAGCGCGCCCGGCGCATGCAGCGCGGCGATGTCCGGGAAATCCATCTGCGCATACAGGCCCGGGACGAAAATCATCCACGTGTGATTCCGCAGATGATTGCGGTGCTGCTGGGCGAACTGCGTCATCCAGCCCGTGATAGACGCGGCCTTAATCCGCGGATCCGCGCCAATGAGATGCGCGACGCGCAGGCCGCCGATCGAAAGGCCCGCGGCGCCGATGCGGTTCGGATCGACGTCGGGGCGGCTGAGCAGGTGGTCGACCGTGCGCATGTCGTCCCAGGTGTGCAAGCCCGGCCAGGTGGCACCCGCGGCGATGAGATTCTTCGCCGTGAGATGTTCGTATTGGCTGCAGACGCGATTGATGGCGCGATGCCACTCCTCGGAGTCGGGCATGGCTTTGCGGGCCGCGTTGAACGAATCGCGCGCTTCGGACAGGACACGGTCCGGCGCGAGATCCTCGACCCGCAGGCGCCGGGAGCCGAAATAAAAGCCATCGATGACGATGACGATGTATCCTCGCCGGGCGAGCGCCTCGGCCCAGGGCCGGCCATAGGCGTCGTCGCGCTTCTTCTTCAGCTCATCCGAGTCGTTCGGAGCTGAAATCAATTTCTCGTGCCCCCAAACGTAACGACCGCCGTGGTCGTGAGTGCCCACGACCGCTGGGAGCCGGCCGCGGCGTTTTGCCGGCACAAGCACCCAGGCCGGGATGTGGTACGCCGGGGAGGCGTGAATCCTGACGACCTCGATGCTGAATCCGTCGCGCTCTTCGCGCCGCACGAGCTCCGCACCCACCGGCACCGGCTTCGGATCATAGCTGAGGCAGCGGCGAAATTCGGCGCGCGCGGCGTTTTTCCACGTTGCGAGCTCACGCCACTGCGGATCGAGAAACGACAGCCACAGCGGCCGTTCGCGTGCAATCGATTCGATGATGGGGTGGAGGTTTTGCAGGTCCGGCGGCAGCGCGGCCGCGGATGCGGATGCAGCCGGAGAGCCGGCGGCCGCATTCGTCTGCGCGAGCAAACGTTCCCATGGGAAGGCAAGCGCACCAAGCGCACCGAGGGCTTGTCGACGAGTGACCCGATTCACTTGAAGGTTAATTCGAGTGCTGCATTTCCGCCGCCGGCAGCGCGCGCGGATGAAACCGCAACTCCGCGATCGCGCCCTTGAACCAAAAGACCTGATTGAGTCGCACGCCGACCGAGGTGCGGCCCTCCGTCATGGGGCCATACGCGATCGCGCCTTCCAGCTCTTTCTTCCCGTCCACAAAGTGCGACATGACTTTCCCGTCGTAAACCAACGCGGCCCAGTACCACCGGCCGCACGGATGGAGCTTCGACTTGTCGACCAGCGTGACGCCCTTGTCGGTTGGCTTCGAATAAAGGAACGTATCCAGATACCACTGCTTGTCCGGCGTGACGCGCGTTTCGACCAGCGCGCGATTTTCCGCCGTGTCCTCGAGATGCACGAAGCGCTGAGCGGCCGGCCCGTCCGCATCCGGCTTGAACCGGACCTCGATCGTGAACGCACGCGAGCCGGCCAGCGGGTTGTGATCGATCATCAGCCCGTCAGAGGAGCCATTGAAACGCAGCGCCCGCCGGCCCTCCTCGATGACCACGCGTGGCTGACCGAGCACCGTCGGTGCGTGACTGGCGACGCGCTTCACGTCCTCCAACCGCCACACCACCGTCTCGGCGGCAGCCGTGTTTCGCGTGACCATGGCGCAGAGAAACAGGACCAACAAAATTCCGCGAGCCATCAGGATGGCCCCGCGGACCGGATGCAAAGCTGCAGATGGGATGCTCACCGTCGGAGGATGGCCGTCGCTTTGAACGCTGCGGCTCGGCGTGGCGAGCCAGTTTTGCCGCGCGACCCTCAATCGCGAAGAGCACGGATCGGGGAAATAGCTTTGTCACCCCGGGCAAACGGTTCTTGATCGCCCCGCACCCGCCTCTCCCACCTGTTCGCTCACCCCGAATTAACACCATGCCCCCGATCTCGTCCTCCCGTGCCGTCAGCCGGCGCGCCATGCTCCGCCAGTCCGGCCTCGGCCTTCTCGGATTATCCACGCTCAAGTCCCCGGGCCAGGCGGCCGAACCACGCGCCGCCGGTGGCACCGCCCCAGCCCCCGCCGGCGGCTACGAGCGCGACCCCGCGTGGTTGAAAACCAAATACGGGCCGTGGGGCGGCCCCGGCGTCAATCCCACCCCGGGCCCGATGGATGACATCCGCGTGCGTGACTATGCGCCGGTGCCTTCGCTCGTGCTGCCGGAAAATCTCGTGGCCAGGGCCCGCTTTCCCGCGATTGACATTCATGCGCATAATAATGCGAAGACGCCGCAGGAACTCGCGGCGTGGGTGCGGACGATGGATGAGGTCGGAGTCGAAACCACCGTCATCCTCACGAGTGCGACGGGCGACGCGTTCGACCGGGTGGCAAGCCTGTACCTGGCGCACCCGAAACGGTTTCAGGTTTATTGCGGTTTGCTCGCGACCAACATCGACCAGCCGGATTATCCGCGGAAGGCCGCGGCGGAACTCGAGCGCTGCTACCGCAAGGGTGCGCGCGGCATCGGCGAACTCTCGGACAAGGGCATGGGCTTCGGCTCAGCCCGGCTGCCGCGCGACCAGCGGCTGCATCTGGACGACGCCCGGCTCGACCCGTTTTTCAAAAAATGCGGCGAGCTGAAAATCCCCGTCGTCGCGCACATCGCGGATCACCCGTCATGCTGGAAGCCGCTCGACGTTTACCAGGAGAGGCCGCCGCAGTATCAGCATTTCAACCTGCACGGGAAGGACGTGCCGACGCACGCGGAGTTGATCGCGTCGCGCGATCGGGCACTCGCGAAACACCGGCAAACCACCTTCATCGCGTGCCATCTCGGCAACCAGGGCCACGATCTCGGCACGTTGAGCCGGGCGCTGGAGCAGCATCCGAACCTTTTCCTCGACATCTCCGCGCGTGACTACGAGGTCGGCCGGACGCCGCGCGCCGCGGTGAAATTCCTGACCAAACACCGCGACCGCGTGTTGTTTGGCACGGACATGGGCCGCGAGGTTTCGATGTATCGCGCGTGGTGGCGGCTCTTCGAAACCGCGGATGAATTCATGCCGGGCCGGGTGTGGTGGCCGTATTACGGACTCGAACTCGCACCCGACATCCTGGAAGCACTGTATCGCGGCAACGCCCGGCGGCTGATGCGCCAGAGCTGACCGACGCACACGTGAACGGGATTGATGTATTCGCCGGTGGCCTGGAGTGGAATCGGCGGCACGCTGGCGGCGAGAACGCGCCGGCCAGGGACGCGGGCCGGCGATCATGACATTTCCGACGGCACCGGCCAGCGAACCCCTGCGCCCGATTCGGCGGCTGCGCTGGTGGATTGGCGGGCTGCTGTTCGCGTCCACCGTAATCAACTACATCGACCGCCAGACGCTCGCGGCGCTGGCGCCGTTCCTCAAGGAGGATTACCACTGGACCAACGCTGACTACGCAAAAATCGTGATCGCGTTTCGGATCGCATACGCGATCGGGCAGACGACGTTCGGTCGCTGGATCGACCGCGTCGGCACGCGCGAGGGGCTCAGCCGGACCGTCGCGTGCTACTCGCTGGTGTCGATCGCGACCGCGACGATCGCGCTCTTCTCGTCGCCGTGGGCGGTGTTCGCCGGTTTCCTTGGTTTTCGTTTTCTGCTCGGTCTCGCGGAATCACCGAACTGGCCGGGCGCGACGAAGGCGGTGGCCGAGTGGTTTCCGCGCAAGGAACGTGGCTGGGCGGTGGCGCTGTTTGACAGCGGCTCGTCCATCGGTGCGGCCATCGCCCCGATCATGCTCGTGAGCGTTTACCTTGCGCTGGGCCGCCGCTGGTGGCCGGCGTTCATCCTGACCGGTTGCCTCGGCGCGCTCTGGCTGCTCGCGTGGCGCCGGCTGTATCATTCGCCCGAAACGCACCCGCGCATTTCGGCCGAGGAGAAGGAATTGATCCTGGCCGATCGCGCTGCGTCAGGGGATCCGCCGGACGCGGCGGAGCTGCCGCGGCCGAAATGGCGTGAGCTCCTCCGGCTGCCCCAGACGTGGGGCATCATCGGGGCGCGCGCGCTGACTGACCCCGTGTGGTTCTTCATCGCCGACTGGTTCATGTTGTTCCTCGTCCAGGAAAAGAGCTTCGATCCGAAGAACACGCTGGTGGCGATCTGGATTCCTTTCGTCGCGGCGGATCTGGGAAATTTCTCCGGCGGTGGCATCTCGAGCTGGCTGATCGCGCGCGGCTGGTCGGTGGAGTGGGCGCGCAAGGCGCTGGTCATCTTTGGCGCGCTCGGCATGACGATGCTGATCCCCGCAATCTACGCGACGAACCTGTTCGCGATCGCCGCGTTGTTCGGGTTCGCGACGTTTGCCTACACCTGCTTCTGCACCATGGCGCTGGTGCTGCCTTCGGATCTTTTCCGGAGCAACTCGGTCGCATCGGTCAGCGGCATGAGTGGCACGGCCGCAGGCGCGGTGACGATCGGTGCGACTTACCTGATCGGCGACATCACCACGCGCTACTCGTTCACGCCCGTACTCGTGGCCGGCAGCATCATTCCGCTCATCGGCGCCACGCTTGTCCTCTGGCTGATCCGCAATCCGCGAACCGACACCGAACGCGCGATCCTGCGGCGGATCTAGGGCGCGGGCGCGACATCCCGGCGCGCCTCGCGAAAAACCGCCGCGGCGAGTTCACTTAACGATGCTTCGATCAGGCTTTTTTTGTGACGCTTTGATCGCCTGCCTCAGCGAATCGCGAGCCGCGGTGTATTCACCGGCACATTTCAATTGCGTCATCAGCTCGTTGAACCGCGCGTTTTCGCGCCAGGGATCAAACATCGGATCCCAGAACAACCGGTGCTTGCCCCGCGACGGGGTATGGGCGAGCAGCGGCAGCGCCTCTTCAAAGCGGCCGAGCGCCACGAGGATGAATCCGCGCTGATAACTGGACGGCGGCAGCCGCTGGAACAATGCCTGCGCCCCGGCTTCCGCTTCCGCGTGCAGGCCGGCCTGGATCAGGAGCCAGATCGCCGAGGCATCCGCGTACCAGCGGGGCAGCGCGGCAGTATCCTTGAGGATGAGACGCGCCACCTCGGTGGCCTCGGCCCGGCGTCCGACCGCGTGCAACGCCACGCCGCGCGTGGCCAGGCTCGGCAGAAATACTTCCCCGGGCCGCAGGTTGAGCACCCGTTCGGTCAGCGCGAGCGACTCGTCGAACCGCTGCGCAAACCCGAGCACCGAGGCATACGTGCCCAGATTGGTTATCCAGAGCGGATCCAGTTCCATGCTCCGTTCATATTCGACCAGCGCCTCCGGCAGCCGGCCCTGCGACGCCCGCAGGTTGGCATACCAGCCATGGGCCACCGCGTAGTTCGGATTCAACGCAATCGCCTTTTCGAAGTAACCGGCGGATTCATCGAACCGCGACAACACCATCGCGATGTATCCCAGCGCAGCATACGGGTCCGCCAGCGTCGGATCCAGCGCCAGCGCCGCCCGCGCCGCCGTCTGGCCACGCATGATGTCCCGTTCCGTGTCCGGTCCGCCGCGGCCGTCCAGCAGCCGGTAGGCCACGCGCATCGCGCACACGTCGGCCAGCCCCGCATGGGCCTGCGCAAACTGCGGGTCCAGTTCGATGGCCTTGAGCACGGCGGCCTCGGCCCGGGCAAGGTTCTCCTCCTTGCGCAGAAACCAGTGATACCGCGCCTCCAGCACGAGCCGGTGCGCATCCGGGTTTACCGGTCGTGCGACGCGGCGGCCAACGATCTTCAGCTGGAGATTCTTCGCGATCACGCCCGCGATTTCGTCCTGCACGGCAAAGATGTCGCGCGCATCGCGCATGAAGGTGTCGGCCCAGAGATGAAAGCCCGCCGCGTTGATCAGCTGCGCCGTGATTTTCACGCGGCTGCCGGATTTCTGGACGCTGCCTTCGACGATGTACGCCACGCCGAGTTTCTGCGCGATTTCCGGGATGGGTACCTTCTTGTCCTTGAAAAAAAACGCGGACGTCCGCGCGCAGACGCGCAGGCCCGGCACCTTCGCGAGGACGTTCAGCAATTCCTCGCTGATCCCGTCGGAGAAATACTCGTTTTCCTTGTCGCCGCTGAGATTCGCGAACGCGAGCACGGCAATCGATTTCTCCGCCGCGGGTTTGGCCGGCATCATTCGCCACCCGATTAACCCGGCGACGGCCACGACGAGCGCCGCCAGCACGAGCCGCAGGCGGGACATGACCGGTTTGGAGCGCGTGGCCTCAACCATAAGGTGCGGTGGCGTCCCACCCCGCGTCCCGCCGAGGGATTGCGGCGGATGCGTGCCATGCGGCGCGGCGGTGCCGCGGCGAGGCGCTGCGAGCAGCCGCCTGACCTCGTCGATCAATTGCGGCGTGGGCGCGCCGTCCGGCAGCCGCGTCCACTGCACGCGCAGGAAAGGATCCGGGACGGTACCTGGTTCGCCCTCGGTGTCGTCGATCAGCACGGGCAGCAGGAACGGCGTGCCCTCGCGCATCAGGTGCGTGCGTTCCGCCGCGAGTTTCCATTCGAGCCGGAAGTAGCCCTCGTGCCGGCCGTGGGTGTTCGCGGAAATCAGCGGCACGAACAAGGCGCATTCCTTGATCTGGCGGCGAATCTTTTGATCCCACGCATCTCCGCCCCGCAACTCGTCCTGATCGAGCCAGACCTCGATACCATGGGCGCGCAACGCCGCGGCGATCCGGCGCGCGGCGTCGGTATCTTCACGGGCGTAGCTGAGGAAAACAGCGCGGGGGGCGGGCGCGTTCAAGGGGTCAGGGGCAAACGACCGACGATGAAGCGGAATGGCCGCACCAGCGCGAGCAGAAATCGGCCGCGAGTGATCCGGAAACGAAAGGTTGCGCTACCGCCGCGCGCTTTGCTTCCGGCACGATCCGCCGCCGCCGCTACGGCAACTGCGGTTTGAGCGGGGCCCCGCCGGGCTTGTCCACCGGATACAGTGCGTGGTGATGCTCCAGGCTCGCGATCAATCCCTGCATCATCCGGCCCAGTGCGGCCGGCTGCTGCGCCGCCAGGTTGGTGGACTCAAACGGATCGTCGGCGAGGTTGAAGAGCTGGTAGTGCGAATCCTCGGACGCCTTCGAGGGAAAGTAATGATAGATGACTTTCCACGCGCCATCGCGGTAGCTCGTCCAGTAATCGCTGCGATGCGGCGCATGCGGGTAATGCATGAGGAAAGTCTCGCCCCGAGCGGGGTCCCGTTTCCCTGAGAGCAACGTGTCGAGCCGCACGCCATCGACGATGTGATTTCGCGGGGGCGGCTGACCCGCGGCCGCGAGGATGGTGGGGAACAAGTCCTGCACGGCCGCCTGCTGACTCTGGATGACGCCGGCCGGAATCGGGAGCCGCCGCTGATGCGGATTGCCGGCGCTCGCCTTTGCCCACGCCGCGATGAATGGCACCCGCATTCCGCCTTCGTAGTGCGAACCTTTTTTCCCCCGCAGCGGAGCGGCGCACGCCACCGCATGCTCGTGGCCGAGCGGGCCATCGGAACCGTTGTCCCCCAGGAAGAAGATCAACGTGTTCTCGGCGGCCCCGATCGCCTCGAGGTGATCGAGCACGTCACCCACCGATTTGTCCATGCCCTCGATCAACGTGGCGAACGCCTGTGCGGGCGGCGGCTTGCCCGAATCCTTGTAGTGCGCCGCGAACCGCGGATCGGACTCGAACGGCGCATGGACCGCGTACTGCGCGAAGTACAGATAGAACGGCTTCTCCGCCTTGACCGCCGCAGCCACGTGCGAGTTCGCCTCGATTGTGAGCGCCTCGGTCAGGAACGTGTCCGTGCCGTGATATTTATCGAGATCCGGTACGGCGCTCGCCGCGCGCTTTCCACCCTTGCCGTAATTCTGCCGCCCGTAATAGCTGCCGGGAGAACCGATCGACGCGCCGCCCACGCTCACGTCGAACCCGAGATTGCGCGGGTTCGCGCCATCGGATTCGCGCGACCCAAAGTGGCCCTTGCCGACGTGAATCGTGCGGTAGCCTTTCGCCTGAAGCAGCCGGGCCAGCGTGACGTCGCCCTTCTTCAAGCCGCGCCAGTTCCACTGCGGTGGACCGTTGGGTCCGGCATTGTCGCGGTCCGGGTTGATCCAGTTCGTCACGTGATGCCGGGCGGCATTCTGGCCGGTCATGATGGAGGTGCGCGTCGGCGAGCAGACGCTCATGGCGCAAAAGTTGTTGAAGCGGATGCCGCGGGCGGCGAGGCGCTCCATGTTTGGCGTCCGATAGTGTTCGTTAAGTGGATACTTTTTCGGCCGGCCGTTCGCGTCGGTCAGGAACGGCAGCGAGGTGTCCATCACCCCCATGTCGTCGATGAGGAAAACAACGATGTTCGGGGCAGTCGCCGCGTACGCCGGCCACCCGGCGGCGAACGACGACAGGGCGGCGAGGAGAAGCAGGAGGCGTTTCATGGGAGAGGGGCCAAGTCTTGGCGGATCAAAAGGCCGGACGCCATCGCAAGTTTTCAGCCGCGGCGCAAAAAGCGCCGGTCAAGATCACGCGGCGTGGACGCGTGATTGGCACGTTCACTGCGGCGAAAAAAAACAAACGGTGGACGCCACCCGATTTCGCCGGCCGCGCCCGCGCGCAGTTCGGTGAACGCTTCACGGCCCTCTCCCTCATCGATGAATTGGCGGAGGAAGGCGGTCGTTGATGGAATACGCCGACACGTCGTTCCTCCTCTCGTTGTATCTTCCCGACGCCAATCACGCGGCCGCGGTAGGCTACACGAGAGGGTGGAAACGCCCGCCGCGACTGCCGTTGACTCCCTTCGGCGCGTTCGAATTGAACAACTCGCTGCGACGCCTGCTGCACAAGGGCAGGCTCCAATCGACCGATCTGGTGGCGGTGGCCGGATTGGTCCGGGCAGACGTGGCAAATGAGGTGCTGGAAGACTGTCCGCTGGAGGCGTGGCGCTGGATCGACACGGGCAATCAGATTTCGCGCCGCGTGACGCCGCAGCCCGGCACGCGCGCGCTGGACATTCTGCACCTCGCGCAGGCGCAGATCCGCGGTGCAACGACGTTCCTCTCGTTCGATCGAAATCAACGGCAGGCCGCCGCGCTGGCCGGCTTGACCGTAGCGCCATAGCGCTTCGAGTTCTTCCGCGGAGATCACCGGCATTCTGCCAAAAAACGGCAGAACGCGCACTCCTTGATCTGCTTTCTGATTTTCGCATCCCATTCTGCTGGCCAGCAGAACCGCCGCGCGTGTTGGTCGAACCACACCTCGACCTGAGCGCCGCGCAGCGCATCGGCGATCTTGCGTGCCGCGTCCGCATCTTGGGAGGCGTAGCTGAGGAAGACGGCTTGTGAGGCGGCGCTCATTTCGGATTTCGGATTTCGGATTCCCCAACTCCAAACCCAAAACTCCAAACCCAAAACTGCGCGCGGAGCGCGAGTCCCACGCGTCGCCGCCGCGCAGTTCGCTCTGATCGAACCATACCTCGACACCAGCGGCGCGGAGCGCGTCGCAAATGCGCCGCGCGGCCTCGGCGTCCTGCGAGACGTAGGACAGAAAGACCGCTTTGCGATCGGCGCTCATCGATCTGCCTTCCGTTCCGATTTCAACCCGGATCTAGAAACCCAACTTTTCCTCCGCAGGCCTGGCGAAGGAGGAAACTCGGAACCGCGCGCGTAGCGCGAGAACATCGGTTTGCTCGGGGATGACAGGTCGATGGTGGCGAACATGACGATCAGCGACCCGGATCGACCGGCCGGATGAAACGGAGGCACTCTGCGTGAACGGCCTCCGGGAGCTGCTCCGGCAGATAATGACCGCCGGGTAGTGATCGGCCGCGCACGTCGGTCGCTCTCTCGCGCCACGTGGCCCGCACATCAAACAACGCATCCACCCCCGGGTTGTCGGCCCCCCAGAGCACCAGTACCGGACAGCCCACCTTCCGCTCCAAATCCGCCCGGTCGTGCTCGAGGTCGATCGTAGCGCCAGCGCGATAGTCTTCACACATCGCGTGCATGCGGCGGGGGTCCTGGAAGCACCGCAGGTATTCGGCAAACGTCTCCTCGCTGATGGCGTCGGGAATCAAGCTGGCTGAACTCACACCCGGCTTCCGTGAACGCTTGAATCGTCCCCGCAAGAACGACTCGGCGCTCTTGAGCAACAGATCTTCCGGTAGCGGGGCCGGCTGAATCAGGAAGAACCAATGCCAATACGCGGTCGCGAAAGATTTCGTGACCGACGTGTAGAGCTTCAGCGTGGGCACGATATCGATTACGGCCAGCTTCGAAACGCATTCGGGATGGTCGAGGGCCATCCGGTGGCCGACGCGGCCACCCCGGTCATGACCAATCACGGCAAAACGCTCGAACCCCAGCGACCGCATGACTTCCACCTGGTCGCGAGCCATCGCCCGCTTGGAGTAGCCCTCGTGATTCTCGCCGTCCGGCGGCACACTGCTGTCGCCATAACCGCGGAGATCCGTGACAACCACGGTGAAATCTCTCGCCAACCGCGGGGCAACGGCCCGCCAAATCAAGTGTGTCTGGGGCCAGCCATGCAGCAACAGCACCGGTGGGCCGCTGCCGCCGATGGCGCCATGAATGGTCGCTTCCGCCGTCCGAATATCAATGGTCCGGAAACCCGCGGAAAATTGCGGTCGCGCGGCCGCGGTCAGATCGCGTGTCGCCGCCGCGGCTCCGTTCGCCGCCAACGCGCCGATGGCGGAAAGGATCGAGGCACGTTCGATGAAATCGCGCCGGGTCAAAGCAGATGTGGACACGTTCGTGAAATATGGGCGGCTCAACGGAGCACGACGGGGGCTCGCTCGATAATCACGGTTGCTGCGCGGATGAACGCTCCGCGCCGCCGGCGCGGGACGGTGCTGGGGTTGGGGGGTAAGGCATCGGAAGCTGGTGGGGCTTCGGGCGCAGATTTCACCGGCCGCCAGGCTGCGATGCGAGTGAAAACATTTCGAACCACACCTCAATGCCGCTTCCGCGCACCGTCTCGCAAAATACACCGCGCAGCGTCCGCATCCTGTGACTCGTAACGGAGGAAGACGGCTTGGTTGGCTTCATTCATGCGTCAGCCTCCTTTTCATGCCGAGACGGCGCGTCGTGGCATCTGGGCCGCCTTTGCGCGTGATGCGAAATTCAGGTGCATTCCGAGTGGAACGCGATAGCTTCCCCGATATGAAAGGCTTTGGGCTGGATCGCACAGCGGTGACCATCGGCTCGTTTGAAGACGAGCCCGACGATTTGGCTTATTGGTTGAAGCAAACCCCTGAAACCCGGCTGGCGGGCATCGAGTTTCTGCGGCGCCAGTTTTATTCTTATGGAGAAGCTCGATCGGAATTTCGCCGATTTCTTGAGATCGCTCAACGCCCGCGGCGTTGAGTATCTGGTGGTGGGCGGCTATGCGGTGGGATATCATGGCTTTGTCCGCGCCACCGGCGACCTCGACGTGTTTGTACGGAGTTCGCCGCAAAATGCCGAAAGCCTGCTCGCTGCATTCAAGGACTTTGGCTTCGACGTTCCCGAGCTGACCCCGGCGGTTTTTCTCGAGCCGGGCAAAATCGTCCGGATCGGCGTTCCACCCCTGCGACTGGAAGTCATGAACGAGATCTCCGGGGTGACTTTTGACGACTGTTTCGGCAAACGCGCCGAGGAAGTCATCGACGGGCTTCGGGTGTGCTTTATCGACCGCGAAAGTCTGTTGTTGAACAAGCGCGCGGCAGGACGGCCAAAGGACCTGGCCGATGTCGAGGCGCTCACGCGAACGGCAAAGAAATCGCGGAAGTAAACGGCCTTGTTCGCGACGCTCATGTCTTGCGCTCGATCTCCGATGCTTGCCACATCCGGCACGTGGCGTATGGTGCCGCGTATGCCCGACGATTCGCTGCTCTCGCGCATAACGGTGGACCCGAAAATATGTCACGGGAAGCCATGCGTTCGGGGCCTGCGTTATCCGGTCGAGTTCCTGTTGGAGTTGCTGAGCGGTGGAACCACGGCGGAGCAAATACTCGAGGATTATCCAGATTTGGAGCGCGATGACCTTCGTGCCGTTTATGCCTACGCGGCAAGACTGAGCCGGGTGCAACGGATCGATCCGGCCGTGGCGTAAAGCTGCTGATCGATGCGCAACTGCCGCGCCGGGTCGCCCGCGAGCTAATGCCGCCGGGCACGACGCACGGCACACCCTTGATTTGCCCTCAGGCAATCGCACGCCCGACGAGGAACTCAGCGACATCGCGGTGCACGAAGCACGGATTGTCGTGACGAAGGACCGCGACTTCGTGGTGTCATTCTGGTTGCGGCGCGTTCCACCCAAATTGCTGCTGATTTCGACTGGCAATATCGCGAACGAGGCACTCTCCCGACTCATCACGGCGAACCTGGGCGCGCTGGAATCCGCCTTTCTGAAACACGATTTCGTGGAACTTGGCGCGACCACCATCACGATCCATACGTAATTGGATGATCCGCCAAGCCGCGCCTGCGTGCTCGCCGAAATCACCGGCATTCTGCCGAAACGGCAGAACGCGTACTCCTTGATCTGCTTCCGGATTTTCGCGTCCCAAGAGTCACCGCCGCGAAGCTCGCTTTGGTCGAACCAGACCTCGACCTGAGCGGCGCGGAGTGCGTCGCAGATGGCGCGGGCCGCCGCAGCGTCCGGTGACGCATAACTCAGAAAAACAGCTTTCGTGGCGCCGCTCATTTCGATTTCGGATCTCGGATTGGCCAAACTCGAAACCCAAAACCCAGAACCCGAAACTGCGCGCCGCAGGCGCGCGAACCACACTTCAACACCCGCGCGCGCAGAGCGTCGCAGATACGCCGCGCGGCGTTGGCGTCCTGCGACGCGTAGCTGAGGAAGACGGCTCTCGCGGCGGCGCTCATTTCGGATTTCGGATTTCGGATTGCGGATTGCGGATTGGCCAAACTCGAAACCCAAAACCCAGAACTCGAAACTGCGCGCGTAGCGCGAGCATCGCCGCCGCGCAGCTCGCTTTGGTCGAACCACACCTCGACTTGAGCGCCGCGAAGCGCATCGGCGATCTTGCGTGCCGCGTCCGCATCTTGGGAGGCGTAGCTGAGGAAGACGGCCGGCCCGGCTGCGCCGGAACGCTCAACGCCCAACGCTGAACCCGCCGGAGGCGGGCAAGCGCTTGCCTGTCCTTTGGCAGGCTCAACGCTCAAGTTCGGCCTCCGCGATTGGCAATTTGGTTCTGCACTTGAGCGTTAAAAGTTGAATGTTGAGCGTTGAACGTTCGTGCGCAGCACGCCTGCGTCCTGCGACGCGTAGCTGAGGAAGACGGCTTGGTTCAGATGATCGTTCATCGCGGCATTCTTAACTCATACCATGAAAGTCCCGCATTGACTGCAGGTTTTGCGTGGTGTCTATTACCGCGATGATTGACCGGACTCGCGATCGTCAGCTCGTCCGCGCGGCCTTGCGCCGCAGCCGCGTGGTGGCGTTGCTCGGTCCGCGGCAATGCGGCAAAACGACGCTCGCCCGTGAATTCGTCGCCGCCGATTCCCCGAACTACTTCGATCTCGAAGACCCCGCCAGTCTCGCGCGCCTGAGTGAACCCGATCTCGCGCTGCGTCCGCGCCAAGGCCTGGTCGTGATCGACGAAGTGCAGCGCCGGCCGGACTTGTTTCCGTTGCTGCGCGTGCTCGCCGATCGCCAGCCGTTGCCCGCGCGCTTTTTGCTGCTGGGCAGTGCGTCGCCGGACCTGCTGCGGCAATCGTCCGAGACCCTGGCCGGCCGAATCGAGACCGTGCCGCTGGAAGGCTTCCGCCTTGAGGATCTCGGGGCCCGCGCGCAGGCGAAGCATTGGGTGCGCGGGGGATTTCCTCTCGCCTTTATCGCCCGCACTGAGCCCGACTCGTTCGTGTGGCGCCAACAATTCCTCCAGACGTTTTTGGAGCGCGACCTGCCGCAACTTGGGGTGCAAATTCCCGCGATCGCCTTGCGGCGCTTCTGGAACATGGTCGCCCACTATCACGGGCAAATCTGGAATGCTGCCGAGCTGGCCCGCGCCCTCGCCGTGAACGAATCGACCGTGCGGCGCTACCTCGATTTGCTGGCCGGCGTATTCATGGTCCGCCAACTCCCGCCCTGGTTTGAAAATCTTGGCAAGCGCCAGGTGAAGGCGCCGAAGATCTATATCCGCGACAGCGGGCTGCTCCACACGTTGCTCGGCATCGGGACCGCGCACGATCTCGAGCTGCACCCGAAGGTGGGCGCGTCGTGGGAAGGCTACGCCGTAGAGGAAGTGCTCAAAGCCCTGCAACCCGAAGAGGCCTACTATTGGGCCACGCACAACGGCGCCGAGATCGACCTGGTGCTGTTCAAACGCGGCCGCCGCATCGGCGTGGAATGCAAACGCAGCGACGCCCCCACTCTCACACCCTCGATGCGCATAGCCCTCGCCGACCTCAAACTCGACCGCTTGATGGTCGTATATCCCGGCGAGCGCCGTTATCGGCTTGCGCCCCGTGTCGATGTCGTGCCGCTCGCCGAGCTCGTCGGCGCCACGTGAACCGTCGAGATATCCGCTGGTCGCGCCTGCCACCGCCTTGTCTGGCGCGCCCGCCTGGGTTTGCTTGCGCGTTTGCTCGAGTCGCGCCTGCGTGTTGGCCGGGATGACCGGCATTCTGCCGGACGGCAGAACGCACTCCTTGATCTGTTTGCGGATCTTTTGATCCCACGCATCGCCGCCGCGGAGCTCGCTTTGGTCGAACCCCACTTCGACGCCGGCGGCGCGCAGTGCGTCGCAGATACGACGTGCGGCCTCGGCGTCCTGCGACGCGTAGCTGAGAAAGACTGCGGACGCGCGGCTCATAGATCGACCGGGTCGGGCTGCGCTTTAGCCCAGGATTCGTCTTCTTCCACCAGCTTCTGGAAGCGCGGATCATTGCGCAGCGGCACGGCCCCCGAAATATCGCGCACCGCCCCGTCCAAAACGTAGCCATGCGATCGGATCTCACGCAGGAGGGCGACGATCTCGTCGACCTTGCCCAGCTCCGCATAGCAATCCACGGCCAGTCGCCAGAAATCGGCATAGCGTCGATAGGCGCTCGGCAGTTTCTCGAGGTCACTCCGCCATGCCGCCAGTTCGGCCGCCGCCGCGTCGCGGCGACCCAGCGCGATTTCCGCCCGCACGAACGCCCGTCGCACGCGGGGTGCACGGTTATTTCCCTCGAATTCCTTTCGTGCGAGATGGCTCACGTTTTCCCAGCGGGCCCGGGCGAGCTCGTTCAAGCCAAGCGTCGTCAAAACCGAGGCCCAGTTTTCGGCGTCCACCACGGAGGAAATGTCCGTTGACCCGTCCGTCGCCAGCCTCCGCGCGATCGCCCGCGCCTCGTCCACCCGGCCTACGTAGAAGAGCGTTGCCGCACGAAGGTGGTCCAACGCGCTCTGGCCGGCGGGCGCGCGTTCGATCAATCGCAACGCCGCCTCCGGGCCGCGCCACCGTTGCCGGTGCCAGACGCGATTGGCAAACGGCGACCCGTTTTCGGTCCCCGCGATTCGAATCGCCCGGGCATAAAGCAGGTCCGCTTCGGACAGATTTCCCCGCCGCGCAAAGATGTTCGCGATCGGATTTGCCTGATCGCCGTTCTCCGGATCAAGGGCCAGGGATTCCCGCAGGTGGACGAAGGCGGTCGTCCAGTCTCCGCGGTCTTGGGCGAGCGCCGCCTGCGCGAACCGTAACTCCGCGGTCGGCGGCTGCAGCACCGCCGCGCGGTCGAGGTCGCGTTCCGCAGCTCCGAAGTCGGATTTCACCAGGCGCGCCCAATGCGCCCGGATGATGAGGGCCTCCGGCAGATCGGGCCTCGCCGCGAATGCCTGCTCGATCGCCGCGCGGGTGGATTCGACCAACGCGGGACTTTGGTTGTTTCCGACAGAATAATAGCGGAAGCGGGCTTCAGCGAGCCGCGCCCACGCCAGCGCAAATCCCGGGTCGAGCGCAACGGCCTGCTCGTACTGCTCCGCGGCCTGTCGCGACAGCGACGCGGCCCGGGTCTGCAGCGCCCGACCGCGCAAGTACGCGTCGTAGGCCGCGGAGTTTTTCGTCAACACGGCCACCGCCAGGGTGGCCCTGCGCTGCGTGAGTTTTTCCACCACCACGCGCGCGACTTCGTCCTGCAACGCAAAAATGGCGGCGCCGTCGGTCATTTCCTTGTCGAAGCTGCCCAGCTCCTCCGTGAATCCGTCCGACGCGCGCGTGAGCGTCACGCTGATCCGCACGCGATTGCCCACCTTCCGCACGCTGCCCTCGACCAGCCGCGAGACGTTGAGCGCCTTTGCGATCTCCGTGGCGGGAATGGTTTTTCCTTTGAACGAAAATGACGACGTCCGCCCGGGGACCCGCAGGTCGCGTTCGCGCGCGAGCGCGTTGAGGATTTCCTCGGTCAGCCCGTCGGAAAAATATTCCTGCGCCGGATCCCCGCTGATATTGGCGAAGGGGAGTACGGCGACAGATTGGGCGTCCACCTTCGCCGAGCCTACGGTGGACAGGTCCGCTGCGGGCTGGGCCGCCGCCGGGACAGGCGGGTCCGGTATTTTCCGTACTTGCCAGGTGATGACCGCCGCCGCAACGGCCAGGCCAGCCATCACGAGCGCGAGTGGCACCCGCTTGGGCCGCGTTGTTTCGGTGGGACTCACACTCCGCGCCGGCGGGAGCGACGCTGGCGCCTTCGGCGGCAGCACAAAAGGCGCCGGCGTCACCTGCGGGTCGCCACACGCTAAGAGCAGTTTCACCTGTTCGGTGAAACTCGGCGGGATGTCACACGGAGGAAATCGCGTCCATTGCACGGCGAGAAACGAGTCCGGCACATCGGCGTTGTGGTCGCGCGTGTCATCGATGCACACCGGCACAATGAACGCGCCGGTCTTTCCCATGAGGTGCGTGCGCTGGTCCGCGAGCCGCCACTCCAGCCGAAAATACCCTTCGCGGCGCGCGTTCGTGTTCGCGGAGATGACCGGCACGAACAGCGCGCACTCCTTGATCTGTTTCCGAATCTTCGCGTCCCAGGAGTCGCCGCCGCGGAGTTCGCTCTGGTCGAACCAAACTTCGACGCCGGCGGCACGGAGCGCGTCGGCGATCTTGCGCGCAGCGTCCGCATCCTGTGAAGCGTAGCTCAGGAAGACGGCTTTGTTTTCCGCGCTGCTCATTTCACGACCTCGGATTTCGCGGCAGCCGCCGCGTGCGGGGATCGACGCGGATCTTTTTCCGCAGCGAGCAATAACTGCTGGAATGCCGGCTCGGACCGCAGCCGATCGTATCTCGGATAGTAGCGCAGCACCGCCCACGGGACATTTCGCAGCCCCGCAATGGCCACCGCCGGTGTGGCCAGCAGGGCATTCGTGGCGCGCGTCGACCCCAGCTGCTTCGCCAGCGCAAAAGCCTTTTCCGCCTCCGGTCGCTCTTCGAGCAACAGCAGCAATTCGCCCCGGCGGAAATGCAGGTTCCACTGGCCCGCGTCCGCCTCCAAGCGTTGCTGCACCTGTTTCAGCGCGTCGCGCCAGGCGAGAGTTGCCGCCTCCCCGTTGCCTGCCATCTGATGCGCCAGTCCGGTCCAGTAATCCTTTGGGCCGCTCCACCGGTTCGAGTCGAGCCATGGGCGCGGCACCGCTCGGAGCACGCTCAACATTCCCGCCGGTTCGCGGCGATAATAGCAAACCTCGAGGGCAATCGAAGCGCCAAAGTCTTCCATCAGGTCTCTCGCCGACATCCGCGCCAGCGTAGACTTGGCCAAGTCGAGATCTCCTCGCCAGTTGAGCGCCAGCGAAATGAGCAGGGCGGTGTTTCCGTAGTAGGGACGAAGCGCCACCGAACGTTCAGCGGCCGCAAGTGCCTCGTTCGATTTTCCCTGATCGCGAAACAGCCAACCCCTCGCGTTATGGGCGGCCGCCTGCAATACGGGGTTCGCGTTGAGGGCCATCCGGTCGAACGCCGCGAGGCTCTCCTGGTAGCGTTCGCGAGCCCGCATGAAGTGTCCGAGCGCGAGCAAGGCGCGCGGTTCATCCGGGCGTTCCTCGAGCAGCTTCTGCAACAGCGGTTCGGCCTCGGCGGACAACGCGGACACGCTGACAAAACCCTCTCCGCGCACGAGGAAGCAGGCATGAGCGAGCCGCGCCTCAAACGAAGTGGGTGCCAGGTCCACCGCGCGCGCCGCTTTCGTCCGTGCGCCTTCACGCCGCTGCACGGAAATGTCGAAGTGTTGCGCGACAAACCATGTTTCCACCTGCGACCACGCCGCCCACGCCTCGGCATTCATGCCATCCTGCTCAACCGCGCGGCGGCAGAACTCTTCGGCCGTCTTCAGTTCGAAAAGCCCCGGTTCCGGCGATGCGGCAAGAGTCTGTTGCGCTTTGGCCACCGACTCTGCGGCGGGTGAGTCACGGCGCGGCGCGGCGGGCGGCGGCCGTTTCTCCTCCAGGCGTTGCCATCGCCACCCGAAGGCCGCCGATGCGAGCACGACGACGATCGCAACCAAACTCCACGTCCGCCCACGCGAAATCCGGGAACTCCGCCTCGCTTCCGCCTCACCCACGACACGCGCGTGAAACGATGCCTCCGCCGCAGGCCCAAGCAGCGCGACCAAGCGTTCGGCAAAAGCGGCATTGTCTTCGGCGCCGGATAACCGGGTCCACTGCACCGTGCGAAATTTTTCCGGCACGAGTGCGTTCGCGTCCGTCGTTCCATCGATCACCACGGGGACGAGAAACAGTTTCTCCTCTGCCATGTCGCGCGTTCGCTCGACCGCCTGATTCCATTCGCGCCGGAAATAACCCTCTGCCCGGGCGTTGGTGTTCGCCGAAATCACCGGCACGAACAGCGCGCACTCCTTGATCTGCCGCCGAATCTTCTGATCCCAGGAATCGCCGCCGCGCAGCTCGCTTTGATCGAACCACACCTCCACGCCCGCCGCGCGGAGCGCCTCGCAAATTTTGCGCGCCGCGGCGGCGTCTTGCGACGCGTAGCTTAAGAAAACGGCTTTGCCGGAGTCGTTCATTCTATTTTTTCAACACAGAGGGCGGTAAATCTCACAACGCCGGGGGCAGGCCGATCTTGCGGATTAGTTCTTGGAAGCGCGGGTGATTCCGAAAATCTCGAAACGTCTCGTCAGAGCGTAACCAGGTCATTCGGACATGGCGCTCGTCGCAGGCTTTTTCGAGACAACGCAGCGTGTTATCGACATCGCCCAAGCCGGCCCATACGACGGCTTGGTAGAATGGCACATCAACTGACTGGCGCGCCGGGTCGGAGAGCTCTTCTGCGATTTGCAGTGCACGTTGCGTTTCACCGGCCCTACCGAGCGCATGTCCCAAGTAGCCGAGCATCCATGGGGCGTGCTTCACTGTTTCCGTTGCGCTTTCGAGTATTCGAATCGATTCGTCGCAACGGCCCATGAGGGCGAGCGCGTGCCCCAGCACCCATTGCGCGAGAGGATAGTCTGGTTTCAGCGCAAGAGCACGATGTAGGTGCGGCAGTGACTCTTCAAACCGCCCGGCAAAAACGAACATCCATCCCCACATTGTGAAAATATAAGGCGACAGGGGATCGATCAGCGTCGCGCGCTTTTCCATATCGATGGATTCGTCAAAAGAACCCACCGCGGCCAGCGTCGCGCCATGCCACGCGTAGGTCAGTGGAAATCTCGGATCCAATTCCATCGCTCGCGCGTGAGCGGCGAGCGACTCGGGAAACTGCCAATCACACCAGCCGAGTACCGTCGCATGCGAGGCATGGGCTTCGCCGAGGTTAGGATCCAGACTGATTGCCCGTTCTGCGGCCGCTCGCGCCTTCGGGTAACATTGGGCCGGTGTTCCGAGTCCGTAAAAGACATGGACGACCATGGTGTCGGCCATGCCGGACCACGCTCGCGCATACTTCGGATCCTCCAGTAGCGCGAGTTCGAACCAATGGTGGGCCTTTAACAATCCCACCCCACGTTGATAAAAAAAATCCCGGCCCTTGAGATAGTATTCGTAGGCGACCGTGCTGGCAGTCGTCGGCTTGACCAGGGATCCACCGTGTGGGCTCCCGAGATGCACTTGCAGTGCGATCATGATTGCCCGGGTGATTTCGTCCTGAATCTCAAATACGTCCTTCATTTCCCGGTCGTAACGCTCGCTCCAAAGGTGAAATCCATCGGCTGCCTTCACCAGCTGGGCTGTGATGCGCAGTTTGCTGCCCGATTTTCGCACGCTGCCCTCGAGCACGGTTTCGACGTTCAGCAGCTGCGCGATGAGTCGGACGTCTTCATTTTTGCCCTTGAACGCGAAGGCCGATGTCCGTGCAGGGACCCGCAATCCGGCGACCTGCGACAATGCCGTAATCAAGTCCTCTGAAATCCCGTCGCTCAGATATTCGTTCTCGCGGTCGCCACTCATGTTGGCAAATGCGAGGACCGCGACCGAACGCTCGGACTTTCCATCGGAGTGCCCGACCACAGGACGACCTCCACTCAGCGGACGGTCCGGTGCCACCCCCGCGGAGGTTTCTTCCGTCGTGCGAACTCCCTCCAAAAGTGTCCGCACCCGCTGAGCAAATGCCGGTGCTATTTCCCCGCCATGCAAGCGCGTCCATTGCACCCCTCGAAATTCACCCGGCACATGCGCTTCCGCATCGCGCGTCGTATCGATGACGACAGGCAAAAGAAACGGCTTTGCCTCCGCCATCGCATGCGTGCGCTGCGCCGCCAGCTTCCACTCGATCCGGAAGTAGCCTTCCAGCCGCGCCTGAGTGTTCGCCGAGATAATCGGCACGAACAGCGCGCACTCCTTGATCTGCTTCCGAATCTTCGCATCCCACGCATCGCCACCGCGCAGCTCGCTTTGATCGAACCAGACCTCGACCTGAGCGCCGCGAAGCGCATCGGCGATCTTGCGTGCCGCGTCCGCATCCTGCGAAGCGTAGCTCAGAAAAACAGCTTTTGGGGCGCCGCTCATTTCAATTTCGGATCTCGGATTGCGGATTGATCCAACCCGAAACCCAAAACCCTGGTCGCCTTCGGCGCCGCCAAAGGCGGGTAAACCCTGGTCGCCTCCGGCGCCGCCAAAGGCGGGCAAGCTCCCAGGTCAAAATTAGGCGCGCAGTGCGCCCGCAATGCCTCGGCCATCCGACGCGCCGCGACCAGGTCTTCGCGAGCATAACTCGGGAAGACGCCACCGGGTGTGCTGGGGGTAGCCAGAGTCGAGTTGGGGTGTGCTCCCAGCCTGCGATTGCCGTTTTCCGTGGCGAGGAGAAACGAGGTTTTTGCGCTGCGAACTGCGTCTTCGCCGCCATCCGCCCTCGACGCGCTAGAAACAGCTCTCTCCCGGCTTGGGCAAAGTTGCGGTTGACTCGGGCACCGCGCGGGACTCATTGGGGACCCATGGCCGTTGCTACCATTCGCTTCAGTCAAGCCAAGAGAAACTTCGCCCGGGTGGCCGCGCGCGCCAAGCGTGGGGACACGGTCGTGCTCCGTCATGGTTCGGACGAATTCCAGCTTATCTATCAACCTCCGGCCGAGCCGGTGCCTCATCGCCCCGCCGGATTTTTTAAACTCTCACCGCAGGATCTCGCGGAGATCAATGGTGCCCGGACCGACGAAACCGCATGACGATCAGGCAGTGGGATATCGTCAAGGCACGCATCAACGAACAGGATCGCGATGAGCATCCGGCCGTCGTGGTTTCCCCGCCTGAGGTGTGCGCGAATCCGGCGGCGGACAAGATCAACGTTCTTTACTGCACGAAGTTGAAACCCGCCGAAACCGTGTCCGCGCACCGTGTTTTCCTCAACTCGGCCGACGGTCTCGAGTTCAAGACCACCGCCAACTGTCTTTTCATCCATTCGATTGCGCGCAGCCGCGCCCAAAGCATCGTCGGTCACGTATCATCCCCACGGCAGCAGCAAATCGCCCGACGAGTTCGCGAACTGTTCCGCTTCGGCTGAAGGACTTCCTGGCGTGGCATTCGCGGCATAACGAGGCGTGTCCGGCAGCGCGTCGCAGATGCGCCGCGCCACTTCCGCGTCCTGTGACGCGTACGACAAGAAAACTGCTTTGGAACCGTCGGCCATGGCTTAGCCCGGACATTTCCCACCGCGGCAGCCGCAACCAAACCATTTAACAGGAGGCAGCAGAGGGAGCAGAGCAAGACTGGTCAGAAGCCTCTGCTGCCTCTGCGATCTCCTGTAAAATGTCCGGGTCTTGAAATCGTCGCAAACCTGCACGATTCGGATGGATAGTGGCACAGGTTGAATGAAAAAAACCTTTTGGTCACAGAGCGCACAGAGCCGTTTCGACAAGCTCAAGGCCCCGAGCCTGCCGAGGGGCTCCGACACGGAGTTCACCCGCCTATGGCGGCGCCGAAGGCGACCAGGGTTCACAGAGGAAAACCCTTCGATCCAATGTGGAATACTTTCCCATTCGCATCATGCGCGTCCAAACACCTTGTGGTCTCCTGCTGCCTCTGTGTCCGCGCTCTGTGTC